>JAFGNZ010000068.1 GCA_016926755.1 Myxococcaceae bacterium | reverse complement strand
TAGAGCTTGCCGCTCTCTTCACCGCGAGGCACTTGATGAAGAACCTGCGCACGCCGTACGTGCACCCAGCGTTCCTGCCGCCCGAGCTGGTGGTGGACCACTGGCGCGTGCTGAGCCGGCGAGGTCGAGGCACCTATGGAGCGGTGTATCAGGCCGTGGAGGTGGGACGGGAGCAGGCCGGGCCAGTGGCCTTCAAGATCGCCGTGTACGAGGGGGATAGGCGCTTCGAGCGAGAGGTGGAGCTGCTGGGGCGCATCCACCACCCGAGCGTGCCGCGGCTGCTGGGGTACGGCGCGTGGCGCGGGCCAACCGGGCTCTTCTTTCCGTACGTGGTGATGGAGTGGGTAGAGGGCGCGTGCCTCTATGACTGGGCGAGTGCGCACAAGCCCACCTCGCGTCAGGTGCTGGTGATGCTCTCACAGGTGGCCCGGGCGCTGGAGGCCACGGAGGAGGCGGGAGGAGTGCACCGGGACGTCAAGGGCGCCAACGTGCTGGTGAGGCAGGCGGATGGGCGGGCGATGCTGACGGACTTTGGAGCGGGGCGCTACGCGGGGGCCGAGACGCTCACCCTGTATGCGCTGCCGCCGGGCACGGCCGCCTACCGCAGCCCCGAGGCCTGGCAGTTCGACCTGCGCCACGGCCTGCAGTCCCGAGCGCACTATCCGGCCAGCGCGACGGATGATCTGTTCGCGCTGGGGGTGACGGGGTACCGGTTGGTGACGGGGGAGTACCCGCCGCCCACGGAGCCTGGAGTGGATGGGGCGGACATCTGGCACGTGGAGGGAGCAGGCCCCCGGCCACCGATGGCGCTCAACCCGAGGGTGGAGCCGCAGCTGAGCGCGCTGATTCTGAAGATGCTGTCGGTGCGTCCCAATGCGCGAGGCACGGTGCGGGGGATGGCCGAGGCATTGGAGCAGGCGGCGAAGAGCGCGGGGCTGGGGGCGGATCAGCCCCTGTTCGGCTGGGAGAGGGTGGAGGAGGCAGTGAAACCTGCAGCGGCGAGGTCGGAGGCGGAGGAGCCCGTGCAGCAGCCTCGGGCCGCGGCAGGGAGAGTCCCATCGAGGGAACCCTCAGGTGCTTGGGCAGTACCGCTCGCAGTGGCAGCGCTGGTGTTGCTGGCCGTGGTGATGTCACGGCCAGAGCCAGAGCCCGACCTGGAAGCTCCAGAGCCACTGCCGATGCTGGTGCAAGAGGAAGGACGGGATGCGGGAACGGCGGATGCGGGAACGGTGGGGCTCAGCGACATTGTGCTCGAAGTGCCAGTGGCTATCGCCGCGCATGAGCCGGATTGGAGTGTAAGCAGCACCGATATTCCCAAAGAACCACTCCAGGGCCAGCGGCGGCCCCCCTGCATCAAGGGGTTGGTCGAGATCCGGGGGGGCTGCTGGCTGAAGCACGACTCGCGTCCTCCGGATTGTCCGGACTTTGCCTACGAGTGGGGAACCGGCTGCTATGTGCCCGTGTTCTCCCGTGCTCGCCCGAGGACCACCTCGTACCCTTGAGGCATGCGAGCGGAGTCGAACCTCGGAGCGAACGACGTGGAGCTCACTCGTTCGCCGTGGTGATGGCGCGCGCCGCTGCTCGGATGGCGGGGCGCGGGTGCTCTCTCAAGGCCCGCAGGCGCTGTGCCGCGTCCTCGCGCCAGTGCAGGCGCTCCCCCGCGGCCCCCACGAGCTTCACCGAGACGAGCGGAGCCTCTTCCACCACGCGGTCCGCGGCCTCCAGCAGCGTCTCCGGCACCCACTCCGCGCTCGGGTGCCCCACGGCCGTGGCCACCTCATCCGCCAGGACTGGGGCGAAGAGGGGCTCCTCCTGCGACTCCCGGGCGAGCGTGAGGAGCGCCTGGCTCACGGCCTCCGCGTCCTTCCACTCCAGCGCGCCCAACCGGATCCTCGCGCTCAGCGGCCAGAGCGATGCCTCCGTGGCGATCACCCCCGCGACCTCCCGCATGCGGGCTCGCAGGCGCAGGCGCACCGGCAGCGGCAGGTTCATCAGCGCCGCGCACAGCCCCTGCAGGCGCTGGCGCCCCGGCAGATCCCGCTCCGGTGTCGCGTTCTGTGCCGGGGAAACCGGCAGCGTGACGAGCGCCGCCACCGTCGAGAGGACGTGCTCCACCGCCACGCCGTCCCGGATGGCCTCCACCAGCGCACCCGTGGCCTCGCTCCACTCGGCGCCCTCCGCGAGCTCCAGCACGCGCTCCGCCGCCGCTCGCGCCACCTGCTCCTCCGCGCCGGGAGACCAGCGCCGGAGCGCGAGCCAGGCCTGCCGGCGGACGCTCAGCTCGGGGTGAAGGGCCACCTGCAGCACCAGGGCCGCATAGCGCGGGCGCAGCCCGGGGCGCAGCTCCGAGGGGCTCTGATCCAGCAGGCTCGCGGCCACGTACGCGTCCGGGCTCCGGGCCATGGCGTCCAGGAGCTCCCACGCCTCCTGCGCGTCCAGCAACCGCCGCGCCGCGTGGCCCACCGCGATCCGCACGTCCCGGTGGAGCTGCGGGCGCTCCCACTGCTGACGCAGCAGCGCCAGGCTGTGCGTGGAGCGGAACGCCCCCAGCAGCCGCACCGCCTCCTTGTGCACCGTCACCTTGAGCTTCTCGCGCCCGAACAGCCCCGCGAGCGTGGCCGACAGCGTGTCTCCGCTCACCTGGCTCGCCACCCGGGGCACCGCGTACATCGCCACCCGGGCCCGATCCCCGTCGAGGTTCTCCAGCAGCGAGGGGAGCGCCGTCTCCGGCCGATCGAGCCACGCGAGCGCGCCGAGCGCGGCCTCCGCCGTGGGCACGTCCTTCGCCGCGAGGAACGGGGCGAGCGTCTCCACCGTCACCACCGTCAGCCGTGGCAGGGTGCGCAGCACGCCCATCCGCTCCCACGCGCTGCGCTGCCCGTCCCCGGCGATGCGCAGCAGCAGTGAGGCGAGCTTCTCCTGTTGCCGTGGCAGCCAGCGGTGGAAGCCGTCCTGGGCCGGAGGCACCCAGCCCGCCTTGCCGCTGACGAAGCGCCCGCGCAGCCGCCGCCCGTCGAGGAACGGATCCAGCCAGTCCTGCCGGCGCCGGTGGAGGTGCTCGAAGACGCGCGGGATCGTCACCGTCGTCTCATCCCGATCCAGGAGCTTGCGCACGCGGACCTCTCGCGTGCGCGGCGGCGCGAGCCACAGCGAGATGGCCGCCTGCGCCATCGAGTCGGGGGAGGCGCTCGTCGCCGGCTCGAGCAGCGCCTGGAGCATGTCCACCTTCCACGCGCGCCGGCCGAGCGCCTGGGCCAGGGTGATGATGAGGGCGTGGCTGTCCCGCTCGGAGGCGGCGCGGATCATGGGCATCAGGGTCGAGACGATGCGGAACTCGGCGCCGCGCGGCAGATCCCTCTCGAGGGGGGGCAGCGAGAGGTTCCCCCGCTGTCCCGCGAGGCGCTTGAGCGTGTCCAGCGCGAACTGGAACATCGGGCCGTCCGGCTCGGTGGCGTGGCCCCGTATCAGCCGGAAGGCCAGCCGCTGGAGCGCGGCGCGGGTCGTCGGCGAGGAGTCCCGCGCCTCGACGACCCAGGTCACCAGCTCCGCGAGCGAGGGGAGGTGCTCGGAGGTGAAGGTGGAGAGCGGGACGTCCGCCAGCGCGCCGAGCACCGCCATTCGCACCGGATCCTGCTCGTTGCGCAGCCGCGAGAGCTGGCTCAGCGTCTCCGTCATCCCCCGGCGAGACAGGCCCGTGGCGCGCACGAGGTAGACGAGCGCCTGGGCGCGATCCTCCGCCTTCGCCGCGAAGGCGGCCTTCGTCAGCGGCTCGCGCGCGTGCTCGATGGTGCGCAGGGAGTGGGTGGCCAGCAGCCGGTCTCGGTCCTCCTTCACCTCACGGAACGTGAGCCGCCGCTCCGCCTCTGTGTCCCGCAGGCTGTGGGGCAGCGCGGCGAGCAGCGCGTCCGGCAGCTCGCGCGCGGGGATGCCCTCGTAGGCATGGGTGAAGAGGGCGGCGCGCAGAGACGGGGCCAGGGCCTCCAGAAAGGCGGCGAGGTGTTGAGGTATCTCCCCGAGGAGCCGGGCCAGCGCGCGCTGCTGTTCCCCGGAGAAGGCCGCCGCCTCCCTGAGCATCCCCGGCGGCAGGCCCTGGTTCTTCAGCCAGCCCCGGAGGGAGGGGCGCGTGAGCAGCGCGAAGACTTGATCGGGGTGCCGCCGGGTGAGCCGCCGGAGTCCATCCAGCAGGGGAGGAGGCATCACGTCCAGCGGCGCGAAGTCGCGCGAGAGGGCGAGCACCTCCGCGCTGCGCAGGCGGGTGAGCTCCGCCAGCGGCTCGCGGCAGGTGAAGAAGAGGGAGGCGCGCTCCCGCTCGGGAACGGCGGCGAAGCGGGCCTGGAGGTAGTCGAGCACCGCGTCCGGATAGCGCCAGGTCAGCGTGTGCCAGCTGCGCAGCGCGTGGCCCACCTCCGGCAGGAGGCGCCGCACCGCCGCCTCGTCCAGGGCCGGGAGGAGGAGGACGGCCTCCGAGGCGCCGTGCCGCTCGAGAACCTGGGGCAGCAGCCGGGCCGCCAGCGCCCCTCGCCGGGCGAGCGCCACGCCCTTGAGCACGCGCCGCCGCATGGCCGGGGCCAGCTCCGGCAGCATCCGCTCCAGCGCGGCGTCATCCCCCACGCAGGGGCCCGCCAGGGAGGCGGCGAGGGCGCGGACCTGGAGGGAAGGGTGAGTGAGGCCGCGCAGCAGGGGCGCCTCATCACGGGCCGCGCGCGCCATCTGCAGGCCGAGGCTCGCCTCGTACGCGCCCCCGCCGAGCAGCTCGTCCAGCAACCGAGTGAGCGGCGCGGTCCCTCGCGCGTCCCTCCCGATGCTCGCGACGCGCGCCATGCGCGCCCCGTGAGGGAGCGGGTCCAGCTGCTGGAGTAGCGCCTTGCGCGTGGGCACCTGCATGGGATCTCCTGGGGTGGGCCCGGCAGGCGAGATCAGACGCGCTCCCGGCTGCGGAAGTCCTGGGTACTGAGGGACACTTGTCCGCGCGCGGGGCCTCCGTCAATCTTGCGGTGTGCCGATGCTCCCGAGCTCCCGTGCCTCCCTGCTCCTGGTGGTTGCCGCGCTCACCACGGGCTGTGCCTCCATGGGGGCGATGCAGCGCGCGGACACGCTCCCGCCAGGGAGCTACCAGGTGCTCGTCGAGACGTCGGTGCAGAACGCCGTCGGGCGCGATCTCGGAGACGGGGAGCGCCTGAGCTGGCCCTACCTCGCGGTGCACTACCGGCGCGGGCTCACCGAGCGGGTGGAGTGGAGCGTGGGGGCCGCCCTCCTGTCCCTGAAGGCCGGCCTCAAGGTGAGGCTGAATGATCCGCTCGATCAGGGCTTTGCCCTCTCGGTGGCCCCCGAGGTGGGCGGCGCGATCTTCGGCGAGCGGGAGCAGCAGGACGGGCTCATCACCGCGTCGCTCCCCCTCCTGCTCGGGTGGCGCGCGGGGGGGCGGGGGCAGTGGGTGCTCGGCCCCCGGGTCCAGTACGTCCGGACCTTCCCCGCGTCCGCCAGCTCCGTGAAGCCTTTCGAGCTCTTCGCCGCGGGGGCCTCGTTCGGGGTGGCCCTCCCCGTGTCCCGGGACTTCGGCCTCATGCCCGAGGTGAGTGTGCTGTCCCCCATCGGCCGGGACCGCTTCGAGCTGTTCGAGCGCCTCTCTCCCAAGCTGGGCGGCGTGGACGGCGTGCTCCTCCAGGTGGGCCTGGGCTTTCTCTTCGGGGGCTTCCCGGCCCCCCAGGCCCAGGTGCAAGCGCCCTGAAGGACGAGGGGCAGGAGGTGTGCAGGCGCCTGGGGGGCCGCCCCCTGTTGCCTGCCATGAGCGCACCTCGTCTGATGGGCCCCGGCATGCGCTCCTCCCCCCTCGAACCACCCCCGTTTTCGGTTTAGGCTGGTTTACGTTCCACCTCCTCCCATGCTTTCCCACCATCGCCGCGTATGAAGCTCAGCCTCTCCGCCCGGGTGACTGCGGCCTTTCTGCTCGTCGTCTTCGTCCTGTCCATCGGGAGCGTGGCGCTCGTGGCCATGTCGCTGCGGGCGAGCCTCGAGGAGCGCCTCTCGCAGAGCCTGGAGCAGGACATCACCTACTGGCGCCACCTGCTCGAGCAGGAAGGGAGGGTGCTCTCGGTGGCGGCCCGCAGCGCCGCGAGCAGCCCCTCCCTGCGCTCGGCGCTCGCCAGCGACGGTGGGGAGCGGGCCACCCTCGAGGGCATCGTCTCCGAGCAGCGCGCGCTGATGGGCGTGGATCTCTTCCTGCTCACGGATCCCAGCGGGAAGGTGCGCGCCGGCAGCCTCTCGGGCGCCATGCCCGCGGAGCTCTCGCGGCTCCTCGAGAGCAAGCTGGTCGGGCAGCTCATCATCGACGAAGTCCCCTACTGGATCCTCTTCAGCCCCGTGGAGGCGAACGAGCGGGTCGTCGGGCACGTCGTCGTGGGCGCCCGCATGGGCGAGGAGCTGCTGCGGCGGCTGCGGGAGCAGACGGGCGTGGAGGCCCTCCTGCTGCAGGGGCAGGCGGTGAGCGCCAGCGGCCTGCGCACGGTGGGCCCCGAGGAGGTGATCCCCGCGCTGCCCGAGGTGGGAGACGCGCCGCGCTTCCTCGAGCTGAACGGCGCGTCGATCCTCGTGGCCGTGGTGGACATGGGCGAGGGCCTGCGGCTGGTGCTCACCCGCAGCGCGACGGCGGAGTTCGCCCGCTTCCGTGAGATGTTGCTGTCCCTCATCATGCTGGGCGGCGCGGCGGCGATCGTCGCCGGCGGGGTGGCCTTCGTCATCGCCCGGCGGGTGACGGGGCCGCTGCGGCAGCTCACCGCCGCGGCCGCGCGCGTGGTGGCCGAGGGGGACTTCCGAGGCTCGCTGGAGGTGCGCTCCAACGACGAGATCGGCGAGCTGGCCACCTCGTTCGGGCGGATGATTGACCAGCTGCGGGAGGTGCTGCTCGTGCTGGACGCCTCGGCGGGGGAGCTCGAGCACGCCGCGGCGCAGCTCTCCGAGGACGCGGCGGCGCAGAACCGCACCGCCACGCGCCAGGCCTCCGCGCTCTACCAGACGCAGGTGACGGCGCAGGAGCTCCAGCGCAGCTCGCAGACCGCCGCCCAGCGCGCCCAGGCCGTCCTCAAGGGCGCCGAGCGCGCGGACTCCCTGGGCCGCGCCGGCGAGCGCGCCATCGAGAGCAGCGTGGGCGGGCTCACCTTCATCCGCGATCAGGTGGATCAGATCGCCAACACCAGCCAGGAGCTCCAGCAGCGCACCGCGCAGATCGGCGGCATCACCCAGACGGTGAAGGATCTGGCCGATCAGTCCAACATGCTGGCGCTCAACGCCGCCATCGAGGCGGCCCGCAGCGGCGAGCACGGCAAGGGCTTCGCGGTGGTGGCGCGGGAGATCCGCACCCTGGCGGATCAGTCCGTGGGGGCCACCGCGCGGGTGCAGGAGATCCTCGAGGACATCAGCCGCGCCATCGCCAACACGGTGGAGACCAGCCAGAACGGCGCGCGCGAGGTGGAGGGGGGCCTGGCGCAGGTGCGGGCCACCGGAGACAGCCTGCGCGCGCTGGCCACCCTGGTGCACGAGAACGGCATGACCGTCCGGGAGATCGCCGAGACGGTGAGCCGGCAGGACGCCGGCATCGCCCAGCTCTTCGACGCGCTGAAGGATCTCTCCTCGCTCTCCCAGGAGACCGTCACGCGCCTGCAGGCCACCGAGCAGGCCGCCTCCCGGCTCAGCGGCGCCTCACGCGAGGTGAGCGCCATGGTGCGCCGGTACAAGCTCTAGGCGCTCCGTCGTCCGAGCACAGCGCACCTGGACGTGGCTCAAGGGCCCGTGAGCGGGGGGGCGGGCTCCACCTCGGCCCTGACGGTGAGCTCGATCCTCCGAGCCCCTGCCTGCACCAGGAGCACCGCTCCCGTGGGGCCTGGGCGCTCCGGCTCCAGGCTCAGCTCCACCGTGTGCCCGGCGCCCGGAGGCAGGTTCAGCACGCCGGTCTCCACCTTGAAGGGGCTCGGGATGCTCAGCTCCACCCGCGTGAGGCTCTCCCCCTCATTGAGGATGTGCACGGACGCCGCTGTCGGCTGGCCGACGAAGCTTCGCGGGAACACCACTGCTCCTGGCTCGACGCGGATTCGGGGTGGAGTCTCCGCCGGCGGTTTCTCCAGGTTCTCCTCGGCGCCTGCCGAGGGGTTGTCTGGTGCACAGCCCGCGAGCACACAGAGCCCTACCACCACACTCCACGACCACCTCACGAGGGACCTCCCGTCCTTGAAGCTGAGAGGGGAGGCTGGGCACCGGAGCTTGCCGGTGCAACCTGGCTGGGGTGGATTTGGCGGCTCGGTGACGAACCGGGGTCAGCCGAAGTCGCCGCCGTTCAGCGGCACCGCCGCCCCGGTGATGCTCGCCGCCGCGTCCGAGGCCAGGAAGAGACACGCCGCGGCCACTTCCTCCGGATGGATGACCCGGCCGGTGGCGTTCATGGCCGCGAGCGTCTCACGCGCCTGGTCCTGGCTCCGGCCCGTCATCTTGCTGATGGTCCCCACCGCCTGGGCGAGCATGTCCGTGTCCACCCAGCCCGGGTTCACCTGGTTCACCGTCACGCCCTTGCGCGTGTACTCCACCGCCAGCGCGCGGGTGAGCCCCAGCAGCGCGTGCTTGGAGGCGCAGTAGATGGAGGTGTACGGAGCGCCCCGCACGGCGGCGACAGAGCCGATGTTGATGACGCGCCCGCCGCCGGCCGTCGCCATGGCGGGGAGGAGCTCGCGGCAGAAGAGGAAGGGGGCCGTCACGTTGATGGCCATCAGCCGGTTCAGATCCTCCGAGCGCGTCTTCGTCAGCGGGGCGGAGTGCGAGATGCCCGCGTTGTTCACCAGCACGTGGGGTGCGCCCGTCTGGAGCACCGCGCGGCACGCGGCCAGCACCGCCGCCTCGTCCGCGACGTCCACGGGGAGCGGGCGCAGGGCCTCTCCCGCCTCGCGCCGCAGGCCCTCGAGCGCCTCGGCAGAGCGGGCCAGCGCCCACACGTCATAGCCCTCGCGAACGAACGCCAGCGCCACCGCGCGGCCGATGCCGCGGCTGGCGCCCGTCACCACTGCTGCCTTCCTGGGAGTCGTCATGGGGCGGCAGGATAGGCGAAGCGGGCGCGGTTTGACTGCCCTGGGAGCGGGCGTTAGAAGCCGCGCACTCCCGTCACCCCGAGGAAGAGCCATGCCGCGCGCGGAGATCACCGACCTGCTCCTGATCGACCAGTTGCTGACGGACGAGGAGAGGGCCGCCCGAGACACGGTGGCCCGCTTCGTGGACAGGGAGGTGCTGCCGATCATCGGCCAGCACTTCCGGGAGGGCACGTTCCCCGCGCACCTCATCCCCGGGCTGGCGGAGATGGGCGTGCTGGGGGCGAACCTGCAGGGCTACGGCTGCGCGGGGATGAACACGGTGAGCTATGGGCTGATCCTCCAGGAGCTGGAGCGAGGGGACTCGGGGCTGCGCTCGTTCGCCTCGGTGCAGGGCTCGCTGTGCATGTTCCCCATCCACGCCTACGGCAGCGAGGAGCAGAAGCAGCGCTTCCTGCCGGGCATGGCGGAGGGGCGGATCATCGGCTGCTTCGGCCTCACGGAGCCGGACTTCGGCTCGAACCCGGGCGGCATGCGCGCGCGGGCACGGAAGGACGGGGACGGGTGGGTGCTGAACGGCACGAAGGCGTGGATCACCAACGGGGCCATCGCGGACGTGGCGGTGGTGTGGGCGAAGACGGAGGACGGCGGCGCCGAGTCCGTGCGGGGCTTCCTGGTGGAGAAGGGGATGCCCGGCTTCACGGCGCGGGAGATCCCCGGGAAGTTCTCGCTGCGGGCCTCGGTGACGAGCGAGCTGTCCTTCCAGGACGTGCGCGTGCCCGAGCGCAACGTGCTGCCGAAGGTGATGGGACTGAAGGGGCCGCTGTCCTGCCTGAACAACGCGCGCCTGGGCATCGCGTTCGCGGTGACGGGGGCGGCGATCGCGTGCTTCGAGGGGGCTCGCGAATACGCGCTGTCCCGAGTGCAGTTCGACGGCAAGTCGATCGCGGGCTACCAGCTCACGCAGGAGAAGCTGGCGGACATGCTGCAGGAGATCGTCAAGGCGCAGCTTGTGGGGCTGCGGGTGGCGCGGCTGAAGGACGAGGGCAAGGTGACGCCGGTGATGGTGAGCCTGGCCAAGCGCAACAACGTGAAGGCGGCGCTGGAGATCGCCCGGGTGGCTCGGAGCATCTACGGGGCCAATGGCATCACGGACGCGTACCCGCCGGTGCGGCACATGCTCAACCTGGAGAGCGTGTTCACCTACGAGGGCACCCACGAGGTGCACACGCTCGTGCTGGGCAAGGCCATCACCGGTATCGACGCGTTCAACTGAGCGCGAGGGCGGTATCCTTTCCACAGCCGATGCCGCCTTGAGGAGCCATGCGGTTCTACCTGTTGGAGGATGTTCCGAATCCTCGTTACTCAGGCGGGCACACGTACGGGCACAAGTGGTACCTGCCCGGTGTGCATTGCCCGGTGTGCGATGCCAGTTGGTCAACCGGCACGGATGCCTACCCATCGGCGGATCTGTCCGTCCTGCCTCCGCAGGAGCAGAAAAAGTATTCGGCCCGGCTGGAGGAGGACTACGCAGAGTTCGAGCGGCTGCGTGAGCAGGTGCGCCCGTTGGTGCCTTCCGGAGTTCCCCTCTGGCCTGGGACCAATCTGGGGCCCATGGTGGGCTCGGCTCAGGGAGAGTTCGGCCCGCTGGTACTCCATCACGCGTGGACGCTGTTGATGAGTCGCGAGGCGCTGGAGCGTCTGCAGGCTGAGGGTGTGCAGGGCCTCAAGGGGTGTCGCACGGAGCTGCGTTTCCGCAAGAACAACCCGCCCGAGTTGCTGGAGATGGAACTCCTGCCCTACGGGCAACTCCACCCAGCCTGCCTTCCCGTGGACCTCCCCGTGCCATGCATGAAGTGTGGTCGCAAGGGGTGGAAGCGCCCGGAGCAGCCCATCTTGGATGCAGCCACGCTGCCGCAAGACCTGGACCTGTTCCGGCTCGCCGGCTTCCTGACCATGATCATTGGCACCGAGCGGTTCGTGGAGGCTGTACGGCGGTCAGACTACGAGCAGGACATTGCCTTCCGCGAGCTGCCGGCGCGCGGAGGCCTGTGACTCCGCGGCTCAGAGGGGGCTGAGCGGGAACAGGCATGAAGACGCCGGCTCCAGATTGTACGCACGGGTGCTGGACATGGCCTTCATTGGGCTCAAGGAGGTCAACGCATTCAAGTTCCGCGGTCACTCGTGTCCACCAGCGACAACAGCTCGTGGAAGGCTTGGATGGTATGGGTGGGCTTGACTGTGCTGGCTTGGCGCCGGAGCTCAGTGTCTCGAGCGACGTCCTCGTCCGTCCAGTGCGTGATCTTCACGAGGGTCGCCCACAGCGGGAGATTGGTGCGAGCCTACAACTCCTACAAAGCTCGAAGATCTCCGAGGGAAGCTGTACGCGCAGGCCAAGGTGGAGTGAGGGGGTGCACGTAGAAGGAGCCACGTGCATTTCTGCGCCGACACGCGTCGCGTGAGACCTGTCCGAGAGCCGGATGCAGGAAATCTGCACGTCCGGTTCGATGAGCGGCG
>JAFGNZ010000067.1 GCA_016926755.1 Myxococcaceae bacterium | reverse complement strand
TCATCGAGTTCGTCGAGGTGCTCAAGCTGGACGTGGCCTTCCTCTACGATCTGCTCGGCGCCTCGCAGGAGCACAAGATCAAGCCGAAGAAGTTCCCCCAGACGGACATCGACGAAGTCATCATCGGCCACACCAACGAGCCCGAGTACAAGAAGCTCGAGAACAACGAGTTCATGGAGGCCCTGAGAGACCGCACGGTGAAGATCGACGTGCCGTACATCACCAAGCTGGCCGAAGAGGTGAAGATCTACGAGAAGGACTTCAACTCGCGCGCCATCAAGGGCAAGCACATCGCCCCGCACACGCTGGAGATGGCCGCCATGTGGGCGGTGATGACGCGCCTGGAGGAGCCCAAGAAGCACAACCTCTCGCTGCTGCAGAAGCTCAAGCTCTACAACGGCAAGACGCTGCCCAACTTCACCGAGGACAACATCAAGGAGCTGCGCAAGGAGTCCGTGCGCGAGGGCCTGGAGGGCATCTCCCCCCGCTACATCCAGGACAAGATCTCCAACGCCCTGGTGAGCGACAAGGGCGAGGGCTGCATCAACCCCTTCATGGTCCTCAACGAGCTGGACGCCGGCCTCAAGACGCACTCGCTCATCAACAGCGAGGACGCCCGCAAGCGCTTCAAGGAGCTGCTCACCACCGTGAAGCAGGAGTACGAGGACATCGTCAAGAACGAAGTCCAGCGCGCCATCTCCGCGGACGAGGACGCCATCGGCAAGCTCTGCGGCAACTACATCGACAACATCAAGGCCTACACCCAGAAGGAGAAGGTCAAGAACAAGTACACCGGCCTCTACGAGGAGCCGGATGAGCGCCTCATGCGCGCCATCGAGGAGAAGATCGACATCCCCGAGAGCCGCAAGGACGACTTCCGCCGCGAGATCATGAACTACATCGGCGCGCTCGCGGTGGAGGGGAAGACCTTCAACTACCGGACCAACGAGCGGCTCCACAAGGCGCTGGAGCTCAAGCTCTTCGAGGATCAGAAGGACAGCATCAAGCTGAAGAACCTGGTGTCCAGCGTGGTGGACAAGGAGACGCAGGAGAAGATCGATCTGGTCAAGGACCGGATGATGAAGAACTACGGCTACTGCGAGATCTGCTCCACGGACGTGCTCAACTTCGTGGCGAGCATCTTCGCCCGCGGGGACGCGAAGGAGTAGCCGTGTCTCTGAAGATCCACCAGGACCACTCCCGCTTCAAGGCGATCGTCCGAGGGAAGATCAAGGCCAACCTGCGCAAGTACGTGCAGAAGGGCGAGATGCTGGGCAAGAAGGGCAAGGATGCCATCTCCATCCCCATCCCCTTCATCGACATCCCGCGCTTCAAGTACGGCCACAAGGAGCAGGGCGGCGTCGGACAGGGAGATGGCGAGGTGGGTCAGACGCTCGGCCCCGGGCAGGTGCAGCCCGGGGACGGGCACGGCCAGGCCGGCCAGGGCGAGGGCGAGCACGCCCTGGAGGTGGACGTCACCCTGGACGAGCTGGCGCAGATCCTCGGCGAGGAGCTGCAGCTGCCCAACATCGAGCGCCGGCACAACGAGAAGATCGTCACCCAGAAGATCAAGTACACGGGCATCAACACCACCGGCCCGGAGTCCCTGCGCCACTTCAAGCGCACCTTCAAGCAGGCCCTCAAGCGGCAGATCGCCACCGGCACGTATGATCCGGCCAAGCCCGTCATCATCCCCACCCGCGAGGATCGCCGCTACCGCAGCTACAAGCTGCAGGATCTGCCGGAGACCAACGCCGTCATCATCTACATGATGGACGTGTCCGGCTCCATGGGCGACGAGCAGAAGGAGATCGTCCGCATCGAGAGCTTCTGGCTGGATACGTGGCTGCGCCACCAGTACAAGGGCCTGGAGTCGCGCTACGTCATCCATGACGCGGTGGCCCGCGAGGTGGACCGGGAGACCTTCTTCCACACCCGCGAGTCCGGCGGGACGATGATCTCCAGCGCCTACAAGCTCTGCCGGGAGATCATCCAGGCGGACTACCCCAAGAGCGCCTGGAACATCTACCCGTTCCACTTCTCGGACGGGGACAACTGGAGCGCGGACGACACGCGGCAGTGCATCGACATGCTGCGCAACGACATCCTCCCCCACGTCAACCAGTTCGCCTACGGCCAGGTGGAGAGCCCCTACGGCAGCGGCCAGTTCATCAAGGATCTGCGCGAGGCGGTGGGGGACCAGAACAACGTGGCCCTCAGCGAGATCGCCGACAAGGACGCCATCTACAACTCCATCAAGGACTTCCTCGGCAAGGGCCGCTGAAGCGCCGCCCGCCCCACGGAGCACCCGCCCGATGCCCAAGAGCCTCACACCCCGCCTGGCCGCGCTGAACACGGAGGTAGAAGGCTACGCCCGCGAGTTCGGGCTGGACTTCTTCGAGACCGTGTTCGAGGTCGTCACCTATGACGAGATGAACATGGTGGCCGCCTACGGAGGCTTCCCCAACCGCTACCCGCACTGGCGCTGGGGCATGGAGTACGAGCAGCTCGCCAAGGGCTACGAGTACGGGCTGAGCAAGATCTACGAGCTCGTCATCAACAATGATCCCTGCTACGCGTACCTGCTGGAGAGCAACGCGGACGTGGACCAGAAGCTGGTGATGGCCCACGTGTACGGCCACTGCGACTTCTTCAAGAACAACTTCTCCTTCCGCCACACCAACCGGCGGATGATCGACGAGATGGCCAACCACGCCACGCGCGTGCGGCGGTGGATCGACAAGATCGGCGTGGAGAAGGTGGAGGACTTCATCGACCGGACGCTCAGTCTGGAGAACCTCATCGATCAGCACGCCCCCCACATCCGCCGCAACCCGGACCCGAAGCGGGCCGAGGACGAGGCCAAGGCCAACGAGCGCGTGGAGGGCTTCAAGGTGGGCCGCGAGTACATGCGCGGCTTCATCAACCCCAGCGAGTTCCTCGAGTCCCAGCGCAAGAAGGTGGAGGACGAGAAGGCGCGGGCCAAGAAGTTCCCCGAGCGCCCCCAGCGCGACGTGCTCTACTTCCTGCTGGAGTACGCGCCCCTGGAGCCCTGGGAGGCCGACATCCTCAGCATCCTGCGCGACGAGGCCTACTACTTCGCGCCCCAGGGCCAGACGAAGATCATGAACGAGGGCTGGGCCAGCTACTGGCACTCCACCATCATGACGCGCCGCGCCTTGAAGGATGACGAGATCATCGACTACGCGGACCGGCACTCGGGCACCATGGGCACCCGGCCCGGCGCGCTCAACCCCTACAAGCTGGGCATCGAGCTGTGGCGGGACATCGAGGACCGGTGGAACAAGGGCCGCTTCGGCAAGGAGTGGGACGAGTGCGATGATCTGCGCGCCCGCGGCTCCTGGGACAAGAAGCTGGGCGCCGGCCGCGAGAAGATCTTCGAGGTCCGCAAGCACTACAACGACATCACCTTCATCGACACCTTCCTCACCGCTGAGTTCGCCATGGAACAGAAGCTGTTCGTCTATGGCTTCAATGACAAGCGCAACTCCTGGGAGATCCTCGACCGCGAGTTCCGCAAGGTGAAGGCCAAGCTGCTGCAGTCCCTCACCAACTTCGGGCAGCCCATCATCGAGGTGGTGGACGGCAACTTCGAGAACCGCAGCGAGCTGCTGCTGGCCCACAAGCACGACGGGCAGGATCTCAAGGGAGACTACGCCCGCGAGACGCTTAGAAATCTACAGTCCCTCTGGCGCCGCCCGGTGAACATCGTTACGCGATACGATGGCAAGGGCGTCATGCTACGTTATGACGGCCAGAACCACTCGGAGAAGAAATTCGAGCTCTAGAGCTGGCGCTCTCGGTCTGGCGGAGTGAAGAACAGATGGGCTCTCGCATCGAAGCAGTGGAGGTGCTGTCCTACCGGCTGGAGCTGCCAAGGCTCGCGCTGGAGCGACTCCCGGCCGAGCTGGGCTCGGGCCTGCGGGTCCGGGTCGAGCGGGACGATGATGGCTCGCTCCTCGTAGAGCACGAGGGCCAGGACAGCTTCCTGCGCTTCCAGCTGGAGGGGGACGCCGCGGAGCTGGTGGAGATCTCCATCGCCCACGACGCCCAGGGCCTCTTCTTCCAGAAGGTGCTGGGCGCGCTGATGGTGCGCTTCCACGGGGACCTGCGGGCGCGGCTGGTGTTCGACCCGCGGGAGCGCCCGGCCGAGCCCTGGGCCGAGGTGAGCATCGAGCAGGGGCGGACCAGCTGGCCCGGCCTGGCGACCCAGGGGGCCGCGGTGCGGCTGGCCCACGCCGCGGCCGAGGGCGGCTCGGTGGGCGCCTCGGGAGAGGGCGGCGAGCCCCCCGAGGAGCCCCTCACCGCCGAGGAGGAGGAGCTGTCCCGGCTGCTCACCCGCGCGGACGCGGCGTGGCAGGAGTACCAGCGCCTCAAGCGCCAGCGCCTGCAGCAGAAGCCCTAGGCCGGCGGCAGCCAGCCGGGCGAGCCCGCGAAAATCCCGGGCAGGGATTTGGGCAGGAGCCGGGAGCTCTTCTACACTCCTGTATCAGCGCCCATGAGAACCCCTCCCCTGCTCCTCCTGGCGGCCCTGCTGGCCGCGCCGCTCGCCTCCGCCTCCGTCCGCTATGAAGTGAAGAACCGCCGCATCGAGCCGCGCCAGACGCTCGCGCAGGCCCTGCATGACGCGGCGCTCCCGGACGCCCAGGTGGAGGCCGTCATCTCCGCGCTGGAGGGCGTGTTCGACTTCCGCAAGTCACGCCCGGGCGATCAGCTCCGGCTGGTGCTGCGCGAGGGCGTGCTGGACTTCTTCGACTACCGGCAGAGCGCGGTGGACGAGTGGCAGGTGCGCCGCGACGGCGACAAGTACGTGGGCAGCAAGCGCACCATCGAGGTGGAGAAGCGCGTGGAGCTGGTGTCGCTGGAGATCAGCACCTCGCTCTACGAGGCGGCGCTGGCGGCGGGCGAGGATCCCGGCATTGGCGTGGTGCTGGCGGACGTGTTCGCCTGGGACATCGACTTCTACCGGGACACGCGCAAGGGCGACAGGGCGCGGGCGCTGGTGGAGAAGTTCGTCTCCAAGGGCCGGGTGCTGCGCTACGGCGAGGTGCTGGCGGCCGCGTACGAGGGCGGGCTGGTGGGCGCCAAGCGCGTGTTCCGCTACCAGCAGCCGGACGGGCAGGCCAACTACTTCCAGGAGGACGGCGCCAGCGCGCGGAAGACTTTCCTCAAGAGCCCGCTGAAGTACGCGCACATCACCAGCAGGTTCGGCTCGCGCTTCCACCCGGTGCTCCAGTACCTGAAGAACCACAACGGGGTGGACTACGGCACGCCCATCGGCACGCCGGTGTGGGCGGTGGCCGACGGCACGGTGACGAAGGCGCAGAACACCGGGGCGGGCGGCAACACCGTCTGCGTGCGGCACACCAACGGCTTCGAGACGTGCTACCTGCACCTGTCCCGCTATGGCGCCGGCATCCGCGTGGGCGCGCGGGTGAGCCAGAAGCAGGTCATCGCCTACTCGGGCAACACCGGCCGCAGCACCGGCCCCCACCTGCACTTCGCCCTCAAGCGCGGCGGGCAGTTCGTCAACCCGCTCAACCAGAAGTTCCCCCGCGCGGACCCGCTGCCCAAGGCGCTGCTGCCCGGCTTCCTCGCCCAGACGAAGGAGCTGGCCTCGCAGCTCGACACGGTGTCCGTGGCCGAGATGACCGAAGGCGCCGGCGGCGGCGCGGGCGCGGGCTCCAAGGCCGCCCCCTGAGGCGCGCGCCTCACTCCCACTCGATGAGGAACTCCGCGTGATCCAACCCGTGGACGGTGCTCGTCACCCTCCCCTGGACGCCCGTCACCCGGAGCGCGGCGGACAGCGTGCCCTCGTGGAAGACGGCCGGCTGCATGTCCCCGCGGAAGGTGAGGCGGATCCGCTTGTCGCCCAGCAGCTCGTAGTCGTGCGCGCCGTAGTTCACCAGCGTGGAGTAGGCGATGGGCGTGTTGGAGAAGGCCCGCGTCGGATCCCGCTGGCCCATGATCTTCGCCAGCGCGCGGCCCACGGTGGACGAGTAGAAGAAGTGGTCCAGGCAGGCGGCGCCGCACGCCCGGAGCGCCTCCTGCTCGGAGCCCAGCTGCGGGGCCAGCAGCTCCGCGGCCGCGTAGATCAGCCGCATGAAGTCGCCCGCCGGGTAGGAGAAGAAGTCGACCATCCGCCGCAGGGCCAGCTCCCGAGACAGCCGCTGAGACGCCTCCTCGCCCGCCCGCTCGGCCACCAGGGCCAGGATCGCGTTGAAGGCCAGCCCCCGCACCGTATGAACCGGCCGCACCAGCTCCAGGCGGCGGGTAAGCTCGGTGGTGTCACTGCTGGGCATTGAGACGTGGCCTCCGGCACCTGCTGCAGGGTGGCCCCCCGACTTCCTGCCGTCCTTTTAGCAGACCCTCACGGAAGGGTGGAGGTGCCCCCTCAGTCGCGATAAACGAGAGCTTCCGGCCACGGCGCCAGGCTCGTGGCGCGACCCAGAGAGAGGATCCCCTTCGATGGCTGACCCGCTGAGGCTTCAGGGCACCCAGACTCCCCAAACCGAGGAGACGGACGTCTCCCGCATCGGGAAGGAGCCGGCGAACGTCCGCCGTGGCTTCCTGGAGCATGTGCGCTACTCGCGCGGCAAGAACCCGGAGACGGCCACCGCGCATGACCGCTTCATGGCGCTCTCCCTGGCGGTGCGGGATCGGCTCGCCCACCGCTGGGTGAGGACGGCGCGCACCTACTACGAGCGGGACGTCAAGCGCGCCTACTACCTGTCCGCGGAGTACCTGCTGGGCCGGGCACTGGGCAACAACCTCATCAACACCGGCATGTACGAGGCGGCCGAGCAGGCCATGCGCGAGGTGGGGGTGGATCTCACCACGCTCATCGAGATGGAGCCGGACGCGGGCCTGGGCAACGGCGGCCTGGGGCGCCTGGCGGCTTGCTTCCTGGACTCGCTGGCCACCCTCGGCTACCCCGGCACGGGGTACGGCATCCGCTACGAGTTCGGCATCTTCACGCAGGACATCGTGGACGGCTACCAGGTGGAGCGCGCCGACGAGTGGCTGAAGTTCGGCAACCCGTGGGAGATCGTCCGGCCGGAGAAGGCGGTGCCGGTGCGCTTCTTCGGGCGGGTGGAGCACCACCAGGCCTCGGACGGCCAGCGCGTGGCGCGCTGGGTGGGCGGGAAGACGGTGGTGGGCGTGCCCTTCGACACGCCGATCGCCGGCTTCCAGAACAACACCGTCAACACGCTGCGGCTGTGGCAGGCGCGCGCCAGCGAGGAGTTCGACCTGCTGCTCTTCAATGCGGGCGACTACGAGCGCTCGGTGGTGGAGAAGAACGACTCGGAGGTCATCTCCAAGGTCCTCTACCCCAACGACGCGTTCCAGGCGGGCAAGGAGCTGCGGCTCAAGCAGCAGTACTTCTTCGTGGCCTGCTCCATCGCGGACATCGTCCGGCGCTACCTGAAGGGACACAAGGACTTCCGGGACTTCCCCAGCAAGGTGGCCATCCAGCTCAACGACACGCACCCGGCCATCGCGGTGGCGGAGCTGATGCGCGTGCTGGTGGACGAGAAGCGGCTGGGCTGGGACGAGGCGTTCCACATCACCCAGCAGACGTTCGGGTACACCAACCACACGCTGCTGGCCGAGGCGATGGAGAAGTGGCCGGCGACGCTGTTCGAGCGCCTGCTGCCGCGCCACCTGGAGATCATCTACGAGATCAACCACCGCTTCCTGCGGCAGGTGCAGATCCGCTACCCGTTCGACGAGGAGCGGCTGCGGCGGATGAGCCTGGTGGAGGAGGGCGCGGAGAAGAAGATCCGGATGGCGCACCTGGCGGTGGTGGGCAGCCACAGCGTGAACGGGGTGGCGGCGCTGCACACGGACCTGCTGCGGCGGGACGTGCTGCCGGACTTCGCGGCGATGTTCCCGGAGCGCTTCAACAACAAGACGAACGGCGTCACCCCGCGGCGCTGGCTGGCGTGGTGCAACCCGCGCCTGTCCAAGCTCATCACCTCGCGCATCGGCAAGGGGTGGGAGACGGACCTGGATCAGCTGCGCAAGCTGGAGGAGCACCTGGAGGACGCCCAGTTCCGCCAGGCGTTCCGCGAGGTGAAGCAGCAGAACAAGCAGGCTCTGGCGCGGCACGTGAAGAACCTGCGCCCGGTGAGCCTGGATCCGAACGCCATCTTCGACGTGCAGATCAAGCGCCTGCACGAGTACAAGCGGCAGCTGCTCAACGCGCTGCACATCGTGGTGCTGTGGATGCGGGCGCGGCGGGATCCGTCCACCATCATCCACCCGCGGGCGTTCCTGTTCGGGGCCAAGGCGGCGCCGGGCTACCAGGAGGCCAAGCTCATCATCCGGCTGATCAACGGCATCGGCGAGGTGATCAACAGCGACGCGGGGGCCACGGGGCTGCAGGTGGTGTTCGTGCCCAACTACCGGGTGACCCTGGCCGAGCGCATCATCCCGGCGGCGGATGTGTCCGAGCAGATCTCCACCGCGGGGTGGGAGGCGTCCGGCACGGGCAACATGAAGCTGATGCTGAATGGCGCGCTCACGCTGGGCACGCTGGACGGCGCGAACGTGGAGATCCGCGAGGAGGTGGGGGACGAGAACTTCTTCCTCTTCGGGCTCACCGCGGACGAGGTGATCGCGCGCAAGAAGGCGGGCTACCGGCCGCGCGACGTCTACAACGCGCACCTCGAGCTGCGGGAGGCCATGGATCTCATCGGCTCCGGCTTCTTCTCGCCGGAGGACCGGAACCTCTTCAAGCCGCTGATCGACAACCTGTTGGAGGAGGACCGGTACCTGCTGCTGGCGGACTTCGAATCCTACATGAAGAAGCAGGAGGACGTGGCCCGGGCCTACCTGGATCAGGACGCGTGGACGCGCAAGTGCATCCTCAACGTGGCCCGGGCGGGCATCTTCTCGTCGGATCGCACCATCCGGCAATACGCGGAGGAGATCTGGCGCGTGAAGCAGACGCCCGTGGAGCCGTGAGCCCCCCGCTCAGGAGGCCGCGTTGAGCCACTTCTCGTAGGCGCGGAAGTCGTAGTCGCGGCCGAGGAAGTCCTTCACCAGCACCGCCGCGTCCTTGGAGCCGCCGGGCTCCAGCACGGCGCGGCGGTAGTCCTGCGCGGGCTCCGGGTTGAGCATCCCCTTGTCCTGGAACACCGTGAAGAGATCCTTCGCGATGACCAGCGACCACATATACGTGTAGTAGATGGCCGAGTACCCATCGAGGTGGCCGAAGGAGAGGTGGAAGTAGGTGCCCTCCACGTAGGGGAAGGGCGTGTACTTCCCCTGCAGCTCGCGCACGACGGCGACGGGGTCCAGGTCCTTGGGATCCCGCCGGTACAGCTCCAGGCTGAGCGCCGCATAGAACATCTGCTGGCGGACCCAGAGCCCCTTGCCGAACTCGTCCGCGCGCTTCATGCGCTGGATGACCTCCGCGGGCAGCGGCTCGTTCGTCTCATGGTGCCTGGCGAACGTCTGCAGCGGGCCCACCTCCCGGGACCACTCCTCCAGCATCTGCGAGGGCGCCTCGACGAAGTCCCACTCGGTGCGCACGCCGGACAGCCCCGCCCAGGCGGTGTGTCCTCCGAAGAGGTGGTGCAGCAGGTGGCCGAACTCGTGGAAGAAGGTCTCCACGTCCTTGTGCTGCATGAGCGCGGGCTCGGCGCCGGGCTTGGGGAAGTTGCACAGCAGCACCGCCTCCGGCAGGCGGCGCTCCTGCTTGCCGGTGGTGAGCGTGAACTGGGCGGCGTGCTTGTACTTGTCAGGGCGCGGGTGCATGTCCAGGTAGAAGCGCCCCACCAGCGCCTCGCCCTGGAGCACGTCGTAGGCCTCCACGTCCGAGTGCCACACGGGCGCGTCCTCCACCCGGCGGTAGCTCACCCCGAAGAGGCGGGCGGTGATGTCCAGCACGCCCTGCTTCACGCGGGTGTACTCGAAGTAGGGGCGCACCGCCTGCGAGTCGAAGCTGTACTGCTCCGCCTTCACCCGGTCCTCCAGGTACGGCTGGTCCCAGGGGTCCACGCGCGAGGCGCTCGGGTCATCCTTGCGCTTGCGCTCCAGCAGCACCTGGTAGTCGCGGCGGCCGCGCTCGTCGGAGGCGGAGGCGATCTTCTCGATGAAGTCCCCGGCGTTCCGCTCGGTGAGGATCATCTTGTCCTCGGTGGCGTAGGCCGCCCAGTTGGCGTAGCCCAGCAGCCTGGCCAGCTCGTAGCGGCGCTCCAGCAACCGCTTCAGCACCTCGACATTCTTGGGGAAGGCCCGGAGGCGGCTGGTCCGCCAGAGCTGCTCGCGCGCCGCGGCATCCTTCGCGTACGTCATGAAGGGCAGGAGATCCGGAGAGTCGGTGGTGATGCGCACCTTGCCATCCGGCCCCGGGGGGTGGGCGCGCACGTAGTCCGCGGGCAGGCCCTCGAGAGCGGAGGGCGGCAGCTCCACGGTCCGCACATCCCCGCGGATGTTGCGATCGAACTCCTGCCCGATGCGCACCAGCTCCTCCTCGAGTTCCTTCACCCGGGCGCGCGTGGGCTCGTCTCGGTCCACGCCCGCGCGCCGGAAGTCCCGCAGCTGCTTCTCCACCCACTTTCGAGTCGGCCCGTCCTCGCCCGAGACATCCAGCGAGGCGATCACGTCGTAGACTTCCCGGTCGAGGTTGATCTCCGTGGTGAGCTTCTCGAGCTCCTGCTCGGCGGTCTCCGCGATCTCGCGCATGGCCGCATCCGGGTGGCTGTTGCGCACGACGCTGGCGCGGTCCTTGGCGTCGCTGAGGGCGGCCGTGGCCTCGTCGTAGAGCTCGAGGGCCTCACGGGGCTTGCGCGGGGCCGGCAGGGACTTGAGGCGCTCGATGCCGGAGCGCGCGGCGGCCAGGGTCGCCTCACTGGCGCGGCGGAGCTCGTCCGGAGGGCAGGTGATGAGGCGAGCGGCGTCGGGAGTGACAGGCACGGTTCTGCTCCTGGGAAATGGTCGCGCCGAAACCTAATGCGTGGCCCCGCCGCGAGCATCACCTTCGAGCGCCCGCTGGCGGGCACTGAACGCCCCTGCCCTCCCCTGCATGGGAAGGAGGCGCCCGGAGCTGCCCGGGCTACGGCGTCTCCGGAGGGCTGACGCTGTTCTGGGGCCCTCGGGCGGCCCGGATCACGAAGTCATCCGCATTCCAGTCCGAGTCCAGGCCATTGCCGCGGGTGGCATCCGCCCCGCCCTCCATGGTCTCAGCCGTGGACAGGAGGGCCGCCTTGCGCTCCAGGCTGCCAGCCGTGCCTGGCGCAGGGGCGGCATCTCCCTCCGGAGCGTACGCGGCGCCCCAGCCCAGGTTGTCCACCGCGTCGATATCCCGGATGCCCGAGCCCACCGTCGGCCGCCCGATGCGGACGTTGCCCCCCGTGCTGGGGATGGCCTGGGCATATCGCAAGTTCGGCGCCGCGCTCCCCGCGTAGGCGTTGTGGGCAATGAGGTAGTAGCCCTTCGCGGCGATGGAGACTCCGGCAGGGATGGTGACGAGGGTCTCGAAGAGCCGCTCGCCGGCGGGCATGTACTGGACCTTCCAGCCGCTGAGGTCGACGGGGGCGCTGGTGGGGTTGTAGAGCTCGAGGAACTCGTCGTCCTCGTTGTCGGTCATCCCGTTGGTGCCTCGGGGGGCGAACTCGCTGATCACGATGTGATCGGTGGTCCCGAGGGGCGCCGTCCCCACCGTGACCGAGCCATAGACGCCCGAGGCCGGCACCGAGGCGACGCCGTTCTGGTCGCAGTAGGTGTAGCCCGAGAAGGAGCCCGCGGCCGGATCATAGAGCCGGTAGCGGAAGCCGTAGGCATAGGTGCCCGGCGTGAAGATGCGCAGCCAGCCCCAGGCCTCGTCCTTGAGGGGATCGAACGCGGGTGACAGGTCGTCATAGAAGGGGTTGAAGCGCGCGGCGGACCACTGCCAGCCGGCGGGATCGGCCCCCGCGCCGTAGCCCAGCTCCACCTGGACGTGCGGGTAGTCGTCGTTGCCGGAGGAGTTCCGGTCCGTCAGGCTCGGGCCCGAGAACTGGGTGTAGATCGTCTTGCGCGAGCCGTAGGGGATCACCGCCGGATACGTCACGGGATCAGACGGCTCGGGGAACGTCTTGGGGTACTGGATGTTGCAGAACGTCGGCGCCGGGCCCACGTTCAGGCCGCACGTCTCGTTGGGCTGCCCCGGAGTGCCATGATCGCCTCCGGGCAGCGGCACGTTCACGCTCGAGTCGCACCAGTACCAGGGCTGCCAGTTGGCCTGGGTCCCCGTCACCGCCGCGGCGAGGTTCATCGAGCGGCCCGGCGTCTGTGGGAAGCTGCTCGACCACGAGAAGTCCTCGATGGCGGCCCCTGACACCGAGCGCAGGATGATGCGCCCGATCAGGTCGAGGTAGAAGGTGTTGCCCAGGGCGTAGTCGACGGGGACGCCGCCGTTGACGTCGAACTCGCCGCGCTCCGCGACGACGAACCACTCGCCTGGAGGGATGAGCACCACCGCGCCCGGGCTCGGCGCCGCCAGCGTGAAGGTCGTGAAGCTGCCCGCGAACTCGTTTTCGAGCCGAAGGCCGGTGACGTTCAGGAGCTTCTGGGTCGGGTTGTGGATCTCGACGTAGTCGGTGGTGCCCTGGGCCGCGCTGTGCATCACCTCGGTGATGGTCAGCTCGCCGGCCTCGGGCCTCGCCGCGGTGGTGCAAGCCCCCGCGAAGCAGACCCCCTCCTGGCCGGGGCAGGTCATCCGCGCCTCGGTATCCTGGCAGGTGGGCAGGGTGCCCTCGAGCACGCAGGCCGAGGAGAAGGTGACACGCGTGACGTTATCCGCCGCGCAGGTGGGCGCCGGCGGCTCGCAGACGACTCCCTCACACGGATCGACGGTCGCCACCTGCAGATCCTCCGGCGCGCTCGCGTTGCCTGCCCCGTCCCACGTCACGACCGCGAAGAAGTACGTGGTGGCGGCGCTCAGCCCGGTGACGGTGAACGACTCCGTGCTCTCGGGTGCACCTGGCGTTCCGGAGGTCGCCAGCGTCGCCGCATCGAACTCCGCCCGCGTGGAGAGGGGGCTTGTCGAATAGCGCAGCTGGTAGGAGGTGGCGGCGCCGAGGTTGCCGTCATCTCCCGAGGCGCTCCACGCCAGCGAGATGCTGAGGACGTCCTGTCCGGTGCTGGTGAGCGTCACCCCCCTTGGAGGAATGTCATCGATGATGCCGAAGGAGGTGCTGTCCACCGGTGCAAGCGCCGCCGCCGCCGCCGCTGTGAGCTGGAAGCCGTTCCCCTCTTGATCCACGGAGAGCGCGGAGAAGGTGGCCAGCCCGTCGACGGGGGCCACGGATACCGTCCCGCTGAGCACGGCCCCGGCGTTGCCGCCCTTCAGCGCGACCACCACGGCGGGGCTGGAGACTCGAGCGCGGTTGCCGAACGCATCCACCAGCTCCACTCCCACGGTGGGGAGCGCCGCGCGGACCCGGCCATTCGCCGGCTGGGTGGCGAAGCGAAGCCGGGTCGGAGCCCCTGGGACGACCTCCCGCTCCAGCGTGGCCGTCAGCGCGGGGGTGGCGCGATCCGCCACCGTGATCCGCTGGGAGCCCGCGGCGGTCCCAAGCACCACATTGAAGGAGGAGCGCCCCTCATCCGCCGGGGTGAAGGTGTAGTCCGCTGGGAGCACGGCCTGCAGGTCCGTCGAGGTGAAGCGGATCGCTCCCTGATACCCCGTCACGTCGTTACCGAACGCATCCCGAACCACCACCTGCAGCGAGAACTCCTCGCCCGCCTCGAAGGGCCCAGGGGCAGCCGTCAGGACAAGCTGGGCCGCCGCTCCCGGCTGAACCATCACCGAGCCCTGGGCCGCCAGGGCTGGGGTGGTGGTGTCCTCCACCCGGATCTCCCAGCTGCCCACGCTGCCCAACGTGACAGAGAAGGACTTCCTTCCTCTATCCGCCGCGGTGAAGGTGTAGTCCGCGGGCAGCATGGCGCCAGGGGCCGTCGAGCTGAACCGCACGGTGCCCCTGTAGCTCGTGGCCACGTTGCCGAAAGAGTCCCGGATCGTCACCACGGCGCCCGCCTCGCTCCCCGCGGGCACGGATGCGGGCAACCCCAGCTCGGCCGAGCTGGGCAGCGCGGGAGCCACCTCGAAGGTCGGGCTCGTCCCATCAGCCAGGCCGCTCGAAGTGGCCTTCAGCTGGTAGCCACTGCCAGCCTGCTTCAGCACCACCCCGGGGAAGCGTGCGATCCCGTTGACCGCCTGGGCCGCGAGCGTGCCCTCCAGCCCCGCCGAGGCCGGGCCGGCGGCCAGCAGGAGCGACACCTCATTCGACGCACCGGGGATGGTTCGCCCCGCCTGATCCTGGACAGCCACCTCCACGACTGGCTCCACGGGCTCTCCCGCCGTCGCGGACAGGCTCGTTGCCAGGAACGCCAGCTTCGCCGCTGGAGCACTCACGAAGGTGATGCCGGGCCTCTCGCTGAGCACCACCGCGCTCTCCTTGTGCTCGACCGAGGCCGTCACCAGCTTCAGTCCTGCCTCGGTGGAGACCACCGAGGCGATTGCCACGCCGCTGGCGTCGGTCGTCCCCTCCGGCTGCGTCACGGTGTTGCCCTCACCGGACACCACCACGCTCACGGTCTGGCCGGACAGGGCTTTCCCCGTGGCATCTCGCACGGTGACGGTGATGGCCACGCGATCCTGGCCGTCCGCGCGCACCCCTACCCCCCGGTTGACCGACACGGAGGAGCGGCTCGCATCCGGGGGAGCCTGAGGCGGAGACGGAGGCGGGGGCTGCGGACTGCCCCCGCCGCACCCCAGGAGCAGACCGAAGAACAAGGCGCTCAGCCCGAGCAGGCGGGCGAACGAGAACGAAGGAAGCGGCATGCACGTCTCCCCGGGCGCACGGCGGCTCGCGTGGCGGGAAGGCCACCGCGAGCTCCTGGCACTTTCTAGCAGACCCCGGAAGCCCCGAGGAGCACCGCCCCAGGTCATCCCGGACTCAGCGCCCCGGTGGGCCGAACGTGCGGCCAGCCAGGCCCTCAGCTTCCGATCGCCTGCATGATCACCCCCGAGCCGAGGAGCGACCAGCCGCCATCGCACACCATCACCGAGCCGGTGATGTAGGAGGCCGCATCGGAGGCGAGGAAGAGGGCCAGGTTGGAGATGTCCGCCTTGGCGCCCATGCGCTGCAGCGGCAGGGACTGCACGATCTTCTCGCGCGCCGCATCCGTGGGAGCCAGCCGCCGCATGCCCTCGGTGTCGTCGATGGGGCCCGGGGAGATGGAGTTGATGCGGACCCCTGCCCCACCCCACTCGATGGCCAGCACGCGGGTGAGCATGTCCACGCCCGCCTTCGCCGCGCACACGTGCGCCTGCATCGCGGTGGGGAGGTAGGCCTGGGGCGCGGAGATGTTGATGACGGAGGCGCCCGGCTTGCGCAGGTGCTCGAAGGCGGCCCGGCACGCGTTGAAGGTGCCCAGCACGTCGATGTCCAACACCGCCTTGAAGCCATTGGAGGACATGCCGAGCACGGGCGCAGGGAAGTTGCCGGCCGCGCCGCACACCAGGATGTCGATCTCTCCGTACGCCTCGCGCGCCGTCTGGAAGGCCTTCTCCACGGCGGCGTAGTCGCGCACGTCCGCGGGGACGCCCATGGCGGTGCCGTGGGCCTTGAGCCCCTCCACCGCGCCCGCGAGCTTCTCCGCGTTGCGGCCGTTGATGACCACCTTCGCGCCGGCCTTCACGAAGCGCTCGGCGATGCCGAGGTTGATCCCGCTGCTGCCGCCGGTGACGAAGGCCACCTTGCCCGCGAGCAGTCCGTCCTTGAATACCCCATCAGCCATGGCTCATCTCCCCTGGAAGCGCGGAGGTCGTCGCTCCATGAAGGCCGCGAACGCCTCGGTGAGATCCTTCGACTGCAAGAAGGCCGAGTTCCACACGGCCACGAAGCGCAGGCCATCCTCGATGGACTTGTCCGCGCAGTACTCCAATACCTGCTTGGCGCCCTGGACGACGAGCGGCGGGTTGTCCGCGATCTTCCGCGCGGTCTCGCGCGCCGCGGCGAGCAGCGCCTCGGGCGACTCGAACACCTGGTTGACGAGCCCCATCCGCAGCGCCCGCTCCGCGTCGACGTCACCGGCCGTATAGGCCAGCTCGCGGGTGTGGCCCTCGCCAATGATGCGGGGCAGGCGCTGGAGCGCGCCCAGGTCGGCCACGATGCCGACGCGCGCCTCGCGCAGGCTGAACTTCGCCTCCCGCGAGCAGTAGCGGAAGTCGCACGCGGCGATCAATTCGATGCCCCCACCGATGCACCAGCCGTGCACCGCCGCGATGACGGGCTTGCGGCAGCGGGCGAGCCCCTCTGTGGCGCCCTGCATCTGGTGGATGAGCTGAAGCAGCTTCGTGCGCTCATAGGCGGTGTTGTCCTGCCCCGTAAGGAGCGGCCCGAGCGACTCCAGCATCGCCGCCAGATCCAGGCCGTAGGAGAAGTGCGCCCCCTCGCCGCGCAGCAGGACGACACGCACGGACTCGTCGGCGTCGAGCTCCCGAAGGACCTCCGGCATCTCCCGCCAGAAGTCAGGCCCCAGGGCGTTGCCCTTGCCGGGGCCGATGAGGACGACCTCCGCGAGGCCCTCCGCCTTCTCGATGCGCAGGGACTGGTACTCCGTGGCCATGGCACTCCTCCCTGGGGCGGCACTTGACCAGAAAGGGCAGAAGGGCGTCCACGAATTCGGTCAGGCCTCCAGCAAGAGGCCGCCTACCCCAGCTCCACCACCTTCATCCCGAAGAGCTTGTCCACCGCCAGCAGCAGCTCGTCGCTCACCTGCACCTTGAGCGCCGTGCCGCCAATGAGCGCCTCGGCCTCGCCCGGGAACAGCACGCTCACCGCCACGGGCGTAGCACCCGCGTACTGCTTCGCGATCTCCGTCAGCTTCGCCAGCCGCTCCTCGGTGACGACGGCCGCCGGCAGGCGCAGCTCCAGCCGCTTCGTGCGCTTCTCGCGCACCGCCTTGAGGCTCTGGATGTCCTCGACGATCAGCTCCGCCGTCGGCGCGTCCTCGTCTCGCTGGCTGATCTGCACCGTGCCCGACACCAGGATGGGATCATCCCCCTTGAGCAGCGGCTCCCACTGCTCATACCCCGGCTTGGGCCCGCCCTTGGTCCACTTGCCGTCCTTGCCCATCACCGAGCGGCCACCCTCCTTGCCCGGGAAGCACACCAGCTCGATGGAGCCCGAGAGGTCCTCGAGCGTCACCCACGCCATGCGCTTGCCCGTCTTCGTGGGCCGCTCGCGCAGCGCCGCGACGATGCCCGCCACGGTGATCTTCTCGTCCCGCCGCGCGCGCTCCACCGCCGTGATGGGCCGGGCGTAGCGCTTCAGCTCCTTGTCGTACTGGTGCAGCGGGTGGCCGGACACGTAGAAGCCGATGGCCTCCTTCTCGAACGCCAGCCGCTCCTTCTCCGGCCACTCCTCCACCGGCGCGAACTCGTCCTTGAGCGCGCCGCCACCACCGCCCGAGGCCGGCCCCGCCAGCATCCCGAACAGCGAGCTCTGCCCGGCCGCCTTGTCCTTCTGGCTGGCCGAGCCGCGGTTCATCGCCTTCTCGATCGTCTCGAAGAGCTGGCGCCGCGGGCGCTTCTCGAAGTCGAACGCGCCGGCCTTCACCAGCGCCTCCAGCACCTTGCGGTTCACCCGCCGGCTGTCCACGCGCTCGCAGAAGTCGAACAGCCCCTTGAAGGGCCCGTCCTTGCGCGCCTCGATGATGGACTCGATGGCGCCCTCGCCCACGCCCTTGATGGCGCCCAGGCCGAAGCGGATCTTCCCCTCCACCGCGCCGAAGGCCATGTCCGACTGGTTCACGTCCGGCGGCAGCACCTG
>JAFGNZ010000405.1 GCA_016926755.1 Myxococcaceae bacterium | reverse complement strand
CCTCCTCAAGAGCCGCCGCAGGACGCCAAGACACCCGCCTTGCTGGCCATGCTCCGATGGATGCTCCGCTGGCTTGCTTGAGGGCCTTCGTTCGACACCCTCTCAGGCGTCGCGGCCTGACCACCGCTGGCCGTCCAGCGGCCTCCCTGGAAAAGCATGAAGGCGGCCGGAGTCCCCGCTGGGGCCCGCGCCGCCTCTTCGAGTCGGGAAGGTGCCCCACCGCAGCGGGGCCCCCCACCAGACCCTGGAGTGGAGCCGCTCACCCGAGGCGAGCCGCTCCCCCCGGAGCGAGAACTAGTAAGCGTTGTTCTCGGCGAAGCTCTTCATCGTCTTCTTGTTCAGCGTGTCGTTGGAGCTCGCGCCGTCGTTGGAGACGCTGGAGTTACCGGCGAGCGCCGCGGCCGAGGCGCCGAACAGCTTGCGGATGTTGTCGCCGAACAGCGTGATGACGCCGATCGCCGCGATCGCGATCAGGGCGACGATGATGATGTACTCCGTCATGCCTTGACCACGAGCCTTGCGCAGCTGCTTCTTGGAGATGGCCTTCATGAACACTCCCTGAGGGGGTATGGGCGGTGGGGGAAACGGCACCCTTCACATTCGAGGGCAATTGCACAGTAGGAGGATCCTGTCACTACCCACCATCCGTCATCGGGAGGATGGCTGGGATTTCCAGCAATTCCAGCAACTTAGGCCTCCCTGGGCCCCTTCGGAGGTGGATCACGGAACCGCTCCTGTGGGTGAAGCGGGGGGCAGAGGCGAAGGCTAGTAGGCGTTGTTCTCGGCGAAGCTCTTCATCGTCTTCTTGTTGATCGTGTCGTTGGCGCTGGCGCCATCGTTGGAGACGCTGGAGTTGCCGGCGAGCGCGGCGGACGAGGCGCCGAACAGCTTGCGGATGTTGTCGCCGAACAGCATGACCACCGCGATGGCGGCAATCGCGATCAGGGCGACGATGATGATGTACTCCGTCATGCCTTGACCGCGAGCCCTGCGGGACTGCTTCCTGGAACTGGCCTGCATGGATGCTCCTTGGGGTTCTCCGAGCGGGGGAAGCCCTGGCTCCCCCCTCCACTCGAACGCAGCGTAAAGGGATCTGCCCCCTGTATACCAGCCGTCAACGGGAGGATAGGGAAGCCCCCAAGAGGGGCCTCACGGCGCCCCGGGAGCCGCCACGGCCGGGGAAGCGGGGGGGGGGCAGGCCCGCGGGATCGCCTCGCAGAGCGTCTTCAGGGACCTGGCCAGCTCCGTGTCCTGTGGGTGCTCGGCCACCTGCTGCTGGCCCAGCGCCACGGCCTCGGCGAGCCCGGAGGCGGGGGTCCAGGCGGTGCGCGAGGCCCAGGCGCGGGCCGCCACCAGCCGCAGCCAGGCGGAGACGAAGCGGGGCGCGCTCCTGCCGCGCTCCAGCGCCGGGGCGAGCACCGACTCGGCCAGCGTCAGATCCTTCTGGGCCAGGGCGGTGTTGGCGAGCGCCACGCGGGCCTCCAGGCTGTCCGGGGCCAGCGAGTACCAGAGCGTGGCGGCGCCCCGCATGAGCGGATCATTGAGGGCGTGGTTGCGGTCCAGGTTGCGGTAGAGCCGCGCCGCCTGCTCGGCGGTGGGGGGGTGTTCCTCCATGTAGCGGTGGATCCACAGCCGCGCGCTGCCGTGAGGGCTGCGGCGCTCGTCCTGGACGCGCGTCTCCAGGTTGTGGAGGAAGAAGGCCACCGGCGCGGCGTACTCCAGGAGGTTGTGATCGTCGGTGTTGATGGGGCCGGTGCCGGCGAACTCGAGCTGCCCCTGCTCGCTGTGCACCTGCTTGGCGAGCAGGCCGAACAGATCATGGATGTCCGTGCGGCCCAGGTCCTCGCGCACCTCCGGGCGAGAGAGGCGCTCGGCCAGGCGCTGGGCGTCGAGCGTCAGCGGCTTGCGGCTGGCGACGAGGATGAGATCGGTGGGCCCCAGCCAGGTGGTGGCATGCGGGAACGTCTCGCGCAGGGTACGGATGACGAGCTTGAGGAGCTCCTCGCTGCTCTCGTAGGTATGGATCCACTGCACCAGGAGGCCGTCCTCGGTGAGGTGCTGGTCCACGGTGCGGAAGAAGTCCCGCGAGAAGAGGCCGGAGACGCCCGCCACCCAGGGGTTGGAGGGCTCGCTGATGACGAGATCATACTTGCGCGGGGCCAGCGCCATGAACGTCTTGGCGTCGTCGATGTGGACGTGCGTGCGCGGATCCTCCACGGCGTCGCGGTTCACCGCCTTGAAGAGGCGGGCCGCGTCCACCACGGCGGGGGAGATCTCCACCATGTCCAGGTGCTGGACGGGGTGGGCCAGCACGGAGCCGGCCGTCACGCCGGAGCCGGCGCCCACCAGGAGCACGTTCCGCGGCTCGCGCGGGTGCAGCAGCATGCCCAGGTGGCCGGCGATGATCTGCGTCTCCATGTCCAGGCCAGTGGAGGCATCCACCTTGCCGTTGAGCTTCATGAAGCGGTGCTGGCCGTGCTTCAGCTCGCCCACGAGCACGGTGGCGAAGGTGTCGTCCCGGTAGAAGACCGGCGTGGTGCCGCGCTCGAAGCCGGCCACCGCGGCCGCGTAGCTCTCCGGCGGCGTGTCTCGCACGCGGAAGGAGGCGATGCCGGACAGGGTGACGGCCCAGCCGCTCATGGGCAGCAGGAACAGGGCGCCACAGGCCGCGCCAAGCCCCAGCGGCCAGAAGGCCCGGACGGGCGGGGCGGGGCGCCCTGGCACGGCGGCGAAGGCCACCCCCGCGGCCACGAGGTTGCCCACCAGCCCGGCGATGAAGTTGCCCTCCATGCCCCACCACGGCATGAGCACCAGCCCGCCCAGGGCCGCGCCCGTGATGGTGCCCACGGTGTTCCACAGGTACACGCCGCCGAGCTGCCGCCCCACCTCCGCCACCTTCGCGGTGGCCACGCGCGCCGCCGCCGGGAAGGCCGCGCCCATGAAGAAGGTGGGCACCAGCAACACCAGGCAGCAGAACGCGAAGGTGAGCAGCTGGTAGTACGGCCACGCGTCCAGCGTGCGGTTCATCAGCAGCTGCGCCTTGCGGAACAGGTAGGGCAGCCGCACGTAGAGCGGCAGCGCCACGCACACGCAGACCACCAGCCCCACCTGCAGCCACGCGAAGAGGCGCAGCAGATCCCCCCTCCCCTTGCGCGTCATCAGCCAGAAGCTGCCCAGGCCGATGCCGAGGATGAAGGCCGTGAGGATGAGGGTGAAGGCGTAGGTGGAAGCGCCCAGGACGATGGACAGCAGCCGGATCCACGTCACCTGGTACAGCATGGACGTGAAGCCGGACAGCAGCACTCCCAGCAGGGCGGCACGGACGGCCGTATGGGGGTAGGACAGCTCCTCACCGTCCTCGGCGCTCGCGCCCCCCTCGGCGGAGGCGAGCGCGGGGGGGACTTTGCGGGCCAGCGCCAGGGCCCCGAGCGCCAGCAGGATGTTGAGGCTCGCGGCGAGCTTCGCCGACAGCGACAGGCCCAGCGCGGGGACGAGGCTGACGCCCGCCAGGAAGACGCCCAGCGCGGCGCCCAGGCTGTTGATGGCGTACAGGCGCGCCAGCTCGCGCCGGACGTGGGAGAGGCTGGAGGAGAAGTGCCGGACCAGCGCCGGCAGCGTGCCCCCCATCAGCAGGGTGGGCACCACCAGGGACAGCGCCGCCAGGGCCAGCCGGGGCACCACCCGCGCGCCCTCCGGCAGCTTCACCGCCACCGCCAGGTACGCCGCGCTCAGCCCCTCCAGCACGGAGGGGAACAGGAGCGCATAAAGCCCCACCCCCAGCTCCAACAGGCCATACATGGCCAGCGGGCTCCTCACCCGGTCTGCTGTTCTCCCGAAGACATATGCCCCGAGCGCCAGCCCCCCCATGAAGGTAGCGAGCACCACGGCGTGAGCTTGCCCGCTGTTTCCCAGCACATTCGCGAGATACTTGGACCAGACGAGCTCGTAGACGAGGGCGGTCGCCCCGGAGAGGAACAGGAAACTTGAGATCAGCTTCTTCGGGAGGCCCGCGGCGCCGTGCATGGGGACAGCGAGGAACCTTACTCGTTATGTTCAGACCCGACCAATGACCGCCTCGCTCCTGCAAGCCGTGCAGCTCGCCTGGTCCCCTGGCCTGCGGATCACCCGCGCCCAGGGGGACTGCTCCGCCGTGCTCCACCGCTCCGCCTCGGAGCTGATGGAGGCGCCCCTGCACACGGCCCTGGGCATCACCCCGGAGCGGGCCCGGGAGCTGGACGCCGTCGCCCGCGAGGACCGGCGCGCCGTGGAGTTCGTCTCCTGCCGCCGCGGCTCCACGGAGCCCACCCCGCTGCGCCTGGTGCTCGGCCTGGAGGCAGGCGAGCCCACCGCCGCCATCCAGGATCTGGACGCCCTGCTGGAAGGCGCCCCGCCGGTGCAGATCTCCAAGCTCTCCTCCTCGCTCAGCCACGAGATCCGCAACCCGCTCAGCTCGGTGAAGATGGCGGTGCAGACGCTGCAGCGCAACACCGGCCTGTCGGACCGGGACAAGCGCCGGCTGACCATCGCCAACCGGGAGATCCGCACCATGGAGCGGATGCTCTGGCTGCTCTCCGAGTACGGCCGCGACAGCGTGCCCAGCCTGGAGCACCACCCGCTGCGCACCGTCCTCCAGGAGGCCCAGGCCATGGTGGCGCCCGAGCTGGCCGAGCGCCACATCGAGCTGCGGCTGGAGGAGGCGCCGGAGCTGCCCCGGGTGCGCGTGGATGGCACGCGGCTGAGGCCCGTGCTCGCCCAGCTCCTGCTCAACATCGCCACGGGCCTGCCGGAGCACTCTCAGCTCGAGGTCCACCTGCGCCAGGGCCCCGCGGGCCGGCCCCTGCTGGTGCTCAAGGATCCCACCGCCGCCCTCCCCCCGGAGGAGCGGGGCACCCTCTTCGAGCCCTTCGGCTCGCGCCTGGCGCGCGGGGCGGGCCTCTCCCTCGCCGCGCTGCGGCGTGTCATGCTCAACCAGGGGGGAGATGTCTCGGCGGAGGGGAGCGCGGAGCCCGGCATGGTGTTCACGCTCACCTTCGCCGTGTGAGCCCACTCGCATGGAGACCCTTCTCATCATCGATGACGACGTGGGGCTCCTGGAGAACCTCCAGATGCACTTCGAGGAGATCCTCCAGGATGGCGCGCCGCGCTATCACGTGGTGACGGCCACCAACGCCGCCGCGGGGCTCAAGGCCGCCCAGGAGGCCATGCCGGGCGTCGTCATCCTGGACATGATGCTGCCGGACCGCAGCGGCCTGGAGATCATCGAGGAGATGAAGACGCTGTGCGGGGATGCGCGCATCATCCTCGTCACCGCGCACCACGACATGGAGACGACGATCCGGGCCATGAAGGCCGGGGCGTTCGACTACATCCACAAGCCCTTCCCGGAGCCGGCGGCGCTGGATCTGGTGGTGGACCGGGCGCTGGAGTACCGGCAGCTGTCGCGCCGCGCCGCCTCCATGAGCGTGGAGAACGCGGCGGCGCGCCTGGGTGACATCGTCGGCACCAGCCCGCTGATGCAGCAGCTGGTGAAGGAGATCGGCAAGGTCACCAGCAGCCGCGCCACGGTGCTCATCAACGGCGAGAGCGGCACGGGCAAGGAGCTGTTCGCCCGCGTCATCCACAACTACTCCTACGACGAGGCCAAGCCCTTCATCGGCATCAACTGCTCGGCCATCGTGGACACGCTGCTGGAGAGCGAGCTGTTCGGCCACGAGAAGGGCTCCTTCACCGGGGCCACCGCCACCAAGCAGGGCAAGTTCGAGCTGGCCGAGGACGGCACCGTCTTCCTGGACGAGATCGGCGACATGTCGCTCATGCTCCAGTCCAAGCTCCTGCGCGTGCTGCAGGAGCGCGAGTTCGAGCGCGTGGGCGGCGTCAAGCGCATCAAGCTGCGCGCGCGCGTCATCGCCGCCACCCACCGCAACCTCTCCGAGGAGGTGGCCGCCGGGCGCTTCCGCGAGGATCTCTACCAGCGCCTCAAGGTCATCACGCTGCGGATCCCTCCCCTGCGCGAGCGCCGCGAGGACATCCCCCTGCTGGTCCACCACCTGCTGGAGCGCATCAACGAGAAGGTGCACAAGCGGGTGACGCGCGTGCCCCCGGAGGTGCTCGCGCACCTCACCCGCCTGCCCTGGCGGGGCAACGTGCGCGAATTGGAGAACGTGCTCACCCGCGCCGTGGTGCTGGCCCCCGGCGAGGTGCTGCTGGGCGACGATCTGCCCGCCCTCGAGCCCGGCCCCGCCGAGCCGGGCGCCCCCACCCCCGTTGCCCTCCTGGCCGCCCCGCAGGTGGATGACGCCAGCCAGATCCCCACCCTGGAGGAGGCCGAGCGCATGCTCATCCAGCGCGCCATGGCCGTGACCAAGGGCCACAAGGGCAAGGTGTGCCAGATCCTCGGCATCAGCCGGCCCACCCTGGAGCGCAAGCTCCAGAAATACGGGCTTACCCAGTCCGTCCCCTCGTCGCTCGGTGGACAGGGCTGACGCCCGGTGATGGGCTCGTCACCCCCCGGACACTGTCGCGCCTTGAACACTCCGCGCTCCAGATTGAACGTTTCGTTCACGTTGATCAGACTGTTTGAACGTTCCGTTTCAGGTTTTGGACACAGCGCGGGTGCCGGTTCGAGCCTGTAGCGCCAAGTACCCAGCATTCCTGGGTTTGTTACCCCTCCGGCATTTCGTTCCCGCGTTGGCACAATCCTTGGAAATGGCGTCCTGCGTTCGTTGCTCGGGATTCAGCACCACCCACAGCTCGCAGGAGTGAACTCAATGCACGGCTTCAACCGTCCCCTTGGCCCCATCGGTTCCAACGTCGTTGCCCCGCTGCAGACCACCAGCTCCGGAATGATGGTGACGGCGAACAAGCTCGCCCCGGGCCAGGAGGCCATCGACTTCAAGGGGTACTTCAAGGTCGAGTCCTTCCCGCACAACTCGGTCATCTACCGGTACGGGGACACGACGGACCGCGTGTACCTGCTCAAGTCGGGCCGCGTGCGGCTGATGCGGGTGGGCAAGAACGGCACCCGCTCCGTGGTGAGCATCCTGCGCCCCGGGGAGATCTTCGGCGAGGTGTTCCGCCCCGAGGGCACCTCCATCGAGGAGATGGCGATCGCGTCCGGCGAGGCCGAGGTGTGGTCCATCGAGGGCCGCGACTTCCGCGCGCAGCTGGAGGCCCGGCCGGCGCTGGCGCTGGACGTGGTGCGCGCCTACGCGGAGCGCGTGCGTGCGCTGCGCAAGCGCGTGCTGGGGCTGACCTTCAAGGAAGTCCCCGCCCGGCTGGCGGACACGCTGCTGACGCTGGTGGAGGCGCACGGCGAGCGCTGCCCGCACGGCGGTGAGACGGACCTGCGCGGCATCACGCAGCAGGATCTGGCGGACCTGGTGGGCGCCTCGCGCTCGTTCGTGTCCACGCTCATCAACGAGATGAAGCGGGATGGCGTGCTGGGCAACGTGGGCCGCATCCTCTGCGTGAAAGACCAGAAGGCGCTGCGGAAGCTCGCTGGCAAGGAGAAGTAATCCCCCCATCCCGAGAGACCGAGCGAGCCATCACGGGCTCGGCCGCGCGCAGCGGTCGGGCCCGTGGTGCTTCAGAGCCCCACGAAGGCCGCCGCGCCGCTATCCTCCCGGCCCCCGCCACCGAGCCGGGGCCCTATGACTTCCACTCCCGAGTCCTCTCCGCACCGCACGTACACCGAGCGCCTCACCGCCGCCCAGTCGAAGCTGGCGGAGCTGGACCGGGTGAGCGCGCGCTACGCGAACCTGCGCGGCCTCACCTTCCTGGCGGCGGCGGCCCTCGCGGGCTTCGTCCTCTTCGACCGGCTGCCGAAGCCCTACTGGTGGGCGGTGGTGGGGGCCATGGTCCTCTATGGCGTGCTCGCCGTGCTGCACAACACCGTGTTCCGCCGGGAGGCGCGGGAGCGGCTGTACGTGACGTTGAACGAGCGGGGCCTGGCCCGGCTGAGCGGCGCGTGGCGCGAGTTCACCGAGCGGGGCGAGCGCTTCCTCTCCTCCTCTCACCTGTACACCCCGGATCTGGATGTCTTCGGCCAGGCCAGCCTCTTCCAGCTGCTGAACGAGACGGCGACGCGCTCCGGAGAGGAGCGGCTCGCGTCCTGGCTGTCCGCGCCGGCCGCCGCCGAGGAGGTGGCGGCGCGGCAGGGCGCGGCGCGCGAGCTGGCCCCGCTCATCGGCTTCCGGCAGGACCTGTGCGTGGAGGCGCAGGGGGTGTCTCGCGAGAAGGCGGATCCCAGCCTCTTCATCCAGTGGGCCGAGAAGGGCCCCTCGCTCCAGTCCATCCGCTGGGCTCGCCCCGTGGCGCGGGTCCTCCCGCCTCTCACGCTGGCGCTCTACGTGCTCGGTCAGCTGGAGGTGCTGCCGCGCTGGCTGTGGTGGATCGGCCTCTTCGTGCAGCTGGGCGTGGTGCTGCTCACCCGCCGCCCGCTGGCGCGGATGGAGCAGAGCCTGTCCGTGGGGGAGCACGGCTTCGTGCGCTATGCGCCCCTGTTCGCCCGCGTCGAGGGCCAGCCGGTGCGGCACCCGCTGCTCCAGCGGCTCCAGTCCGGCCTGCAGCGCGCCGGGGAGCCCGCGGTCTCCACGCACTTCCACCGCTTCAGCCGGCTCTACTCCTTCGTCGAGTTCAAGCGGCACCAGTTCCACCCGGTGATCCACCTGCTCACGCTCTGGGACATCCACGCCCTCTTCGCGCTGGAGCACTGGCGCCAGCGGCACGGCCAGGAGCTCCGCGGCTGGTTCGAGGCGCTCGCGGAGCTGGAGGCGCTCTCGTGCCTGGCGGGCTTCGCGCATGATCGGCCCGGCTTCGTGTGGCCCACGCTGGTGGCCGAGGGGCCTCGCGTGGAGGCGAAGGCGCTGGGCCACCCGCTGCTGGACGATCCGGTCCCCAATGATCTGTCGCTGCCGGGGCCGCGCCACGCGCTGCTCATCACCGGCTCCAACATGTCCGGGAAGACGACGCTGATGCGGGCGCTGGGCAGCAACGTGGTGCTGGCGCTGGCCGGGGCGCCCGTCTGCGCGCGGGAGTTCACCCTGTCGCCGCTCCACGTGCTCACCAGCATGCGGGTGAAGGACTCGCTGGAGCGCGGCGTGTCCTACTTCTATGCCGAGGTGCAGCGGATCAAAGCCGTCCTGGACGCGGCCCAGCGGGCGCAGGGCCAGTGCCTGTTCCTCCTGGACGAGATCCTCCTGGGCACCAACACGCGCGAGCGCCAGATCGCCTCGCGCGAGGTGCTGCGGCTGCTGCTGGGCACGGGGGCCTGCGGCGCGGTGACGACGCACGATCTCTCCCTGGCCGCGCTGGCGGATGAGCCGGGCGCGCACGTGGTGAACGTCCACTTCCGCGACCACCTCGAGGGCGAGAAGATGGTGTTCGACTACACGCTGCGGCAGGGCGTGGTGGACACCACCAACGCGCTCCGCGTGCTGCGCATGGCGGGAGTGCCGGTGACGGAGGTGGAGGAGCTCCCGGCGCAGCGCCCCTGCTGAGCGTTGGCCGCTCGAAGCGCGGCATGCCCACCAACCAACCGGGCAGCAGGGCCCGCTCCTGTGGCATCCTCGCGTCACCCACATGGCCGTCCCCGCCCCCACCGCACAGCATTGGGTGCTGCGTCTGTTCTTCGTCTCGGGCCTCTCGGGGATCCTGTTCGAGGTGCTGTGGACGCGGATCTTCACGCACCTGCTCGGGGGCACCACCCACAGCGTGAGCGCCGTCATCACGGCGTTCATGCTCGGGCTCGGGCTGGGCTCGTACCTGCTGGGCAGGGTGGCGGACCGCCACGCCCGGCCGCTGCGCATCTACGGGCTGCTTGAGCTGGGCGTCGCCTTCAGCGGCCTCGTCGCGTTCTACGCGTTCCAGCACATCGAGTCGCTCTACTCGGCCCTGTACGCGTGGGCGTCGCGGGCCACGATCCAGTGGCTCGTCTTCCTCATCGCCTTCGCCTTCGTCTCCCTCACCGCCACGCTCATCGGCGGCACCCTGCCCGTCCTCGCCCGGTACGTGGTGGGCCGTGACGAGGGGCTGAAGGCCGCGCTGGGCCAGCTCTACGCCATCAACACCCTGGGGGCGGCCGCCGGCTCCCTCCTCATGATCGGGGTGGTGTGGGTGCTGGGGTATGAGCGCGGCTATCACCTCGCGCTCGGGCTGAACGCCGCCACGGGCATGACGGCCCTGCTCCTGGCCCGGCGCGAGGGCTCGGCGCCGCCCTCCGAGAGCGAGGCCCCCTCCGCGCCCGCCGAGCCCAGGGAGAGGCTCGACGGCCGCATCCTCCTGCCCGCCTTCGCGATCTCCGGCTTCTGCGCGCTCGCCTCCGAGGTCATCTGGTTCCGCCTCCTGGACTTCCTGCTGCTGGGGCGGCTGACCACCTTCGCCTGCGTCCTCTCCGTGTACCTGCTGGGCATCAGCCTGGGCAGCCTCGCCTTCAGCCGCTGGAGCCCGTCCGGGCTGAGCGAGCTCCGGCTCTTCGTCCTCTTCGAGGCCCTGCTCGGGCTGCTGGGGCTCGCCAGCCTGCCGCTGCTGTCCCTGCTCAGCGGGCTGGGCAGCCGACCGGCCACCATCGCCGCCGGCTTCCTCCTCCTGTTCGCGATGACCCTGCTGCTGGGCGGCCTCTTCCCTCTCGCCGGCAGGCTCTACGTGGGGCCCCTGCGCCTGCTCGGGAGGTCCGTCGGCACCGTCTACTCGGCCAACACCGTGGGCTCGGTGCTGGGCTCGTTCCTGGCGGGCTTCGTCCTCATGCCCGTGATCGGCACCTCGGCCACGCTGCTGCTCATCGCGGGGCTCAACCTCCTGATCGCCGGGAGCGTGGCGGGCCTCTCGCTGCGCCCCCTGAAAGTCCGGTGGCTCGGGGCGGGCGCGGCGCTCGCGGCGGTGGGGCTCGCGGGGTGGTTCGGCGCGGACTGGCTCACGCGCTACTACGAGAACGTCAGCCTCCGCCCGGGCTTCAAGGTGATCGCCCAGCGCGAGAGCAGCCTGCAGCCGGTGCTGGTGGCGGAGAACCCGCAGGGGGAGCGGATCCTCATGGGGGGCGCCTTCCAGTCCGGCGAGACGGTGCCCGCGCGCCGGCAGACCCAGCGGCTCCAGGCGCACCTGCCCATGCTCGTGCACCCCCATCCCCAGCGGGTGCTGGAGATCGGCTACGGCGTGGGTGAGCTCGCGCGCACGCTCCTGCTCTACCAGCCGGAGCTGCTCCACCTCGTGGAGCTCGACGAGCACATGATCCCGATGGCCGAGGAGTACTTCGAGGCCCTCAACGGGCACGCGAGCCGCGAGCCCAACGTGCGCGTGGAGGTGATGGACGGCCGGCACTTCCTGAAGATGAGCCAGGAGCAGTACGACGTCATCATGTCGGACTCGATGATCCTCGCCAGCGAGGGGAGCCTCCGGCTCTACACGGAGGAGCACTTCCGCGAGGCGCGCCGGCACCTGCGCCCTGGGGGCGTGGCGCTCGCGTGGCTGCCGCTCAACGCCGGCACGAGCAAGGCGATGGTCATCCTGAAGACCTTCCAGGAGGTCTTCCCCCAGAGCCTGCTGTGGCTGCCGCTGGGCCTCAACACGCAGGAGGCGTTCCTCATCGGCTTCCGGGACGAGGCGCGGATCGATCTGAAGGCCTGGCGAGAGAAGTACGAGCGGGTGGCGCGAGAGGATCTGCGCGCCTTCGGCTGGGACTCTCCGGGGCTGTTCTTCGCCAGCTTCCGCGCCGGGCCGGAGCGGCTCGGGGAGATCGCGGCGCGCGTGCCGCTGGTCAACCGGGACATGAACCCGGTCCTGGACTTCATGCCTCAGGAGACGCCCTCCGAGATCAACGCCGCCGTCCGCCAGCTCATCGCGTTCCCTCCGGGCGCCGTGTTCGCGCACCTGCGGGGCGGCCCCGAGGAGCGCGAGGAGCTGGAGGCCCTGCGCGCCGAGGCCGGGCGCGCCCACGAGGCGGACCAGCTCTTCTTCCAGGGGGTGGATGCCCTGGAGCGGTTCGGCGCCCGCCCACCGGCGGAGGTGCTGGCGAGCGCCGAGGCCCTGACGGCCGACTTCCGGCGGGCGCTCGAGGTGTACCCGCGCCACCACGCCGCCGCCGTGTGGACGGCGCAGGTGCTGGGGCTGGCGGCGCAGGTGAGGCCTCCGCTGGAGCCGGACAAGGCGCGGGCGTACCTGGAGGAGGCCGTCCGCCACAACCCGTCGGATCTCGCCGTCACCGAGGCGCTTGCGCGGCTGGCGCTCGCGCGAGGTGACAAGGACGAGGCACACAAGTACATCGAGCGAGTCCGCGCGCTCGCCCCCTACTCCCGGCTCGCCGCTACCGAGATGCCATGACCGCCGCTCCCGCCACGCTCAGCCGATCTCGCTTCCGCTCCCTGTGCGCGCTGCTGTTCTGCACGGGGATGACGTCGCTCATCTTCCAGATCATCTGGATGCGCGGCTTCAGCATCATCCTCGGCAGCACCATCTACTCGATGGCGTGCGTCGTCACCGTCTTCATGCTGGGGCTGGCGCTCGGCAGCCTGGCCATGTCCCGGCTGCTGAAGAAGGGCGGGGGGCTGGCGGAGCGCCCGCTGGCGGCCTACGGCACGGTGGAGCTGCTGGTGGGGCTCAGCTCGCTGTTCATCACCTGGACGCTCTTCAGCCACCAGGACTTCTATCTCTCGCTGTCCGGCTCGCCCGCGGCGCCGCTGCTGTCGCGGCTGGCCGCGCAGTTCACGCTCTGCCTGGCGCTGATCGGCGTCCCCACCGCGCTCATGGGGATGACGCTGCCGCTGCTGAGCCAGCTCGTGGCGGATCGCCGACAGGTGTCAGCCCTCTACGGCGTCAACACCATCGGGGCCGCCACGGGGAGCATCATCTCCAGCTTCGTCCTCATCTACTACTTCGGCTGCATCCGGGCGGGCGCGATCGCCGCGGCGATCAACGGCCTCATCTTCTGCGTCACCCTGCTGGCCAACCGCTCCTTCCCGCCCGTCACGGAGCCTGCCGCCACGGAGCCCGCCCCGGACGCGGCTGGCGCCCAGGAGGGGCGGATCTTCAGCCGGCCGCTGCTGCTGGCGCTGGCGATCTTCTCGGGCTTCGTCGTGCTCTCCTGCGAGATCACCTGGATGCGGTACCTGTCGCTGTGCTTCGGCAACCGCATCTACGTGACGAGCATCACGCTGGCCATCATCCTGCTGTTCATGGGTCAGGCGGCGCGCATGAGCAGCGCCATGCTGCGAGGGACGACGCCGCTGTGGCGCATCCTCCTGTATGCCTGCTCGCTGACGCTGGTCTCCTTCTCCGCGGCGTTCCTGCTGGAGCGATCGGCCTTCCAGGCGACGCACCCGGGGCTGGTGGTCCTCTTCCTGCTCGTGATGGTGGTGTTCCCGGCCACGGCGCTCGGGCTGATCTTCCCGCTGACGCTCGCGGCCCGGCCCGCGGGGGTGACGAGCGGGGCGAGTTGGGTGGGGCTGGTGTACGGGATGAACACGCTGGCCAGCCTGGTGGGCTCGCTGGCCAGCGGCTACGTGCTCATCAACCTCATCGGCTCCAATGGCCTCATCGCCTTCAACTCCGTGCTGCTGCTGATCTGCCTGGCGGGGCTGGCCTACGCGTTCCGCCCGCACTTCAAGCTCTCGGACCACGCGCTGGGCGGGGTGGCGGTGTTGAGCTTCCTGGCGATCATCGCGCCCCGCAGCATCGAGGTGCCGCCGGTGGTGGACGCCGAGCGCGCGGTCGTCCGGAGCGAGGACGCGCACGGCATCTTCAGCGTGGTGCGGATGGACGAGGGCAGGCTCCGGGTGCTCAACAACCGCACGGACCTGGTCTACCTGTATGGGGATCCCAGCACGCAGTACGTGCAGGAGTCCCAGGCGTTCCTGCCCATCCTCTTCGCCCCGAAGCTGGAGAAGGCGCTGGTGATCGGCTCGGGCTACGGCATCACGGCGGGGGCCTTCTCGCGCGTGGCGGAGGTGGGCTCCATCGAGGCGGTGGAGATCGTCCCGGCGCTCGTGGAGCACGCGAAGCTGTTCAGCCCGGGCAACCACGACTACTTCAGCAACCCGCGCGTGCGGATCCACATCACGGACGGGCGCCACTTCCTGGCGACCACCCCCGAGCGCTACGACATCATCTCCATCAACGTCTCGGATCCGTACCTGCCGGGCTCGTCGAGCCTCTTCAGCCACGAGTTCTACGCGCTGACGCGCTCCCGGCTGAAGCCTGGGGGCGTGATGGCGCAGCACATCTTCGGGCCGGACATCGCGACGCTGTACCACGGCATTCGAGCGGTCTTCCCGCACGTGAAGGCCATCCCGTCGTACGAGAACGGGCTCACGGTCATCGCTTCGCTGGAGCCGCTGCAGCCGCACCAGCGGGCGCTGCTCACGCAGCGGTATGACGAGGGCCGCGCGCTGCTGGAGTCGATCGGCATCCGGGGCGGGCTGGCCGGCTTCGAGCAGCTGGTGGCCGAGGGGGACGAGAAGCTGCGGGAGCTGTCCTCGCGCGCGCCGGCGTTCCGCAACAGCGACGACATGCCGGCGCTGGAGTTCCGCCGGCTGCCCGGCAAGCTCGGCCTGCTCTACTCGAACAACTGAGAGGGTGCTGAGCCAAAGCGAACGGCCGAAGCATGGCGGGCTCGCAGGGCCCCAGCCGTGGCACTCCTCCTCCAGGCGGGT
>JAFGNZ010000404.1 GCA_016926755.1 Myxococcaceae bacterium | reverse complement strand
GTGTCGGGCCCACCCCCACGGGCCAGTTGCTCATCGCGGTGACGGACAATGGGGTGGGCATTCCACCTGAGAACCTGCCGCGCCTCTTCTCCCAGGGCTTCACCACCAAGAAGAGCGGGCACGGCTTCGGCCTGCACATCAGCGCCCTGGCGGCTACGGAGATGAAGGGCCGGCTCACCTGCGCCCGCCCCGGTCTCGGGGAGGGCGCCACGTTCACGCTGGAGCTGCCGATCGCAGGGGCATAGGGCCGCCCACCTCGAGGAGGCGTGACGCGCTACAGCTCGACGACGGCGGGCCAGTGGCCAGCGAAGGCCGTCTCCAGGCGATCCCGGATGGCGGACCGCACCCCATCGTCCATGGTCCGCAGGAGCCGCTCGATCCCCGCGCACAGCAGCAGCTCCTCGGCGTTGATGGCCTGGCGCAGCGTGTTGTCGCTGGTGATGACGTGCTGGGCGCGGGAGCGCACATAGGCCGCGCGCCCGAAGAGCTCGGCGGCCGTCAGGCCCAGGCACGCCTCGATCCGCTCGCAGTACCGCGCATGGCTCGGGGTCGGGTGCGGATAGGCGCCGTCCTCGCCCAGCGTGAGGATGGCGGGATCTGTCAGCGGGGCCGCGGGCAACACGCCGGGGTAGCTCGCGGCGGCGAGGTTGAGCGTCTGGCGGACATAGCTCAGGAAGCCATCGAAGAGGCCCGTGAGGAAGCGGTGCTGCAGCGTCCGGTTCCACCCCAGGTTCTCCCCGAAGCCGTGCGTGAGCAACGAGAAGGCCGCCAGCCGCACGATCTCCGGCGCCGGGTACTGGCCGCTCGAGGTGTCATGCAGGACGTGGCGAATGGCGGCGGACGCCTCGCTGCGGAACGCCCGCCACACGCGCTGGCCGTGCCCGAAGTGGCTGAGGTAGTCCCGGATGAAGTCGTCGTGCCAGGAGGTGTCGCCGAGATCCCGGACGACGAACTGCATCAGCCCGGGGCGGCCCATGAGCGGGAAGCCGAGGACGAAGTTCTGCGCGTTCGCCGAGGTGTGGATCAGCCCGTAGTTGAGAAACAGGCGGGCCTTGGCCCTCCCGAGCGGCACGGCGAAGTTGGCGCGCCAGAAATCACACTGCCCGTCGGCGCCCGCTTGAGCATCGAACGCCCAGCGGGCGTAGGGGATGGCCTGGCCCGGCAGGTAGCGCGTCTGGCGGCGCAGGCACGAGAGATCCCGGACCTGGAACCCGTCCCGGCTCCCGTCTCGCAGGGGGGCCGTGATGGTGAGGATCTCCGGCTGCAACCCGAAGCTGTCGTCCCCATTGGGCAGCGCCCGCACGACGTTCGAGCGCAGCATCGCCATGGCGGAGTTGGCCTCCAGGCGGTGCTTGTTCGCGACGGGCGGCCCCTGGTACTTGCTCCCGACGTAGTGGACTCCCGTCTTGATGGAGTACAGCCGGGCCCTGTAGCCGTTCGGCAGCATGATCCCGTCCGAGCTCGCCGCCGCGCCGACATCCCCAACAGCCTGGTAGAAGCGCCACAAGTTCAAGGGATTGGCGCGTGCGGTGTCCAGGTCAGCCCACTCCCGCATGTGGACCTTGATGTCGTGATTCTGGTACTGGACCTCCTGCCGAGGCTCCTCACCCGGCCAGGCCTGCAGCTTGGGGAGCTGGGCGATGTTCTGGGGCACGAGCGCCACGCTGCTGCGTGAGGCGGTGCTCCACCGAGGCAGCTCGTAGAGCTGTCCGTCCGGCTTGAGCAGGCTCTGATCGATTGAGTGCCAGCTCAGGCTGTCGGTCTGCGACGAGTCTCCGGAGTTGAACGGGAAGCGCACGAACGTATTGATGGGCAGGAAGAGGCGGAGGACCCAGGCGTGCTCGGCCTGGACGTTCTCGCCCAGCTCGATGTGGATGAGCCCCGTCTTCCGGGCCTCCCAGAGCACGAAGCGCTTCTGCGTGTCCGGCTTGGCGTAGTCGCGTCCATTGGCCAGGCACTCCAGCGCGATCCAGTCCCGCGCCGCCTCCCTCAGCGCCTGCCGCGCCAGGGCGGGGATGCCCCCGAGCCGTTGATTGGCCTGACCGCGAGCGGCCTGGGCCGGGTTCTGTTGACCCTGGTTACGAATCTGGCTCAGAAAGTCGGTCACGACGCGCCTCCTGGATTTCCTTGAAGTATAGTGGAGACGATCTTCAGGAAGCGCGGCATTTCGATCGCGGCCAGCGCGATCGTTTTCTCCGTTCGCGCCGCAGCGAGGTCCAGCCATTTCGAGCGTTTCGCACGGCGCGATGGCGGCTGGAGCGCCCAGAGTTCAAGCCTCTGGGCTTCCATCCGCGCGAATTTCCTGATCCATGCACGCGCCGACCAGATCCCGCGCTTTGCCCGCGGTCCCCGCGATCGAAATCCCGCGCTTCCCGCGGATCGTCTCCACCCTGGGCCGGCGCGTGCGCGAGTTGCTGGACCGAGCGGGGCTGGTCAAGCACCCCAAGGCTCCTTGAACCCTGTTCCCCGAAGGCGCCGCCGCGCCTACTCGCAGCGGTCCTTGAAGTGCGATTCGCCCACCCTGCGATACTCTCCGTCTTGCAGCTGGAAGTGCTCGGTGAAGCTATCGCTGCCGGTAAAGACGAGCTCGAATGCGCGATCGGGCACGGGCTGGTCGATCCTCCCCTCCCACTTCGTCGGCGTGTCTTCCCTGGCGATGGCGCCTCCATCGTCATAGCCGATGAAGACCCTCCCGCGCCGGATCGGCCTGTCGGGCGCCAGCTCGGTCAGAGTCAGCACTGTACAGAAAATACCCTGGCCGCCCCCTTCGCTCTTGCCGGTGAGGAAGGGGTTGAGCCCGAGGTCGCCGCGGATCTTCCACTCGGGCGGCGGTGCTCCCCAATCGTCTCCATCCACCAGGATAGGCCAGCTGCCCCTCACCACGAAGCCCGCTCCCTCAGGCTCGAGATAATGGATGCCCATCGCCCCGGAACATGCGCGGCACTCCGAAGTGTTCTTTGCGAGGGTCAGGAGCACGGCGGTATCGCCCATCCACTCCAGCGCGGCGGGACTGATCTCGTAGGTGTTCTCCTCATCCTGGTGCGTCGGGTGCTGCTCCGAGCCGTACACAGCGCGAAAAGCGGCGGCGAGCTGCTTTGCCGCCGGGAGGGAGCGAACCGCCGCCTTCCCAGGCTGGGCCGCGGGCGGAGGCGACGAGGCAGCGGCCAGGGGGCCCGAGGGCTTCGGCCAGAAAGTGACGTGACGGGCGCTCTTGTTCAGCGACGCGACGATCTTCTTCGTCTTCGCGTTCCACAACACATGCTCGGAGGTATGAAACCCGGACAGCAGCACGTGGTCGCCACGCATGTCCACCGTGAGCTCGCCGCTGAAAGACAGGCCCTCGGGCTCGACGAGGCCCTCGTCCCCACGGATGCGCACCAGTCCCTTGTGAGGGGGCCGGTCTTCGCCTGCGCCCGGCGGGCGCCAGAGGTAGAGATACAGCGGCCCCCCTGCCGTCTCGAGCTGCTTCCAGCCCCCGATGTCCGAGGGTGCGAGCACCGCGCTCAGCGCCGCGAAGTCAGGAGAATCCTCGGGGACGTCCTCGAGCGTTCGGTACACCGTGTAGGGAGAGGGCCAGAGAGTGGACTGCATCGCCTGGAAGGCATCGAGGACGAAGGAGCCCTCGGCATCGTACGAGAAATAGGTCGTGCCCTTCGTCTCGAAGCGTGTCCACTGCCCATTCTTCTCCAGGCGGAAGGCGTGGGCCAGGCCTGGAGTGGCGGTGTCGTCCTCGGGCAGATCGTAACGCTGGCCTTCGAAGAGGAGCTGCCGCTTCGTGTCTTCTCCCGTGCCCGTCTCCACGAGCTCCAGCGCGGGTGGAGGAGCCTTGAAGCCCTCCTCGTAGCACTCTTCCATGAACGCCACCGCGAGGCCCTGCGCGTCGAAGCCCATATTCTCGAAGAGGCCCCGCGGGGGCAGCGACAGCGAAGTGCTCTTTCCCGTCACGAGATCCACCCGCAGGGTCGTGCGCTTCCTCCAGTCCCGGTGGGAGGCCAGCGCCTGCCGGTACTCCTCTATCTGCTTGATGCCGACAGCAAACGGCCCGGCCTGGAAGGCCAGCGCCTCCCGGCCATCCGGACTCCAGCGCAGAGTCCACTCGGAGCACGCGGCAGGAAGGGTGAAGAAGGTCTTCGGCTCGCCGGGAGGCGTGTGCTGCACCCAGCGGCACTTCTTGTCGGGCAGGTCCTCCAGGTACGAGAGCGTGGCGTCCGACACGGGCGAGGGAGTGAGGGCCGGAGCGGACGCGGCGGGCTTCGGGGCCGGAGCGGACGCGGCAGGCTTCGGGGCTGGAGCGGTGGCCTGAGCCTGAGGCTCGGGCTCCTTGTTCTCGGTCCGCGTGCAACCGATCAGCAGCAGCACAGCGGCGAGTGTGTGGCTCCAACGGTGGTAGGCGATGCACATGAAGACTGCCCCATTCGGTAAGCCCTGCCTGACAGGGGCTGAAGCCGGTGACGCTCGCTCACGGGAGAAAGAAAAGTCAACTTCTTGAGCAACGCCTGCCACTCGCTGGTGGAGAGCGCCCGCCCGGACAAGCAGCTCCTCATCCGTGTCGGGCCCACCCCCACGGGCCAG
>JAFGNZ010000403.1 GCA_016926755.1 Myxococcaceae bacterium | reverse complement strand
ATCTGCGCTTGCTGATCCGCCGATAGGCCAGCACCTGTGTCCGTGATGGCGATGCGGACGCGTCCATTGGAGCGAACCGCGCATTCCACCTCCACCTTGCCCCCGGGCCGGTTGTACTTGATCGCGTTGGACAGGAGGTTGATGAGCACCTGCTTCAGCCGCGTGCGGTCGGCATGGACGACGAGCGGTGTCTCCATGCTGCGGAACGTCGTTGAGATGCCGTGCTTCTGTGCCTGCGGCACGACCATTTCCTCGCATTCGAGCAACACGTCGGCCAGCGACACCGGCTCCATGGATGGCGTCAGCCTCCCGGACTCGATGATCGCCAGGTCGAGGATCTCGTTGATCAGCGACAGCAGGTACCAGCCGGCCTTGAGGATCTGCTCGATGCTGGCCTTCTGGTGGGCGCTCGGCGGTGGTACCTCCGACTCCATCAGCTGCGCGAAGCCGATGATCGCGTTCAGCGGAGAGCGCAATTCGTGGCTCATACTCGACAGGAAGGCCGACTTCGCCAGGTTGGCCTTCTCCGCCACCGACTTGGAGCTCTCCAGCTCGACGCTCTTCTCGCGCAGCACCTGATCGAGTCGGTTGCGCTCCGTCACGTCGCGCGCCGTCGCGAACACGCCCTGCAGCGTGCGGTCCCGGTCGTAGAAGGTCGTCATGTTACAGGAGACCATGGTCTCCGTTCCGTCCCGCTTGCGCGCGGTCAGCTCGTAGCTCGTGACCTTCTTCTCGCTCAGCGCGCGCGTGATGCCCGCCTCGGCGAGCTCCGGATCGGTGAAGTAGTTCTTGAACGCCGCCCCGATCAGCTCGTCGCGCGTGCAGTCCGTGAGCACCGTCATCTGCTCGTTCACGTCGGTGATGATGCCCGCCGGATCGGTGGTCATGATCGCGTCGATGTTCGATTCGATGAGCGAGCGCGTGTAGAACTGCTGGTCGCGCAGCCGCTGGTCGAGCTTCTTGCGCTCCTCCTCCACCTGCTTGCGCGCGGTGTTGTCGGTGCCGATCAACAGGTACCCGATGATCGTCCCCTGCGCGTCGCGCAGCGCAGTAACCGACACGACCGCCGGGAGCCGGCTCCCGTCCCGGCGGATGTACGTCAGCTCGTAGATGTCCTCGATGCCGCGCGAGGCCTTGAAGACCAGCGCCTCGAACCCGGGTGCGATGGGGGTGCCGAGCTCGGCGCTGAGCACCCTGGCCCGGACGATCAGCTCCTGCGGGTCGGAGATGTCGGCGGGCGTGATCTGGTTCACCACGTCGGCGGCGGCATAGCCCAGCATGCGCTCGGCGCCGACGTTGAAGATCTGGATCACGCCCTGGGCGTCGGTGGCGATGCTCGAGAAGTTCGCGCTGTTGAAGATCGCGCTCTGCAGCGCCCCGGTGGTGAGCAGGGCTTCTGCGTGCGCACCGTCACCGCGCAGGGGGCCGTCTGTTTTGGAGAACAACTCGTCCTGATTCATCCTTGCCCCACTCCCACAGGGCATGACGCCCCTGGCCGAGACGCCCCCCCAGGGTCGCGGACAAGTCAGCAGTGAAGCATCGCGGCCCTGGGGTGCGCCGGGACATCCCCCGATCGTGCTAATCCCGGGGGGCTACCCCACGCCGCGACTGCCGGAAACCATCCTCCAGATCGTGGTGTTCCGCTGCGCGATCATTTCCGGCGGCCCATGGATGGCCGCGTGAAGCAGCGGATATACGAGGTACAGCGCGCAGTCGAGGTACTGGGACCCTCGGGCGACCGTCCCTTCCATCGCAGATGGCCCCTGTTGCGACAGACTGAAGGTGGGTCCGCCTGCGCCCGTCGTTGCTGCTTCTCGGCGGCCACCCGCCCAACATTCTGCCGGTCTCCTCCTCGGTGTGGCCGCGCCGCACCCGCTCCACGGTGACGGTCAGCGCCTCGCTGTCGTCATCGACCCCGGCGATGGAGCCACCACCGTCTTCTGGCGTGTCTCTCCGCCGGTTGACATACACGGGCCAAGGGTCTATCTACCGCGACAGGTTGACGTGGCCGTCCACCATGGAGGCTCCACCCGGACAGAAATGAACGCGCCCGCGCCGTTCCGGCGCCGCTTGCCGGCGCTGATTCTCCTGGGGGTCCTTCCTACCCTCGGCAACGCCATCCCGCTCCTGGACTGCATGGCGGGAGACGGGCACACCGGTGTGGAGTCGAAGCACGTGCCCGGGACCCACGGCCTCCCGCACAACCATCTCATCTGCATCCAGTACCAGGCCTCGGGTTGGGTGCCCGCGGCGTTCGACCCCGCCCCACCGCGCCTTGAGGCCTTCCGGGTGCGATGCGTTCCCCAGCCGACGCACCATCTCTTCGCCCCCGCCCCTTCCCTCCAGCGGCCCCGCGCTCCTCCCGCCGCCTGACGTCTCGCCGCCACAGAGCTGAGCACGTCCGCCCGCCTCGCCGAGACCGGAGAGGCCGGCGATCCCTTCGATCCGAGCAGGGAAAGCGAGTCCGTCGCACGGATGAATACACGTATGCGCAGAGCACCCAGAATCCTGCTGGCCGTCGCGGCATTCCTCCTCCCCGCGCGCCTCCCCGCGCAGGAGGCTCGCCTGAGCCTGGAGGATTGCGTGGCCCTCGCCCTGGAGCAGAACCACCTCCTGCGGGCGGCCGGCGAGAACGTGAAGGCCTCCCTGGCCAGAGCCCGCCAGGCCTGGGCCCTCCCCCAGCCCACGCTGGACATCGACTCCGACCTCCAGCCCGGGCTCACCGGCTTCGACCGATACGGGGAACGCTACGTCGGAGTCAGCCAGACCGTCCCCTTCCCCCTCCGCACCTGGACCCAGGCCGGCATCGCTCGGCGTGAGTCCGACGAGGTGGTCGCCGACAAGGACGCCCTGGCCCTGGACCTGACGTTCCAGGTGACCGAGGCGTTCTACGCCGTGCACCTGGCCCAGGAGCAGGAGGGCTACGCCCAGCTCAACCTGGAGCTCGCCCAGGACTTCCTCGCCATGACCGAAACCAAGGTGGCGGCGGGAGACGTGCCCCGGGTGGAGCAGGTGCGCGCGGGCGTGGAGGTGGCCCGTGCGTCCAACGAGGTCCGCAGGGCGGAGGCGGGCGTACGCCTGGCCAAGGCGCGCATGAACGTCCTCCTGGCGCGCAATCCCTCCACACCCCTCGAGCTCGCAGGCGATCTACGGGCCCCCCTGGCCTCGTTCCAGATCGACAGCTTGCGCGCCTCGGCCGTGGAGTCACGCCCGGAACTGCGCAAAAATGCCCTGGCGCTGGAGCGGGAGTCCCTCCAGAAGAAGGCGGGGTATCTGTCCTACCTGCCGGACATCGACATCGGGGCGGCCAGGCACACCATCCGGGGTGAGCCCAAGACGTGGGACGTGACGCTCTCCGTGGCGCTGCCGCTGTACTTCTGGCAGCCCGCCATCGGAGAGATCGCCGAGGCTTCCGCCAACCAGCGGGCGCTCCGGGAGGAGCGCGCGCAACTCCTGGACGCGGTTCAACTGGAGGTGGAGGAGACCCACGCGAGCCTCGCCGCCGCCGCGGACCAGATCCAGGTCTTCGAGAACGACATCCTGCCGCAGGCCGAGGAGGCCTACGGCATGTACATGTTCAGCTACGAGCAGGGCGAGATCTCAGCACTGGAGATGATCGAGGCGTGGCGCACGCTCAACGACGTTCGAACCTCGTACGCCGACGCCCTCTACGAATACGGTATCGCCACGGCAGGACTGGAGCGGTCCATCGGCCGTGCCCTCAGGGAGATCCACCATGAAGTTGAGCCAGAGGACCCCGGCGTGGCCGGTGCTCGCAAGCATTCTTCTGTCGGCCTGCGGGAGCGGTACCGGCTCCAGCGACGCTTCCGGGGCGGCCGCCGCTGGGACGAGTAGGGATCAGGGAGTCCCCGAGGCCGCATCCACGCCGTCGGGGGCCACCGGGACCGCATCGGCCCCACCCCAGTGGGCGGAGGGCGCGGCGGTGGAACTCTCGGAGGACGAGAGCAGCGCCATCGGACTCCAGACAGCCTCCGTGGAGGTGCGGGCCCTGGCCAGCCACCTGCAGGCCATGGGCCGGGTCCTGGCGGACCCTTATCGCCAGGCCATCGTCACGTATCCGTTCCCTGCCCGCATCGCACGCATCGAAGCGCGTCTGGGCGACTGGGTGGACCCGGGAGACGAGCTCCTCGTGCTCCAGAGCGAGGAGGTGGGCGAGGCGACCTCGGCCTTCTACAGGGCCAGGGCGGACCACAAACTGGCCGAGACCAACTTCGAGAGGGAGAGCCAGCTCTACGAGGCCGGCGCGGGGGCCCGCAAGAACTTCAGCGT
>JAFGNZ010000402.1 GCA_016926755.1 Myxococcaceae bacterium | reverse complement strand
CATGTGCCGAAGAGCCGGATGCGGGAATTCCGCACGTCCGGATCCGTGGGGGGCCGGGGAGGGCAACTTCCCCGGTCTACCCGACTGGGCTGATCGCGCACCAGCAGGGGCATCATCCTTGGCATCCTCCACCGTCAAGGATGCAGGCCGGTCAACCTGGCGTACTGCATGAGTCGCTGGGCACAGTCCTTCACACGGTCCAGCTCCGGCGAGAAGTTGTTCGGAAGCCGCCGCGTCCACGCCAGCCGGAGGTAGCAGTCGCGTTTGCCCCGAGGCCCCTTCTCGAAGCTGAGCCGCACTTCAGGGTCCAGGCCGCTGAGGCATGCGGGTGGCTGGGCCTCGGCACGCTGCCAGGCTTGAGCGGTGGCACCCTGACTATCGTGGAGCTGGACACGCATGACGAGATCCTTCTTCAGGGCCACGAAGCCCAGCTGAACCCCAGCAGGCCGCACGGACACCTCCCATCCCGAGAGCCTTCCGCTGCCGCCACGAAGGCCTGACAGTGGCACCAAATCGTGCTTGAGCCATTCAAGATAACGCGCGCCATCCATGCTCAGGGCTCCTCCGCCACCTGCCAGCCCTGGCTGCCCAGCGCGTCGATCAGCTCCTGGATGTGGGGGCGGCCCGTCGTCTCCAGCGTCACCTCCACCATCACCTCGCCCAGGCTCGCCTTCGAGAAGGCGCGGTTGTGGTGGATCTCCACCACGTTGGCGCGCTTCTCGGCGATCTCCGCCGTCAGCCGCGCCAGCATCCCCGGCCGGTCCGGCAGCCGCACCTCCAGCCGCACCAGGCGCCCGGCCTTCACCAGGCCTCGCTCGATGATGCGGCTGATGACGTTCATGTCGATGTTGCCGCCGCCCAGCAGCAGCACCACCTTCTTGTTCGTGGCCTTCGGCAGGTGTCCGTTGATCACCGCCGCCAGCCCCACCGCGCCCGCCCCCTCCACCACGCTCTTCTCCTGCTCCAGCAGCATGAGGATGGCGTTGGCGATCTCCTCCTCGTCCACCGTGACGACGTCGTCCACGTACTTGCGCACCATCTCGAAGGTGAGCTCGCCGGCCCTCCTCACCGCGATGCCCTCCGCGATGGTGGAGGCCGCCGGCAGCTCCACCACGTGCCCCGCCTCGAGCGACGCCTTCATGCTGGCCAGCGCCGCCGTCTGCACCCCCACCACCTGGATGCGCGGGTTGGTCTCCTTCAGCGCGCAGCTGACGCCGGAGATCAGCCCCCCGCCGCCCACGGGCACCACCACCATGTCCGCGAAGGGCACCTGCTCCAGCAGCTCCAGCCCGATGGTGCCCTGCCCGGCGATCACGTGCGGATCATCGAAGGGGTGGACGAAGACGAGGTTCTCCTCCTTCTGGAGGTGCAGGGCCTCCGCGTAGGCCTCGTCGAAGTTGCTGCCCGTGAGGATGACGCGCGCCCCGTACTCGTCCCGGGTGCGAGACACCTTGATGAGCGGGGTGCGCTCCGGCATGACGATGGTGGCCTTCACCCCCAGCCGGCGCGCGTGGTAGGCCAGCCCCTGGGCGTGGTTGCCCGCCGAGGCCGCGATGACGCCTCGCGCCTTCTCCTCCGCGCTCAGGACGAGCAGCTTGTTGAGCGCGCCCCGCTCCTTGAAGGCCCCCGTGCGCTGGAGGTTCTCCATCTTGAACCAGACGGCCGAGCAGCCCGTCCGCTCCGTGAAGTAGTCCGAGGCGGGGCAGGGCGTGGGGCGGATGGCGCCGCGGATGCGCTCCCGCGCGGCGAGGATGTCCTGGAGGTTCACCATGGCTCGGCCCCATAGCGGAAGCCGGGCGAGGGGGGAAGGGGCAGCAGGGACAGGCGGGGGAGGGCCCCGGCGCTCAGATGCCGCGCATCACCGTGGCCTTGCCCACCCGGCCAATGGCGAGGATGAATGCCGCGGTGCGCAGCGGCACCTTGCGCGAGCGGGCGATCTGCGTCACCCGCTCGTAGGACTCCTTGATCGTCCGCTCCAGCTCCGCGTTCACCCGCTCCTCCTCCCACGTCAGGTGCTGGAGGTTCTGCACCCACTCGAAGTAGCTGACGGTGACGCCGCCGACGCTGGCGAGGATGTCCGGCACCACGAGCAGGCCGCGCTTCTCCAGCAGCTCGTCCGCCTCGGGGGTGGTGGGGCCGTTGGCGCCTTCGATGATCAGGCGCGCGCGCACCGCGGTGGCGTTCTCCCGGGTGATGACGTGGCCGAGCGCCGCGGGGATGAGCACCTCGCACTCCGTCGTCAGCACCTCCTCGTTGGTGCAGGGCTGGCCGCCGGCGTAGCCGGTCACCGTGCCGGTGCGCTGCACGTGCTCGAAGAGGCTGGGGATGTCCAGCCCCTGCGGGTTGCTCACGCCGCCCAGCACGTCCGACACCGCCACCACCACCGCGCCGTCCTCCCAGAGCAGCCGCGAGATGTGGCTGCCCACGTTGCCGAAGCCCTGGAGGGCGAAGCGCGCGCCCTTCATCGGCAGGTGCACGTCCCGGAGGATCTCCCGGCAGATGTAGAGCAGCCCCCGGCCGGTGGCCGCCTCGCGGCCCTTGGAGCCGTACAGCTCCAGCGGCTTGCCCGTCACCACCGCCGGCGAGTGGCCGTGGTAGCGGGAGTACTGATCCATGATCCACGCCATCACCTGGGGGTTGGTGTTGACGTCCGGGGCGAGGATGTCCCGGGTGGGGCCAATCACGTCCTGCACCTGGTCCACGTACTTGCGGGTGAGGCGCTCCAGCTCCTTCATGCTGAGCTGCGTCGGATCACACGTGATGCCGCCCTTGGCGCCGCCGTAGGGCAGGTGGGCCACCGCCGTCTTCCACGTCATCAGCGAGGCCATGGAGGCGCACTCGTCCTGATCCAGCCTCGGGTGGAAGCGCACGCCCCCCTTCATGGGGCCGCGGCTGTTGTCGTGCTGGATGCGGTAGCCGGTGAAGGTGCGGATCTCCCCGGAGTCCATCTCGATGGAGACCTGCACCTTGACTTCGCGCAGGGGCGTGGCGAGCAGCGTCTCGATGGGCGTGCCCACATCCATGATGCGTGCGGCCTTGCGGAAGTAGTAGTTGGTCTCCTCGACGGCGTTCATGCGCGAGACCTTAACAGAAGGGGTGCGCTACCATAGGAAACGGAATGCGCCCCGGCCCGCCGCATGCCCCAGACACGAACGAGCACCTGCAGGGGCTCGCCCGCCGCATCCGGGCCCTGCGCGAGCGCCGGGGGTTGACGCAGGAGGACTTCGCCGCGCGCTGCGGCATCTCCGTGAGCTTCGCCTCCCTGCTGGAGCGGGGGGAGCGCAGCCCCAGCTACGAGACGCTGCTCCAGGTGGCCGCGGCGCTCGGCCTGCCGCCCTCCGAGCTGTTCCGGCTGGAGGAGGAGGACGAGGCCGGCGCCGACCGGCTGGTGCACTTCGTCCGAGCGCGCCAGCTCGCTCGCGAGGACGTGGACCGGCTGCTGACGGTGGCGGAGCTGATGTTCTCCGAGGCGCAGGCCCAGGCCCGCCGCGAGGGCAGGCCGCCGGATCCCTCCCGCTGCGCCGAGCCCGGGTGTGGGCGGCCGGTGCTGGCCCGGGGCCTGTGCGTGGCCCACTACCACCGCGCCCGCCGGGCCAGGAGCCCCGCTTCCCCCTGAGGGGGCCGGGGCTCCCGGGGGCTAGCGCCGCCGGGCGCGCTCGATCTTGAGCGTCTTCTCGCCGTGCTGCTTGCCGTGGAGGGCCTCGAAGGCCGGGGCGTCCTCCTCGGCGACGAAGACGTAGGCGTACGTGGGCCGCAGCTCGACACGGGCCACCTTGCCCGCCGGAGCGCCGAGCCCCTCGAGCGCGGCCGTCACGCCCGCCTCGTCGAGCCCTTCCTGCTTGCCCAGGCCGACCCACATGCGGACCTGCCCTGGCACCTCGGGCGCCTCCTCCCGGCGCTCGCGGCGGCGCTCCTCGCGGGCTCCACGGGGCCGGTGGCGCTCGATCTTGAGGGCCTTCTCGCCGTAGGGCTTGCCGAGCAGGGCCTCGAAGGAGGGCGCGTCCGGCTCGGCCACGTAGGCGTAGCCGTAGGTGGCGCGCAGCAGGGCCTTGAGCACCTTGCCAGCGGGGGCGCCCAGGGCCTCCAGGGCCGAGGTGAACTTGGCCTCGTCCAGGCCGTCATCCATGCCCAGGTTCACCCAGAGCTTCACCTCGCCCGGGCCGGCATCCGGCGAGGGCGCGGGGCGGGGCCTGTCCTCCGTCCGCTCGCTGCGTGGCTTGCTCTTCTCCATGCGCAGCGTCTTGGTGCCGTGCTGCTTGCCGTTGAGGGCCTCGAAGGCCGCCACGTCGTCCTCGGCCACGAAGACATAGCCGAAGGTGGGGCGCAGGTCCGCGCGCAGCACCTTGCCCACGGGCGCGCCGGCATCCTCCAGGGCGGTGGCCACGCTGCCGGGGCCAAGCCCGTCCGCGGTGCCCAGGTTCACCCACAGCTTGGCCTCGCCGGGGCCTGCCTCCATGGCGGGGGCGGCACCTCGGCGGGGCTCGTCCCTGCGAGGCGGGCGCGGCTGACGCTCACCGTGCTCGGCGCGCGGCGGGCGCTCCCGGTCGCGCTCTCGCTCCCGGCGCTCGCCCCGCTCCCCACGCTCCTTGCGGCCCTCCCGTCCCTCGCGGCCCTCGCGGCCCTCGCGCCGGCCCTCGGGCTTGCGCTCCTGGGGCTTGGGCTCGGTCTCCTGCGCCGCCTGGACCTTCTCCATGCGCAGGTGGCTGAAGAAGTACTTGAGCAGGAAGGCGACCAGGTCATCGGCGTCCGGGCGCTGCTTGAGCTGCGCCGCCAGCGGCAGGAAGCCCTCGAAGACGGAGCCCGAGGCCCCATCGCGGATCTCCCGCAGGTGGCGCTCCGTCCACAGGTGCATGGCCTCCTCGGGGGCAGGCATCTCGCGCTTCTCGAAATTGATGCCGTACTTCTTCTCCAGCACGGTGTAGGTGGCCAGCTCGCGCCCGGAGAAGAGGTTGATCGCGGTGCCCTTGTTGCCGATGCGGCCGGTGCGGCCCACCCGGTGCAGGTACACCGCCGGATCCTCCGGCAGCGAGTAGTTGATGACGTACTCCAGCCCGGAGATGTCGATGCCGCGCGCGGCGATGTCCGTGGCCACCATGAAGGCCACCTCGCCGCGCTTCACCTTGCCCATCACCCGCTCGCGCTCCTTCTGCGGCAGGTCCCCGTTGAGCAGGTCCGCGTCGAAGCCGTTGCGGTTGAGCACCGCCGTCACCAGCGCCGTGTCATCCCGGGTGTT
>JAFGNZ010000401.1 GCA_016926755.1 Myxococcaceae bacterium | reverse complement strand
TGGACTGTCCGCGGCGTAACGCCCAGTGCTTGAGCGATGCGGCGGGCGCTCTGTCCGTGGGCACTCCAGAGGACAACAGCTGCGCGCAGCGCCTCTCCCGGAAGCCCCCGTCGCACTGCCTTCTGCTTTGACGCTCTCCAGAAATGACCCGCCTCTGCTCACGAAAAGTGGACCACCTCGCGGGGGCTGCACCCCCGAGCCCCCGCGACTCCGGATCCTTGCCCGCGCTCACTACAGCGCGGCCAAGTCCCCGGAGTTCTGCGGATTCGCATACGAGCCCAGCCCTCAGCAGAAAAGTTTCTTGGCCCGCGCCAAGCCTCGGGGGGTGGGTCATTTCTGGAGAGCACAAGTGGGTCATTTCTGGAGAGCGCTGAAGGCCTTCTGGAGTTCACGTCTCTGCGGGGCAGTCAGTTCGATGACGTGAGGATGCTGCCCCCTCGTCTTCGGTGCCACCCGTCCGTTGGGGCTGTGTCGTGCACCCCTCTGAACGGATTTAGTTGCTCCGGCTTAGGCAGAGTGACTTGGCCTCCTCGAATGTCATTGGCCGGAACAGGCGGCAGCTCCGGATGGCGTGGATGATCTTCTTCACGGTGTCCTCCATGCATCGCACGCACGGAGGGCATGGAGCCCGCGTGGCGCGCGTGATGCGCGCCAGGGGCGCAGGGTTGAGTGAGAGGGTAGGGGGTTCGAGGTGGGGCTACGCTCGAGGCGCTACGATGGGCGGATTCAGCGCGTACCCGTCGCAATCATCTGAGGGGCCGGCGGAGGAGTTCCTCCAAGAGCTTATACCCGGAGAAGAGGGCTGGATAGCGAGAGGGGGGCGGCCGCCGATGGTCCCGCCGAGCACGCCAGCACTTGTTGCCTTCCTGAAGCACTGTGGCGAAGAAGTCTAGCGCGAATGTCCTGTGCAGCAACCCTGCCCGATCTCATCGCGGCTTCCGCTTCTTCTTCAGATTCTTCGATTCTTCGTTGCTGCTGCCTCTGGCGCCACGCCCTCCTCCTCCCCCTCTTGGGGGGGCTCGTCCGCCGCTTCGGCCCAATTTACGCGCTCCCGTGATCACCAACAGAACTTTAGAGGTCCAAGAGTTACTCAAGCTGGCGCGTCAGGGCGATCAGCGAGGGACTGGGGTGTATCAAGTATGGCAAACATACTCGACGGCCGCAGTCACGAGGGAATGGAGTTGCGCAATCACGCACCGGTTGAATGCGTTCGCGCTGCCAAGACCTCAGCGAATGCCTCGGCTACCTCGCGTGCTGTCTGAAAGGCTGTCTGTGGAACTGCGACGCCGGAATGATCTAAGTGCAGTTTGATAGCAATTACTGCGAACCCCCATGCCACATGGTGGGGGTCAGGCACGTGGTGATGAAGTGAGTTAATCAGCCGATCGAAGGTTCGTGGATGGGTCGTCGGCTCCTCAGGTCCTCGATAGATCTGGATGCCTACCATGCTTGCCAATGCTATAGCGACACCGAGCGCTCGCTTCTCCAAAACGGGACCCTCACACCCATCCAGTATCCATCTTGCTGCCTCGTAGTCCGCCTCCCTTTCCTGACTTATTGAATCTGCTCCTGCTGGGAGGCCCGCGTGCCCCAGTCGATAGTGCGCGAGTTCGTGGTGGAGAATGAACGCTACGGCAGGAAGCATTAGCTCGTTGGCGACGTGAATATCCGATTCCCATGTAGGGTTGTTTACAGGGCGAGGGAGATCTCTGGGCCACGGTCGGTCGATGTTCCCGAGCAGATTTTGAACAGACCATTTCAGGAGGCGCATAGCGGCAGCGTCTACTGGATCACTCGTGAGGTCGATCTCCTTTGGCGTGTCAATCAGCTTGCCTGATACATGCCGAGAATAGAGAACCCAGTATGCATAAGAGCTTACCCACAGGTGCTCCAATAGTTTCCTGGAAACGCGAATAGTCTTTGATGCCATGTCAATGTAGCACCTCGCTGGTCCTTGGTCTGTGATTTCCAGGATCAATCCCTCAAGGAGCGGACGCACCTCCTCAACTCGCTCCGGGGCAATCAAGACAACAGATGTGCCAATTGGACGCACCAGTTCATAGATGGGTGAGTCCCCTGCGCGAGCGATCACTTTCAATTGGTGCCTCCAGTCAGCCGACTGTTCCACTTCCCGCTATCCCCAACCCTACAAACTCGAGCGTGGCGCCGCATCCGGAAGGTGCCGCCTCTGGGGTTTTGTGTGTGCCTGTAAGATACTCCGCTAGCCATTCAGGCGAGGGTAGGCACGCGGGACTCAACCTCGGGCAGCAGACTCCTCCAAGGAGCACTGTGCTAATGCCGCGACGATGGTGAAGTATGAGGTGGTGTTGAGCAACGCCTAGGAGAGTTGGGGCAGTTGAGGGTGGCAGGCTGGTGCAGAGGAGGAGGGCCGCAGACGGGAGCCGCTCGGGCTGTGCGCCGGGCCAGTGCATCGACACAGGCCAAGATGTCCTACGCGAACGTCCTGCGCAGTAGCCCGCCCTATCCCGTTGCGGCGTCCGCTCCTGCTTCGGTTCCGCCTTCGCCCTGCCTTATACGGTGGGTTTGCCTCTGGTCGCTCCGGCTCTGTCGCTGCCAGGCCGTGCTCAAGGAGCGCTGGCGCTCTGGATGTGATCGAGCACATACTGGGCGCCAGCATCCCCCTGCGAGGCCTCACGCTTGAGAGTGCGGATGAACTCCGCGCGTCCAGGGCCGTTCAACAAATTGGCGGGACGCGGGTTATCTTCGCCGCCAAGACGCGACGCGGTCACCAGGGCGCCGAGATCGGCGACCCACTCCGGCTTTTTCGTGTAGGGATGGCTGACGAACCAGTCGCGGACCACCCCATCCTCGGACACTGTCATGAGGCGATTGCAGTCCGCCGAGAAGTGGATGGCCCGCACGGGGGGATGATCGAACGCCACTAACTCCGTGCCCGCAGCCAGCGACTCGATGTGCAATGTCGAGTTCGTCTTGTCGACATAGGCGAACCAGGGCCCCGCCGCGCAATATGCCGAGACTCCAGACGCGCGCCGGTTGGACAGGACAAATGGCACGCTCGTGTCTGTGCTCACGGCCTTCATCTCCATCTGCCCATAGTTGATCACGGCGTTCGTCCAAACGCCCCCACCCTTCTCCCCTTGGAAGAGACTCACCACACGAGAACCGTCCGTCTCGACTCGCAGTCCTCCCGGCATGTCCAAGAGCGTCTTGATTAAGGGAACGCTGATTCCCTTGTCAGACCGCGGTAGTTCATGGAGTAGCCCGGTCCGAGCGTCCATGAGCAGGAATGAAAGGTCCTCAGCGTCCTCGCGGTCGAACAAGGACTTACTCGGCCGGAAGACGATGTAGCGCGACCCGCCCGCAAACCCCCGAGGCAGCTCCGCTACACCATCGGCTTTCTTTGGGACCACCAATGGATCTGACGCCTCCATTTTATCGAAATCGAATCGCTCGATGCGAAGAGAGGCTGCTTGTGGTTGGTGCTGCCTCACCCCTGGCGCCCAGAGTCCCAGTCCGACCGTTTCTGGCCGGGCCTGTTTTACCCCTGGCGCCCATAGTCCCCGTCCGACCGCAAGCTTGCCTCCGGGCTCCTCAAAACCGACCCCAAAAGTGAACGCGCTACCGGGGATCATGTCGGGGATGGACCGCGGCGGTCGCTGGGTCCGTGTATCCCACAGGGTGATGGATTCAATCCCCATTGTGTCAGCAGAACTGAAGGTCGCGATGCGCTCAGCCCCACTCGTCATCACGAAGTCTTTCACTTCAGAGGGAACAGGTTGATGCCATAACACTCGCCAATCAGGGCTTTCGCGCACTGCAATGTGGCTCCCGGCCTCGCTGCCAGAGTCCGCCGTCTCCAAGGTGACAAGCTGGGACCCATCCCCCGAGAAGCGGGCGGCCTTGACAAAGACACCACTTCCACCCTCCGCAGACTTCTCGAGCAGGGGGCGTTGGAGTCTGTGCTCCGTAGCCTTTTTGAACAGCGGATGGATCTCGAGCCAACACGTCGAGGAAATGGTCGCGAGACGCCCCTCCTCCAAAGTAGGCTGCCCGGCCAGTATGTCCTGGATGTCGACCGAGCGGGTGGTGGGCTGAGGGCTTGACTCTACCCACATTCTGAACCGGTGCTCGTCAGCACAGGCTAGGGCAAACCCATTCCGGAATCTGTCTCGCTCTGTGCTGAACAGAGTCGCTCCGAGAGGAGCGTTACTCTGGCAGGAGAGATGGGTGCGCATCACCTTGCTGAGTTCACCTATGGCCTTCACGACAGTGACATCATTCGCTACTTGCTTGAAGTCATTGTGGTTGGCGAGCACCAGATGCCGGCCATCATCCGAGACAGCCAACAAGTCGGCTCTATACGATTCATTGGCCCCAACACCGGGCTTGTGTACGCGCGCGATACGCTCACCAGTTCGGGAGTTCCATGTATAAATCCAGTATTTGTACCTCTCGGTTGACTCCGTGGCGATCGCAGAGCCGAAGGGCGAGAGCAGGTAAGAGTGCCCGCGAATCCGGAGAGGCTGCCCACTTTGAAAGACCGGTTGGCCCGAAACGATGTCCAGGATTCTGATTTGATTCCACTTTCCCTGCGGAATGATTTCAATGTCCAACTGCGGCAAAGAACCATGCATAAACCTTCGACGAAGTTCCCACGTCTTCTCGCTCTTCCCTGCTTCCCATGTGTCTCCTAGCCTCGCCGCGACAGAGTCGCCCGCCGCCCACTTGAAGTGCAAGACGGCACGGGAATCCGGAGTGAAAGAGAATCCTGCGGTCCCACCTAAAGACGGCACGAGGCTCTCGAATACCACACTCGAAGTCTCCGTATCCCAGACCTGGAGCCACCCTACGTCATCCTCATTCGAGCGCGTGGTGACAGTAACCACCCACCGCCCATCTGGGCTGAGCCTCGGCGTATATTTGAGCCTGGAGCCATCGATCGGGAGCGGCTTCTCGCTTATCACCTGGACTCCACCGATGGCATCCCTGGTGTCGATCTCAACAATCGTCACCTCGTTGTCGATGTTCTGAAGAATCAGGCGACTCCAGCCCTGGCTCAATTCAGCGCTCTTGACGGGCAGGGTACTGACGCGCAACCGGGCCGGGGCCACCTGGGTGAACAGGTGCAGGGTCCGAGCGATGTAGAGGCCTAGCTGCGGGTCGTCCTCTGGCGCGACTTCCACGGCCCGGCTGATGTACTTCAGCGCCTCGGTAGGTTCCTGGATGGAGTAGGAAAGATCGAAGTAGCGTCTCGCCTCTGTTTGCAGTTTCTGGCTCTTAATGTTCGCGCTCAGTGCCTGCGCCTCGACTCGCCCCGTATAGAGCCACAGCAGGACACCTACGACGGATAACACCGCCAGCACCCCCAGGGCCCTTCCCAATATCCCCAAGCGCCGCGCGAGCTGGCTTGACTGGATCAGTCTCCTCTCTGACTCAGTGGGAGCTCGCATGCCGGCTTGGCCCTGCTCCACTAACCGGAGGTCGAACCGGTCCAGCGTGCGCCCGGGCTGTCCATCCGTTCGCTCCGCCGTCCGTGCCTCCAACACCCGCCGGGCGCGTTGCCCCGGCAGGGTCGAGGTCCGGAACCGCTCACGTACCAGCGGCGCCAGGGTGTCGTGCGACAGCCGGGTCCGATCCTTGTCGCGCACCATCGGATCCTTGTCGGGGTTGGTGAGCAGGTACTGCTGCTCGAGCGCGCGAAGCAGCCGATCCAGCGCCTCTGGCGGCAGCGTCCTGTACCGCTCGTCCAACTCCCCTCGCGTGCGAGTATCCGCGGTGCCGAGTACCGTGGTGTGCGCCTCCAGCACGTCATCGACCAAGCCCGAGCTCACCTGGGGTTGCACCTCTTTCGGGAGCTGGGCCAGGGCCTGACGCAGGAAGTCCACCAGGTGGAGCCCCTTCTGCTTCAACGCGAGGTAACGCGCCCTCGTCAGCTTCGGCGCCCCCGGTGACTCTTCCCGAGCATGCTCCCACAACCGGGTCATCAAAATCTGCAGCGTAGGAGCCACCGGCGAGCCGGGATCCTCAAGCAGATCATCCGCAATCACTCTCCCCAGATCCGGATCGATGTGCGCCCGGTAGTGGCGCCGCATGCGCTCGGTGCGGGTGAGGCCATGGACGACTTCGATGATTTCCTCGGGCTTCTCGGAGCCGAGCCGTCTCAGGAAGTGCTCGAAGAAGGAGAGCCCTCGCTCCAGTAGGCGGGTGCGGATCTCCGCCAGCCACTCCTTGCGGAACGCCAGAATCAGGCGCCCCCGAGGCCGCTTCGCCTGCGGACCGAACAGCGCCTCGAGGGACTCCATCAGCCCGGACAGCTCCTGACGGGGATCTCCACTCGGGCGGGTGAAGGCCTCCTCCACTTGGTCTAGGATAATCAGCGCGGGGCGCCCCTCCCGCGCCTCGAGCGCGAGCCAGTTACCAGAGGTCGCCTCCTCAAGGCAGGCGCGTAGCCCCCGCGCGGCATCCCGCCGCACGTAGCGAATGATGAAGAATGAGTGCAGCCGGGGCATGAGCCCGGCATCGAGCAGTGAAGACTTGCCCACCCCCGACTGCCCGAAGAGGAGGGTGATGGCGGCGCCCTCCGGATCCACTAGCTGAAGGTACAGACTGCGAATGTCCGCGCTGCGGCCGAAGAAGATCTCCGCGTCAGCCTCGGTGTAGCGCTTGAGTGAGCGGTACGGATTGGACGGCAGGTCGCACCGGGGCAGGCCAGGAAGGCCACGGCAGGGGTCCGGCAGCGGCAGCAACCCGTTGGCCTTGTCCAGCACGAAGCGCGTGGGGCACGCGTACACTGTGCCAGCAACATTGAGCCCCCCCTGCCTGAGCAGGGACGAGCGGATGACACCCACCACGGCCCCCTCCACGAGGCAGGGCGCACCTGACAGGCCCGCGACGGGAGCGCCGTCACCGGCTGCGGCCTCGTCGGAGAAGAGCTGAATGGCCGGAATCCCCCGGTAGCTCCCCTCGGAGTTGCGAACCTCTCCCGCGGCGACTAGGCCGTCCACGGGGTTGGCATCCGGGAAACCGAAGGTACTCCACTCGAGGCCCTGCTCGTGGGTCTCCAACTCGCCCAGGGGCAGCGGTGGAATGCCAGGTGGCTCCAGGCACCGAAGCAGAACCCAGTCCTCCTTCCCGTCCCACATCCCGTCCACGGGGACGGCCTTCACCGTCTTCCCTGGGAATGTGAGCGAAATGGGGCCCTGGAAGAAGGCCGGCGGGTTCTGCTCCCGGTTCGCGACGACATGGAGCGCCGTGAGGACCAGATCGTCGGCCACCAGCGCTCCAGTGCCCCGCGCCGGAGGCGCGCCGGCCCGGGCCACATCGATGCGTGCGATGCTCGCGCGCTCCTTCATGGGGAGGAAGCAGCTCCTTGCTCAGCGGAAGGTACACAGCTCGGCGTGCGCCACGCGCTCGCCGCGCACGTCCAGCCGCACGTAGGTGGGGCGGAACTCAATCCAGGGGGTGAAGCGGCGGCCGACCATGTCCGCGATGAAGTCTCGCAGCTCGTCGAGGGCGTGCGGGTTTCCGGGAGTGACAATGGCCTTGGGAAAGCGAATGAGGTCCGCCCAGGTCCCCGAGTTCAAGTAGGCACGGCCGCCCAAGTCCACGTTCTTGGCCAAGTGCGTGTGGCCGAAGACGATATAGCGGAAGCCCCCCTCTGCCAGCTTGCGGGCGGCATCGACGTAGGCCGGTACCGTCTCGTAAGCCTCATCGAACGAGCGGTCGTTTTGCACGGCCCGAAGCGCTTCGAGCAGGGCCGGCAGGCGCAGTTCCACGGCCTCTGCGGCGCGGCCCGCAGCCAAGCGGGCCAGTCCCCAGATACGATTCATTTCACCGCTGGCGATGTCCCCGCCCACCGGCTCAGGGCCCAGGGCCGCCACGAAGCGCGCTGCGACATCAGGAGGTATCGCCTGCGCCAGCTCGGCGGCCAAGGCATCGGCTGGCGCTCCCACGCTGCCGAGATCCCCTCCGAAGTCCTCACTGTCTCCCAGCGCAGCAATGTCCCCACCGAACACAGGCATCGCTGGCGCCACGGGAGCGTGACGCGCCGCCTGGCTCCAGAACCGCAGCAACTCCAAGGCCTTGCCGCGGAAGCCGGGCTCCAGCGCGAGCAGGATCGGCACCACCGCCTGCGTCTCCGGCTTGAGCAGGTCCACGAAGGGATAGTCCTGCTTGATGGGGTTCATGATGGAGGCAACCAAGCGGCTCCCCGGAGGAGGCTGGAAAGCGTACTCAGGCGGGACTGGCTGGGCTCGCGACTGGAGAGAGCGCACCCGGCGCAGCCCCTCGTGATCCACGACGTTGAAGCCGTCATACCGGTTCCCGTGCTCGATGAGCGCATCGCCCACGGCATAGGCCTCGCCATCATAGAGGAAGGTCACCCGCGCCGAAGGCTTCTCGCCGAGCGACTGAATCAGCCGATGCCGCACCTGTGGAAGGGCCAGCTCCACATCATGGTTGCCCAGCAGGAGTGTGAGCCGCCCGCCACGCCCAGTGAAACCCCGCAGGGCCTCGAACAACGCGCGATCACGCGAGAGGATGGTCTCCAGCCCGCGTAGGGCTTCGCCGGGATCCTGGATGAAGGGCACGAAGCCTTTCCCCGCGGGATCCTCCTCCGCGAGGAAGTCTAGGAAGTCACCGTTGATGATCAGCTCGACATCCACTCCCACTGAGCGGCGCTTCGAGAGTGTGTCCACGAAGCGCGCCAGCACGTCGACGTGGGTGCAGATGCGGAAGCCTCGATCATGGGGTTCATGGCTCTCGGGGTACCGCCCACCGATGTGCAGATCGGAGATGATGTAGACTTCACGCACAGTCTCGCTCAAGGCTTTCCCTGGGGCTCGAAGGGTTGGCCCCTCCGAAAAGTGCGCGAAGTATAGGGGTTTGGTCTGGGCAGTTCATCGCCTGCCTCCCCGTCTCCGGACCTCGTCGTGATTCTGGTCCATGGGGCGCCCATGTGCCCCGTATGTGCCCCTCCGGCGTGGAATCAGGCGGAATCAGGTGGGACAGGGTGGGACGGGACGGGAGGGAGAACCCGAGAGAAATCAAGGCGATAGCGGGTAAGGGCGCGTCCTGCTTGAGGTTTCCTACCGCCGTGCCTCGGGTTCGAATTCCGCCCTGGGCACTCCAAAAGAGCCTCCAAGTACTTGAGACTTGGGGCTTTTTCATCTTCGGAAGGGCTGGGTGCTCGTCGGGCGGATACGCTTCTTCGGCTCCTGCCTTGCCGTTGCAAATGGCGGCGAGCTCGTCTTATCCGGCTTCGGCTCTGCCCCCGCTTGAGAGAAGCTGGCGGTTCATCGGCGGCTTCGTTAGCTGCGCTCCTCTGGATAGATCGTGGGGATGTTGCCGTAGTGATCGACCACGACGATCACCCGGCGCGCCTCGCTCCAGAGCTCCGGAGCCACAGTCCTGGCTCGGCGCACTCCCTCGAGAGAGTAGTGGTATCCGCGCGCTCCGAGGATCCACCTTCCGAACCTGAGGACGATCTCCGCAGCCTCCAGCCGGATGCCACGCTCTGATGCCCGCTCGCGGGCATGCTGGGTCAGGTGGAAGCCTCCCAGGGAGAGAGCCGTTTCCGTTTGCATGAACACCTCTTCGAGAGTTCGGCCGGCATTGGCCGACCTGGCTCAAGGGAGGTGCGCTCAGGATTGTTTCCCACCGGGAGGGGCTGGCTTGAGCGTGCGTCTCACGGCGGAGCGCCCCGGCTGCTGGGAGATGGACTCCACCAGCGCCACGAGCCACTCCGCCCCATCCCCTTCCCCGGGGGAGGGTAGCGGTGCGCTGTCGTCCGAGACGATGAAGAGCTCCAGGGGACCCTCGTCCTCTGGCGCGAACTCGATGCCCTTCAGGGACAGCGGCGTTCCCGCCTGCTGCAGCCGGTCTCCCGCGTGGAGCTGGAACAGCGCTCCGCTGGGCTCGAGCGCGTAGACGGCCACGTAGCAGGTGGTCGCCGGGCGCACCTCGTAATAGAAGGGCTCTCCCGGCGTCACCTCCACGGTCTGCTCGCGAGGCGAGTCCCGGGGCGGGCTCCCCAGGGAGGCCAGCGCCATCGGACGGCTGGAGGTCCCGACGCCCAGCCCTGTAGGCAGGTTCGCGAGCTTCCGCCGCGTCTTCACCCAGGTCCACTCGAGCCGGGCCAGTGCGGGATGGGAGGCCCAGTGCTCCAGCAGGGCCTCTCGCTGCTGGCGCTGCTGGAGCAGCTTTTCGTAGGCCTCCAGCTCCGTCTCGTCGGCGTAGACGATGAGCCAGCGACGCACGCCTTCGGCCTCCTCGGGCGTGAGCTCTCCCTGGACATAGGCCCTCAGCATCTCCGCGTCAGGTCGGATGAGCTTCATCGGGTGAGCTCCTCCCAGTCACGCTCGACCGCCATGCGCTCCCGGCCCGGGAGCAGCCGTGCCACTGCCTTGATGAGGACTGCTCCGAAGACCTGGCTCCAGAACGGCTCGGTGGGATCCTCGCTCCGCACGTGGTTGCTCCTCTGCGCGCTCAGTCGCAGCGTCTGGCGGAACCCCTCCACTTCCTCGGCGCCCACCTTCGCCGCGGGCTGTGCGGGAGATGCGTCCGGATCCTCTACCGGGCCGAGAAAGACCTGGTGCGTGCGGCGGAGGGGCGGGTGCTCAGCGACGAGCACCTCCAGGTTGAAGCGGAAGCAGGCCGCCACGCCCCGACGGGTGCGGGCGGTGCGCTCATTGTTCTCGTCCCCATGGACGGAGGCGCTGTGTGCCAGCGCCTTCTTCTTCTGCTCCAGGAAGCGCTCATCCACGGGCTGCCCCTGGAGTGCCTGCGCGAGGGTCCGGCGCTCCACGCAGGTGGCCCAGAGCCAGTCCAGCTCCAGGCTGGGCAAGCCCGTGCTGCGCGAGATTCGAGCCAGGATGTCCGCCCACTCCTGAACCAGCTTCATCAACGTGGCCACCATGTCCTGGAGGTCTATCCGATCGATCTGATGGGACTCGCTGGAGTGATCGCTCCACTCGGCGTCCTGTGGCTGCTCCGCACCGTCGTCACCGCGCACCGTGTTCCTGCTCTGCAAGCGCCCCCGCGAGGTCCCCCGCCATCCCCTCAGCCACCGGTACCATGGCTCCAGGGAGGTCCATGGCGGGGCCCACTGGAGCTCTGGGCGCGTTCGAAGCCGCTCGATGAGGCGCTCGGCAATCCACTCGCCGGCGGCCTGCTCGTCGCGCCCACTCGCCAGCACATGCGACACATCGAACCACTCGGGCCGGCTGAACAGCGTCAGCTCGAACGCCCTGCTCCAGAACATGCCGAGCTGTGCCTCATGGCGCTCGAGGAAGTCCTGGCGCCCCTTCAGGGAGAGGTCCTCCAGAGGAGGGAGCCCCTTGGCTTCTTTCTGGATCCACTCCTTCGTGGGATCGGTGCTCATGGGCGCCAGTCCTCCAGGCTGCGGACGATGATGCGCCAGCCAGCCCAGCACATGGGACTGCGGAAGTTGATCAGCCAATCCGTGACGACGCGTCCAACTGCCTCGGGGCCCGTACGCAGCTCTGCGGCCAGTCGCTCCGGTCGGGGAGCCGAGTACTTGATGAGCCGCCCCATGGCCTGAGTCAGCTCCGGGATGGACTGCGGGGCCGCCGCGGGCTTCGCACGCCACCCAGCCCGGAGCAGCTGGAGCGCTTCGCTCAGCGCGGGCTCGAGCACGCCCAGGAGCTGCTCGTCACTCACGGCCGAGGCGTCCGTGGCCAGGGCCTTGAGCCGGGGCCCCACCCGGGCTTCTATCTCCCGCTCAATGAGGCCGCCTGGCTCGAAGGCCGCGCGGCACTCGGAGCGAGCCCGGGCCAGTGCGCTGGCCTCGCCAAGCCCCTCGTGCACCAGGAGGGCGAACCGCTCCATCAGCAGCGCGCTCGGCAGGGCAGGGACGTGCCACAGAGAGGCCAGCACCCGGCGGGCACCCGCCAGCAGGAAGGACGTGGAGAGATCCTCCGGCTCCTCGAGCGCGCCGTGCTCTCCGAGGCTGCGGCCGTGCGCGGACCCTTCACAGGCCCACAGCTCCACGCACTCGACTCCCGCCAGCGGCAGGCTGCGCAACATCTCTGCCTGCAGATTCACGCGCTCCTCGGGGCGCTCCGCGTCCACCAGCGTGATGCGATCCGACTCCGGGTTCAGCTGATCATGATGACCATGCAGGAACAAGCGCAGGCGGCTCGCGGAGCGCAGCTCCTCCTGGAAGCGGCGCGCATCGCGTGCCTCGCTCCCTGAGAGCGGAGGTCTGCCCGCGCCGTCCCGCGCGAGCGCTTCCTGGAAGAAGCGCGCCATCTTCATCTGGTTCAGGGAGACACCATCCCCATGGAGCTGGAGCACGCCTTGCCGGGCCACCTCCCCGGACACAGGCGCTGGAACCGGAGCCAGGGTGTTCAGGTAGCCGATGGCGAAGCGATCTCCGAGCCGAGGTCCCCCTGGAGCCGTGCGCAGCTCTTCCCAGGGGATGTGGACGAACTCCCGGCCTCGCAGTAGGAAGAGCACCTCACGGAGGCCATGCCGCTCCAACAGGTCCGCCAGGTCCCTGCTCCAGCTCGTGAACACGTCACTGAACTGCTGGAAGGCGCCCGCGAGCTGGGCCCAGCTCGTCTTGCTGACCTCGCGCTGGTCCTCACCCAGGGCTTCGGTCAGCTTCATGAAGGTGGGGAGCGCCGCGATCCGCTCTCGCAGCTCCTTCTCCGCGTTCGTCCCGAGCTGGTGCCGGGTGACGCTTCCCCCCGAGTAGAAGAAGACGCTCAGGGGTCTGGCACACTCGGGGAAGGTCCCGGGGACGACGATGGCGCACGTCGGGTGAGCCGCGAGCCAGTCCGCCACGCGCTCGGCCGTCGCCAGCGGGGCGGGCTCGCCATGGGGAATGAGTCCCTGGGCCAGGAGCAGATTCACTGCCTGGGCCACCCAGCTGCGCGCGCGCTCCAGGTGCTCATGGCTCCTCGGCAGCTCCCGCAGCATCTCCATCCGTACGACGATGGCGCTGTCTGTCCGGGTGAAGTCTTCCGGACGGACTCCCGTTCTCAGAGCGATCTGCTCGAGAGGATACGAGGGAGGAAACGCCCAGATCCGGTGGCTCGCTTCGGTCAGCCGGGGCTTGAACACCTCGCGCACGTAGGGGGACTTCTGGCTGGCTTCGATGATCATGGTGAGCCGTCCCCAGATGTCGAGCTCATGCCGGGCGTCATGCAGATGGGAGAACAAGCCGGCCGCCGACGCTCTCTCCGCGGGCTCCGCGGCGTCACGGTCCTCCCGCTCCACGGCCCCCACCATGTCTTCGGCCAGGTAGCTGGTGTACTCGGGGAACGGTCCAGCCTCTCCTCGCCCGTAGAGCATGGTCTCGGCACGGAACGACGAAGCCCCGCTCACATCGAGCAGCGCGAGCGCCCGGGCTGGCGGCAGCGCCGTGAGATCGTCCGTCGACATCCGGAGATTCATCAGGAGGTGGGCGATCCAGCTCGAGAGCAGCATCCGTTCCGAGGCGGAGAGGTAAGGGCTGGCCACCTCTCGGTTGAGCACCTCCAAGCGTCTCTCGAAGTACTCACATGCGGACTCGGGGGGGAAGTCGCGGTAGGTGGCTCGGCCCAGCACCGTGGGCTCGGCCTCGATGAGCTTCAGGAGGGTGCGGATGGGCAGCCCCGCGGGATGGAGGCGGTTCAGGAGCTCTTGCAGCTTCGTGAGCTGCGCGGCCGTGAGCTCCTGCCGGATCTCCGCCATCAGCTCGAGGAAGGAGAGCAGGACCTCCTGGAAGCGGGAGGACGACACGAGCCAGGCATTGCCACCAGGCACCCCGTGAGCCACCTCGAGCCCATGCTCCGCGCGCCACACGGCACTCTGAGCTCCTTCCAGTGCCGAGAGGAATGAGTCGATGAGTCTCTGGGGCAGGGCGCCTCGTACCCGCTCCCGCCACTTGTCCATCGCGCGCTCAGCGGCCTCCGGCTCCGAGTGCTGATTCAGCGCGCCTTGGATGAACGAGAGCAATACCTGGAACCGCACCCACGCGGCCCACCCGAGGTTGAGGGCCACCCAGGAGTCTTCAGCGTCCTCCTTGCTCATGAGCCTTAGAAGGATGCGCGCTTCATCGCCGAGCTTCTGGATGCGGTCGAGCAGGGGTGGCTCTTCCTGTTGGCTCTCTTCAGAGGGCCCAGGCGGCTCACTCCGGTCCAGGAGGGGGGCCCAGCTCAAGACCCGCGCTATGGCGGCTTTGAGGAGCTTGGCATATCGGTGACGCTGAGGCTCGGGCAGCGGGCAGCTCAGCACCCAGGCATTCTGACCGGCGCCGTAGTCAAGCAGCCGGACCAGCGCCTCACGCCACTTCGCCGAGTCGCTCGGGCTCTGGGCCAGCCGGTCGAGACACTCCGTGGCACAGACCGCGGCTTGGGCCGCGGCCTCCCATTGCCCCAGCTCCCGGAGTGCATCACAGGCCTGAGCGAAGCACCTGAAGGCCTCCTCGAGGGCCACGGCCTGCGCTCCTCGCGGGCCCTTCACCAGAAGATGTCCGAGCGCCCGGAGGAGCTGGCTCCTCAAGAGTGGCAGGGAGACATAGGCCTCGGTCTCCTTGAGCTGACCGAGCTGGAAGGTGCGCCCAGCTTGTCGACGTGCCGTGGCGGGACTTCCATCCGGGCAGGGGCCTGGACCGGGTCCATCGTGGGTCTCCTGGATGCGCTTCTCGAGGTCTCGCACCAGCTCACGCATCCGATCGATGGAGGCGCCTGGCAGGATCGTTCTCGTCTCCGTCAGGCCCAGCACGGCATGCTTGGAGCGGAGGACCAGGTCTGCATGGCGCACCTCCTCCTGGAGGCAGAGGGCCACTTCCGACAGCTGGAAGAGGAGCAGGGGACGCAGTGACCGGGAGTAGATGACGCCGCTCATGCTCTGGGCGATGGCGTCGTCGAGCGTGTTGATGGACAGCGTGAGCGCCGCGCAGGCCGAGGAGGACAGTGCTCCCAGCTGCGTGAGCCGGCGGACAACCTCCAGGACGAACACCAGGCCCAGCTCGTTGCGCGTCTTGATGGAGAACTTCTGCTGGGCGAGACGCTCCCGGATGCGCCGGGTCAGGTCCTCGACGGTCTCGGACAGGGTGGCAGCCGTGATGCCTGGCTCTTCTCTCAGGAGCAGCTGGGCGGCCTCGTCCACCATCGCTTCAGGCTGTGAGGGGCTCCCCTGCAGACTGGACACGTAGTCCGCCAGGGCTTCCACCACAGCGGTGACCGGATTGGACCCTGGGGTCCACAAGAGCGAGCTCTTGCTTCGTCTCGCCTCACTCAGACGGGCCTTCACGTGCTCTTCGAGGGTTCTCACGAGACCTGCCTCCAGCTGGGTCATCCAACAACGACCAAGGGAGGGCCGAGCGATTTTGTTTCCCAGCCTTGGGCGCACGCAACGTATTCCAGCAGTCCTGTGGCCATAGGCGTGACTCTCCTGGAGCCCTGAGCGATGCGCCCAATGTGCTGCAAGGTCGTCCTCATCACGGGAGCCTCGTCCAGCATTGGCAAGGCCTGCGCCGAGTTGCGGACGGCGGAAGGCCACATCGTCTAACGAGCCGCAGGCCCTCCGTCACGTCCACCAAGTGCCGGATACTGGGAATGGGCGTCACCCGGGACGACTCGGTCCAGCGCGCAGCGGAGACGGTCCTCGCCGAGTCCGGCAACATCGACGCCGTGGTGAACAACGCCGGCTATGCCCTGGCGGGTTCCATCGAGAGGACACCACCATCGAGGAGGCGCAGCAGCAACTCGACACCAACTTCATGGGCGCCGTGCGCTTCTGCAAGGCCGTGCTCCCGTCCATGCGTGCACTGGCCTCGGGACTCATCATTAACGTCAGCATCCAAGCCACCGTGATCCAACCCGGGGACGTGCGCACGCCCATCACCGACAACCGCATCCAGGCTCGCCAGTCCGCTCCAGGCTCCGCCTACCGCGCGTGCTTCGAGGCGGCCCTGCACATCAGCGAGAAGGAAGAGTGGGCGGGCGTTGCTCCCAAGCAGGTCGCGCGGCATTGGGATGGGGCGGTATTCGAGGGAACGGGCTAGAGCAAAGGGGCAGATGAGGGTCCGTTGTCGGGTGTAGGGCCGTGTGCCACGTCGGTGTGCCCACCGTGCAGCCCTAAGGGGTACACGCCTTCCCGAGCCGCCATCCCATTAGGGGGCGAGCACTGGCAGAAGCGGGGAGGCGTACCACCAAGCAGCCCAGCGGACCGGGAGCTGAGTGCCTGGAGGTTCATAGAGCCGCTCGAGCCCGGGCCGTGGTACCAAATAGGTACCAAATCGGGCGAACGGTCCCGAACGCGACTGAACGCTTAGGACAAAGAAAAAGCCCCGGAATCACTCAGGAAGTGACTCCGGGGCCTGTGGCCAGGGTCGGACTTGAACCGACTACCTGCGGATTATGAGACCGC
>JAFGNZ010000066.1 GCA_016926755.1 Myxococcaceae bacterium | reverse complement strand
GCGGGCTGGTGCAAAGGGGTTGAAAAGGGCCGCTGGAGGGTGACGCGCGGGCTGTGCGCCGGGCCGGAGCAGAGTCCGTGCCGCCCCCCTTGGGGCACACGCCGGCCCAAGCCGCCCAGCCAGGCGGCAGGCCGCTGGGGCGTGGGCTTCCAGGTCACGTCGCAGCCAGGGCCGGGCTCTCCTCCGTAAGCCCCGGCTCCGCCCCCGCTTGAGGCAGCATGGTGGACTCCGCGAAGAACAACGGAGGCGAGGCGCTTGGCCAGCCTGCGAGGTAGCAGTCCACCTGGGCACTGAGCATCTGGACCGCGCGCCTCGCCTCCGGGGAGGGCAAAGCGCACGCGAGGTCACGGTGGGGACAGGGGCATTACTTTAGTCGCCGCTTGACTATCGAGAGCGCAAGCAATAACTTTAGTACATGCTTAACCATTCGGCTGCGGGCGACGTCTTCCACGCTCTCGGTGACCCGACGCGAAGGGCCATCGTGGAAGCCCTCGGCACGGGGACCAAGTCGGTCAGCGAGTTGGCCGCTCCGCTCGACATCACGCTGGCCGCCGTGGTCCAGCACCTCAACGTCCTGGAGAAGAGCGGGCTGGTGCAAACCGAGAAGGTCGGCCGCGTCCGAACCTGTCGCATCGATGCCCGCGGCCTGAACGAGATCGAGCGCTGGATCTCCCAGCGTCGTGCGGAATGGAACCGCCACCTCGACAGGCTCGGCGAGTACCTGCTCGCCGAAGATCAGAAGCGCAAAGGAAACGCCAAATGACCGTACAGCCCGTCCACTGCTCCACCTTCGTCCTCGACCGCATCTACTCCTATGCCCCGGAGCGCGTCTTTGCGGCCTGGGCCACCGCCGAAACCAAGTCACGCTGGTTTGCCGGTCCTGATGGCTGGACGGAGCTCGAGCGCGTCCTCGAACTTCGACCCGGTGGACGCGAGACCTGCAAGGGCCGGTTCCCCGACGGCAAGGTCTCGTACTTCGACGCCCGCTTCCACGAGGTCATCCCGAACCAACTCCTCGTCTACGCCTACGACATGTACGTGAACGACCAGAAGCTGTCGGTGTCGCTGGCATCGGTGGAGTTCCTGCCGGAGGGCGCGGGCACCCACTTGCGGGTGACTGAGCAGGGCGTCTTCTTTCTCAGCAAGGACGACGCGCCGGGCCGTGAGCAAGGCACCGTTTGGCTCCTGGACAAGCTGGCCGCCGCGCTCTCGAACCCTCACGCAGCCCGTTAGCCGAGAACCCGCACGCCGATCTCGCCGGTGCGGGGCCGGCTGGCCTGCCGCTCCTTCTGGCACGCGAGCGCGACCGCCCAGAACTTGTCGGCGTGGCCGCGCGCGTTGCGCTCGGCGTCGAAGCGATGATGATGAGCTCGTGGAGCCGTATCTCGCCCTCCATCAACCGCACAGGGCGGAACGCACCTTTCTCCAGCGCTTCGTCCAAGAGGATGACGGCGAGATCAGCGCGGCTCGAGACCATTCGCCCCTGGTCATCCAGGAGCACCTGCAGGCCCTGATGGGGACAGACCTTTCCCGTGTGGCCCCTGCGGCTCGAATCCGTCTTCCTGTGGGGCTGGTAGACCACCGTCGTGATGGTCGCGGCCTGTGCGCAGTTTGAACTGTCAAACCAGGAGCCCTGCTCGGGCGCTGGAGCCCTGCGCCACGAGCACACACAATGGCCTGCAGTCAGGACAACGCGCGGCTGGATGAGCACGCCGCTGCACCGGCCGCGCACCTGCTCTCCATCAGCTGCGACCATGACCGTCGACAGATAGCGGTTCTCACCATCCACGTCGCCGGCTGACGCGAGCACACGATCATCGAGCGGCTGTAACTGCTTGTGTACAGGCTCGACGCGGGCTGAACCATCGTCATGCGCTCCCAGGCTCGGGCTGGTGACGGTGCGCTCCTGGCATCCATCGCAAGCCGCCAGTGCCATCAGGCTGGACGCGAGCAGGGCCAGCGGCAGCAGGTGGTGAGGCATCTCCTCGCTCCCTCGAGTTCCAACGCTGCTCTCAGCCCTAAGCCGAGGAAAGTAAGTCCCGCCAGGAGGCATCGCTGCCCGGGCCCGGAAATTGGGCCTCTGAGCATGTCCTTCCTGAACGGATTTAGTTGCTCCGGCTTAGCGGGTGGTCTTGTCGGCCGGGTGGAGCTGACCGCGGATGTCGCCGTAGTAGGTCTGCCCCGTCGTGTGGAGGTTGAAGTACAGATCGCCCGACTGGGCCAGCTGGGCCATCCCCGCCACCGTCAGCACCTTGGTCGGCTTCGCGCCGGACAGCGACGGGCTCGGGATGATGCAGCCCATGGTGAAGGTGCCGATCACGCTGCCGTGGCCGTGCTCCGTCGTCTTGACGATGTGCTCGTTGCGGATCTCGACCGAGAACATGCCGTCGGCGATGTTGCTCTTGAGGTCGGTGGCGACGGCGAAGTCGACGAGGATCGGCCCGAGGATGCCAGGCTTGCCGCAGTGGATGTGGAACATGTTGATCTCGGCCGTGTTGACACCTTCGATCTTCACGTCGACCCAGGCGCGGCTCAGGTCCTTGCTGAAGCGGAGCTGCCCGTGGCCGCGATGGCCCGCCGCCTCGCGCGCCGCCCGGCTCATCGACGGCGTCTGCGAGCGGAACTGCTTCGGCACCGACGACGGCGTGTTCTCCTCCTCGTCGCCTTCCTGGTGCGGCGTCAGCCACGACTCGAACACCATCCCCACCTCCGCCCCCTTCGACGGGTCGAGCGCCGGCGGCGCGGGCGCTGGCGAGGTCGGGGTGGCGGCCGGCGTGGCAGCCGGCTTGGCCGTCGCGGTCGTCTTGGCCGACTCCGGCGGCGCCTTCGCCCAAGCCACGCCGCCGCCCCCGATCAGCACTGCACACAAGAACGCATCTCGCACGATACGCATGGGACCTCCTGCCCGCTTCGTTGCTGATCTCCGACTCTATCAGTGGAAACGATCTTTCAAAAACGCGGGCTTTCGATCTTCGTGACCGCGGGGAGCGCGGGAGCTGGTCGCGCGTGCATGGATCAGGAAATCAGCCGCCATCGCGCCGCGCGAAACGCTCGAAATGGCTGGACCTCGCTGCGGCGCGAAGGGAGAAAACGATGGACCTCCTGCTGAATATATGGACTACGGGCATGCCGCAGTCCCCGGTAGTCGCAGGCGGGTTGAAGCAGCGAGTTGATCACTGATGTGGACCCCATCGTTAGGACCAGTTTCCGCGCCCCGCTATTTGGATCCCAGCCGACGGTGAGAGTGTGTTGATACGTCGTCGTCGTGGTCTTTGTCGAGGGGGGCCTGGGGGGAGACTGACAAGCTGTGGAAAACTGTGGAGAGCTGTGGATTCACGCGGCCAGGGCACCAGGGCCCGTGTGGTAGACGTGCATGGGCGTCTGGTAGCCCAGCGCCTGATGGGGCCGCTGATGGTTGTAGAAGTGCAGCCACCGGCTGATCCCGGCCCATGCCTCGTGCACGTCGGCGTAGGCACGCGGGTACACCGCCTCGTACTTGAGCGAGCGCCACAGCCGCTCGACAAACACGTTGTCCATCCACCTCCCCTTGCCGTCCATGCTCACTCTGACCTCGTGGGCCAGCAGCACCGCCACCCACTCGATGGCGGTGAACTGCGCTCCTTGATCCGTGTTGAAGATCTCTGGCGGCCCCCACTGGCCCAGGGCTTCTTCCAGGGCCTCAAGGCAGAACTCCACGCTGAGCGTGTTGGACAGCCGGAAGGCCAGCACCGCCCGGCTGAACCAGTCCATGATCACCACCAGATAGGCCCAGCCTCGCTCCAACGGCACGTAGGTGATATCGCTGGCCCACACCTGATCAGGCCGAATGATCTCCAGGTGGCGCAACAGGTACGGGAAGCGAGGATGCTCCATGTGGGGACGGCTGGTGTGAGGTCCCGGGGCCAACGCTTCCAGCCCCATGATCCGCATCAGCCGCTGCACCCTCTTGCGGTTGATCAACAGGCCCTGGTGCCGGAGCACCACCGTCATCCGCCTGCTGCCGTAGTAGGGGTGCTCCAGGTACAGCCTGTCGAGGTGCCGCATCAGCGCCAGCTCCTCGGCGCTGACCTCCACAGGCTCGTAGTAGAGATTCGAGCGCGCCAGGTGCAGCAGCGCGCACTGCTTGCGCACCGAGAGCTCTTCGTGTTCGGGCTGCACCATCGCTCGTCGCTCGCTCAGCGGGAGCGCGGCAGCCCCCGCGCTAAAAAATCGCGCTCGATGATCAGCCCTCCGATCTTCCGCAGCAACTCGTCGTGGGTGCGCTCCACGTCCTGCGCCTGATCTCGGGTGAAGGCCGTCGCCGCCTTCTCCAGCAACTGCTTCTTCCACTGGCCCACCAGCACCGGGTGCACTCCGAACTTCTTGCCCAGTTGGGCCAGGCTCTCTCGCTCCTGCACGGCCGCCAGCGCCACACGCGCCTTGAACGCCGGGTCAAACCGCTTCCGATTCCTCTGCTTCATGCCGTCCTCCTACGGTGGAGTCGGCCGGAAATCCAAATAACGGGGTGGTCCGAAAAACGGGGTCCACTTCACAGGCCGGTGGAGACGTAGGCGAGGATGCCTTGCTGGAAGGTGCGCACGGTTCTGCTGAGCTTGACGAAGGGCGCGAGCTTGGAGTG
>JAFGNZ010000400.1 GCA_016926755.1 Myxococcaceae bacterium | reverse complement strand
GCCCGCGCCGTCATGGCGGTGTCTCCCAGGTCCGCCGTCCCGCCATCCCTCGAGGCTCCCGCATCCGGCGCCTCGGCCTCCGCCAGCGTGGGCGCTTCCTCCACCGGCTGCCAGTACACCGGCGTGCGGTTCATCGCCCACCAGCCCACCATGAACACGATCACCACGGCGGCTGGGACACACCAGGACAACCGTCCCGAGCCGTGCGCTCGTGGCTCAAGGGCCACGCGCACCTGCACAGGGCGGGGCTGGGCACGCGCCGGCACCGCGCCAGACAATGGAACATCCGCCTCGGAGCCTGCGCGCCTCGCCGCGGCCTCCGCCACTCGGGCCGCCTCGCGCGCGCTCGGCCTGCGCTGAGGCTCGGCGGCGAGCATCCATTCCACGAGGGAGGCCAGCTCCGGGTGCACCCACCCGTTGAGCGCCTGGGGCACCAAACGGGGGGGCAATGGCAGCCGGAGCCTGTCCACTCGCGCCTCCGGATCCGTGCCCGCTGGCGGGTGCACGCCAGTCACTGCCCGGTACATGGCCACGCCCAGCGCGTACACGTCATCGGCCGGCGTGGCCTCGTAGCGCGCCTCCATCAGCCGGCGCGAGCGCCACTGGAAGCGCAGCGCCTCCGGACTGCGGTAGTCCCGCGTGCCCGGCGGCATGGGCTCGTCCGTTATCCGCGTGGCCCCAGCCCAGGTGCCCGAGCCGAAGTCCAGCAGGTAGGCCTGGCCGGTGGCCCCCGCCCGAATGTTCTCCCCCTTCACGTCCCGGTGCAGGCACCCCTTGGCGTGCGTGGCCTCCAGCGCTCCCGCCACCTGGGCCAACACCCCCAGCACCTGGCGCGAGCTGGCCTCATACATCTCGGCCCAGTCGTACAAGGCCAGCCCGTTCACCCACCTCATCACCACATACGGGTGCACCTGCCCGTCCTCGCTTCTCCACCACCCCCGGTCCACGAAGCCCGGCACCGCGGGATGCTGGATGAGCGTCAGCAGCTTCACCTCCCTCACGAAGCGCGGATCCTCCGGCAGCAGCGCCAGCTTGAGCGCCACGGGCTCGGACTCAGGGTGCCCCGCAAGCCGCGCCCGGTACACCATCCCGTACGCTCCACACCCCACGCCGCCCTCCAGCCGCCAGGGGCCTACGAACTCGCCCGGAGCCAGTGAATCAGGAGTCGGCACCTCCTCCATCGTCTCCCTCGGCGTGCACAGGGGCGGCCAGCTCCGCCCACCCACATACTACCCCATAAGTAGGCTCGCGTCATCCCGCTCTCACGGGTAGTCGGGGGATTGGCAGCCACCGTGCGCGCCGCCGCGTCGAGGGCGGCTCGCCGCTTGCTGGTCCCCGGCTTGCAAATGGTCTCCGGCAGCACCTGCTCGTGAACGGGCGAGCGTGCTCTCACAAGGAAGACCCTCATGCGCTCCATTCCTGGCCTCCTGTCCCTGCTCCTGCTCCTCCTGCCTTGCGTGGGAGGTGCCCAGGAGGCCTGGGGTCGACAGCCGGCGCTGTCCCGCAGCCTGCTCGCCCTGGAGGACAATATTGGGGTCGCAACGGAGGCGAGGGATCCGTTCGCCACCCGCGTGACGGGGGAGGTGCTGCTGGGGAGCCTGGCCGGCGCGGGGGGCGCGCTCGCGGGCGGGCTCGTCGGCCTGGTCATCGCGGACGCCGTCACGTGCGGCGTGGATGAATGCCTGGACGGCGTCGGCTACGTGGGAGGGGGGATCGTGACGGGGATCGCGCTCGCGGCGCCCATCGGCGTGTACTTCGCGGGGCGCATGATGGGGGGAAATGGGCTGTTCCTGCCCACCCTCGCGGGCTCCCTGGCGAGCGGTGGATTGACTGCCTTGACGCTCTCGGCCATGAGCCGCTCCATCTCCCCCGTGGGAGTCCTGCTCCTGGCGCTCTCTCCGCTGGTGGGCTCCATCATCGGCTATGAGGTGTCCCACGCCTTCGTGGGCCAGCGGGGGCAAAGCGCGGCGGGTGGCCTGCAGGTCCTCCCCACCGCCGGAGTCACCCGAGCGGGGACCGGCGTGTTCGGGCTCGCCGGCCGCTTCTGAGCGAGCAGCCAGGCCGCTAGGGCTTGCCGAGATCCACCTCATCCGGCAGCTCGTTCACCTCCCGTGGGCCCCGGTATGGGAAGTGCGACGCGAGCTGCTCGCCGATCTCGTGGATGCCCGCGACCAGCCCTCCTGTGAAGTCCCCTGTCCGGAAGTGCTCGCCGAGCACCTGGGCCACACGCTCCCAGAACCCCTGGCCGACCTTCGCGTGGATCCCCTCATCCCCCAGCACGACGAACCTGTGCCGGGCCGGCACCATGAAGAGCAGCACGCCGTTGCGCTCGCGCGTGGCCGTCATCCCCAGCCGCTGGAAGGCGAGCTCGGCTGCGCGCTGGACGTCTCCCCAGAAGAGCGGCGCGAGCGACACGCGGATCTCCCCCGAGGTCCGCCGCTCCGCCTCACGGAGCGCCCCCTCCACCCGGGGGATGTCGATGTGCCGGAGGAACTGCCTTCGTGTCAGCAACCTCATGCGCCTTGCCTCCAGCTCACCAGGAGCCGCTCGCACCACCGCCGCCCGAGCGCCCGCCTCCCCCGCGGAAGGTGCCGCCCGAGCCCCCCCCATGCCGGCGGCCGCCTCCGCTGCTCAGGAGCTGGAGCAGCAGGTAGAACGCGAGCCGGGGATGGGTAATTACGAAGACCAGCACCACGAGCGCCAACACCCCGTAGAGGAGCATCTGGCCGAGGGTGAGCTCCGGGCGTGGATGAACCTCCGTGCCAGCTCCGGGCGGAGGTGAGCTCTCGCCTCCGAGCGTGCGCAGCAGCGAGTCCACGGTGGCGCTCACCGCCGCGTCCGGCTCCCCCGCGCGGAGCCTGGGGAGCGCCTCTTCCTCGATGATCCGCGAGGCGATCGCGTCCGGGACAACGGGCTCGAGCCCGTAGCCCACCTCGATCCGGAGCCGGCGGGCCTGGGCGAACACGAAGACCGCCGCGCCATCATCGCGCCCCTTGCGGCCAATGCCCCAGGCCTCGAAGGTCCGAACCGCCCACTCCTCCAGCGGGACCTCCCCGGGGGTGCTGCCGATCCAGACGAGCACCTGACGGCCCGTGTCCTGCTCGTACCGTTGAAGCCGGGCATCCAGCGAGCGCCGCGTGGGCTCGGAGAGGAACCCGACCGTGTCCGTCACCCACCGCGTGGGAGCGGGAGGAGGCTGGAACGCGGCCGCGAGCGCGCCGAGGCACGCCAGGAGGACGGCCAGGCCCGCCCATGGCTTCAGCGAGCGCACGGCCTAGAACTGCACCTTCGGCGCCACATCCGCGCCCTGCTGCGCCTGGAAGTACGCCTTCTCCGTGAACCGGCCACCGAAGAAGCTGGCGAAGAGGACGGTGGGGAAGCTGTTGCGCCGGGTGTTGAAGGCCTGCGCCGCTTCATTGAAGCGCATCCGCTCCACGGCGATCCGGTTCTCGGTGCCCTCGAGCTGCGCCTGGAGCTCCCGGAAGTTCTCCGTGGCCCTCAGCTCGGGGTAGCGCTCCACCGTGACGAGCAGCCGGGAGAGGGCGTTGGAGAGGTTCTGCTGCGCCTGCTGGAACTGCTGGAAGGCCGCCGGATCCTCGAAGAGCTCCCTGTCGGCCGTGAGGGTCGTCTGGCTCGCCTTGGCACGTGCCTCGATGACCTGGGTGAGTGTCTCCTTCTCGAAGCTCGCGGCACCTTTGACGGTGGCGACCAGGTTGGGCACGAGATCCATCCGCCGCTGGTACACATTCTCCACCTGCCCCCACTGGGACAGCACGGCCTGGTCCAGGCTCACCAGCGAGTTGTACGCCCCCACGCCTGCCACCCCGAGGATGAGCAGCAGCGCGATGACCCCCAATCCCAACCATTTGCCCATGTGTCCCTCCGGCGGGCGATGCCCTCCCCCGGGACTGCAACACGCGTACCGCGCGAGTGATGACGGGTGAACCCCGCGCGGGCGCAGGATCTGCGCGCCCCCCGCACCAGGGCGCAAGCGCGGCAGGGCTCCCGCGGGAGTGGCCCACCCAGCGCCTGCCCGGCCTGCGCCTCGTCCCCGACGCGCCGCCGGTGTCCCTGCCCAACCTCCTCCACCGCGGACCGCAGCGGCTGAGGGTGGCAGGGAAGGGCAGAGCGGCGACCTCGGGGAGGGGGGGCTGGACGTGGGCGGTGGCGGCGGAAGAAAGTGGGGCCCGCGCTCCTCTCCTGGCGCCCTGGAGGTCACCTCATGCCGCCGTCCAACGAAGCGATGAAGGGCAGGATCTGTCTGGTGACGGGGGCCACGTCCGGCATCGGCAAGGCCACCGCCACCGCGCTCGCGGCCCAGGGCGCCACCGTCGTCCTCGGCTGCCGCAACCGCGAGAAGGGCGAGGCCGTGAAGCAGGAGATCTCTCGCGCCACGGGCAACAGCTCCCTGGATCTGATGGTGGCGGACCTGGCCTCCATCGCGTCCACCAAGAAGGGTGCCGCGGACTTCCTGGCCCGCTACCCGAAGCTCCACGTGCTGGTGAACCAGGCGGGCCTCTACCTGAACGAGCGCACGCCCACCCCGGACGGCCTGGAGACGATGTTCGCCGTCAACCACCTGGCCTACTTCCTGCTCACGAACCTGCTGCTGGACGCGCTCAAGGCCGGGGCGCCCGCGCGGATCGTCAACGGCTCGGGCGGCGCCGAGGCCATGGGGAAGATCCACTTCGAGGACTTGCAGCTGGAGAAGAAGTGGAAGCCCATGGCGGCGCTGGCGCAGTCCAAGCTGGGCAACTTCCTGTTCACCTACGAGCTGGCGCGGCGGCTGGAGGGGACGGGCGTCACCGTCAACGTCATGCACCCGGGCGGCGTGAAGACGGAGCTGGGCAAGGGGCAGGGAGGCTTCTTCGGCTTCCTGATGCGCATGATGGGCCCCTTCATGCTCACGCCCGAGCAGGGCGCCGACACCCTGGTGTGGCTGGCCAGCTCGCCGGAGGCGGAGGGCATCACCGGCAGGTACTTCATCAAGCGCAAGGAGGCGAAGTCCTCGGCGCGCTCCCAGGACAAGGAGCTGGCCGCCCGCCTGTGGAAGGTGAGCGCCGAGCTGTGCGGCCTGAAGGGCTGAGCCCCTCGCACACGCCTACTCGAAGACCACCGTCTTGTGCCCGTAGGCGATGATCCGGTCCTCCAGGTGGCAGCGGACCGCCTCCGCCAGCACCACGCGCTCCAAGTCCCGCCCCTTGCGCTCCATGTCCTTCACCGTGTCCCGGTGCGACACGCGCGTGACGCCCTGGGCGATGATCGGGCCCTCATCCAGCTGCTCGGTGACGTAGTGGCTGGTGGCGCCCACCAGCTTCACGCCCTTGCGGAACGCCTGCCGGTACGGCTCGGCGCCCGCGAACGCCGGCAGGAAGCTGTGGTGGATGTTGATGACCTGGTTCGGATACGCGGCCACGAAGTTGCCGGTGAGGATCTGCATGTACCGGGCGAGGATGACCAGATCCACCCGCTCCTCGGCCAGCCGGGCCAGGATGCGCTGCTCCTGCTCCGCCTTGTTGCCCGCGATGGCCTCGTGGACGAAGGTGTAGCCGCGCCGGCTGATCTCCGGGCCGAGATCCGCGTGGTTGGAGATCACCACCGGCACGTCGCAGTGCAGCTCGCCGGTGCGGTGCCGGTCCAGGATGTCCAGCCCGCAGTGCGGGTGCTTCGAGATGAGCACGCCCACGCGCAGCCGCTCGGACAGCCTCCGCAGCGAAGAGTGCATCCCCATCCCATCCAGCGCCTTCTTCAGCTCGGCGCTCACGCGCTCCCAGTCCTCGGGGACGGGGAACTCGATGCGCTGGAAGAAGAGGTTGGCCTCCGCGTCCAGGTGCTGGTCCGCGTGGTGGATGTTGAGCCCCAGCCGGAACAGGAGCCCGGACACCTCCGAGACGATTCCAGCTCTATCCGGGCAGGTGATTCGGAGGACGGCGCGGTGGATCGAGGTCATTGGCCTATCAATTAGCATACCTCCAGTTGATCTCTCCTCCCAGGTCGGGGTGAGCTGGAGGCCCATGAGCTCCCCGCCGCGGCAGACCGTGCTGTGCCTCGCCAGCTTCTTCAAGGGCAACCGCTTCTTCCAGCGCCTGTACGAGGAGGGCTGCTACGTCATCCTCATCACCTCGGACCGCTTCAAGGACGAGGACTGGGCCCGGCAATACCTCCACGAGTTCCACTCCGTGGCCTCGTTCGAGGACCGCGCGGCCCTCCTCCACGGCGTGGCCTGGCTGTTCCGCGACCGGCGCATCGACCGGATCGTCGCCCTGGACGACTTCGACGTGGAGGTCGCCGCGGCGCTGCGCGAGCACTTCCGCCTGCCCGGCCTGGGCGACTCGGCCGCCCGGTTCTTCCGGGACAAGCTGGCCATGCGCGTGAAGGCAAACGAGCTGGGCATCCACTGCCCGCGCTTCACCCCCGTCTTCCATCACCCGGAGGTCTCCCGGTTCCTGGAGGAGGTGCCGGCGCCCTGGCTCATCAAGCCCCGGGGCGAGGCCTCCGCCGTCGGCATCCAGAAGCTGCGCTCGGCGGACGAGGCGTGGGCGGCCATCCACGCGCTGGGGGATCGCCAGTCGTTCCACGTGCTGGAGCAGATGATCCCCGGCGAGCTCTACCACGTGGACTCGCTGGTGCAGGACGGCAAGATCGCCTTCGTGGAGGTGGGCCGCTACGGCCGCCCCCTGCTGGAGGTGGCCCACGAGGGCGGCATCTACGTCACCCGCACGGTGCGCCGGGACTCGAAGGAGGCGCGCGCGCTCATCCAGGCCAACGCCGCGGTGCTCGAGGGCTTCGGGCTGCGCCGGGGCGCCTCGCACACCGAGTTCATCCTCGGCCGCGAGGACGGGCTGCCCTACTTCATCGAGACGTCGGCCCGCGTGGGCGGCGCGAACATCTCGGAGATGGTGGAGGCGGCCACCGGGGTGAACCTGTGGAGCGAGTGGGCGAAGCTCGAAGTCGAAGGCGAGGGCTACGCCTACACGCCACCGAGGACCCGCGAGGAGTTCGGCGGCGTCATCATCTCGCTCGCCCGGGACGAGGACCCGGACACCCGCGCGTTCGATGATCCGGAGATCGTCGAACGGCTGAAGAAGAAGAACCACGTCGGCTTCGTCGTGCGCTCGCCCAGGCAGGAGCGCGTGGAGGAGCTGCTCGCGGCGTACCTGGAGCGCATCTCCCGGGACTTCCACGCGTCGCTGCCCGCGCCCGCGAAGTCCACGTCCTGAGCGCTGAGCACGGCCGCTCAGCCGCGCTGCCGGGCCTCGAGCGTCTCCAGCAGGGCCGCGATGGGCGAGGCGGTGGGCCTGCCCGCCTGCCAGTCCGGAGGCGACACGACGACGCCCGAGATGTCCAGGTGGACGAAGGGCAGCCTCGTGCCGCGGAGCCCGGACGCCACGTCGATGAAGGCGTAGGGCCCCTGGTGCCCGCGCGGCGTGTCCACTGAGGCGAGCCGGTTGCTCGACAGCACGTCCTCGGTGGGCGCCTTGGGCGCGACGAGGAGGTAGTCCTCGCGCCGGGGCTGGGTGGACTCGAGCGGCTCGCCCAGGAGCTCTCCGGCCTCGCTCAGCGCGCGGATGAAGCCCTGCGCCCGCGCCGCGCCGTTCTCGATGGCGCCCACGTACGGCCCGAAGGCCCGGTAGACGTGGCCGGTCAGCGTCGCCATGGAGATGAGCACCGAGGAGGCTGGGTCCGCGCCCTCCTTGAGCGCCGCGAGCAGATCCGCCAGCACCAGGCGCCCCTCCGCGTCCGTGTTCCCGATGCGGACGCGCACGCCGGAGCGGGCGGTGATGATCTCATCGGAGACGAACGCCTCCTCGCCGATGCTGTTGCGCACCATGCCCAGCAGCGCCACCACCCGGAGGCCTGGAACCCTGCGCTCGGCGAGCGCGCGCACCAGCCCCGCCACCGTGGCCGCGCCGCCCTTGTCTCGCGACATGCCGGCCATCCCGCCGCCCGTCTTCAGATCCGCGCCACCCGTGTCGTAGGTGACGCCCTTGCCCGCGAAGAGCACGGTGCGGGTGACGGGGCCTTCGGGGACGAGCTCCAGGGAGATGACGCAAGGCCGGTGGCGCTCCACCACCATGGACGCCTGCGCGACGGCGGCCAGCAGCGGAAAGCCGGACACGTCCTTCTGCACGGAGACCTTCACGCCGGTGCCCGCGAACGCCTCCTCGCAGTGCGCGGCGAAGCGCAGCGGGGCGAGCCGCTCGGGGCCGCCCGTCACCAGATCCCGGCACAGCGCCCGCCCGGCCTCCAGCGCGGTGGCCCACCCGGCCGCCTGGCTGGACAGGTTCAGCACCGAGAGCCTGCGCAGCTGCGTGGCCGGCGCCCGGCGCGAGGGGGACTCGCGCGCCTCCAGCGGCTCCCACGCGGTCGCCGCCGCGGAGAGGGTGCACACCTCCAGGGCGCGCGCGAAGCGCGGCTCCTTCGGCACGGCGACGGCGAGCAGCGGAGCGGACGCGCCCGCGAGCACCGCCCGGGAGACCGCGGCCGCGCACGCCTCGGACAGCACCCGGCAGTCGTCCGTGTCGTGGAGGATGGGGGCCGTCGGCGCGAGGAGGATCCGGCCGCCGGGCGCGGAGGGCGCCGCCACGACGGTGGGCGCCGGGCTCCCCTCCGCCAGGGCCCTGTCCGCGGCGAGCGTGCTCTCCACCGCGCGCCTCCACTCCGGCGGCAGCCCCAGCCCCTCCAGCGCGGCCTTCAGCGGCGCGGGCGCCACCAGCACCAGCGCGTCTGCCTGCTCCCCCGCCGCGGCGGCATCCGCGGCGCCCTCGATGACGACCTTCGTGTTCACGCGAGGAACCCTCCCATATATCCTCCGGCGCACCAACATGTCCGACACCCCGAAGCCCGCTGGCGTCATCTACGGAGAGCGCCCCCTCCTCGAGCAGGAACCCCACACGATCTGGCCGCAGGGAGAGCCCGCGAAGGAGGAGATCCTCCCCATCGCCAGCCGGCTGGCGGTCAACCCGCACTACCAGGGCCGAGGCATGACGGCGGCGTTCCTGGACTCGGGCTTCTTCGCCCACCCGGATCTGATGCAGCCGCGCTGCCGCATCCGCCGCTACTACGACTTGCTGAACGTCAAGGAGGGGCTGGAGCACATCAGCACGCCGGACAACTCCATGTGGCACGGGATGATGACGTCCACGGTGGCGGCGGGGAACGGGTTCCTCTCGGACGGGAAGTACAAGTCGCTGGCGCCGGAGATGGACGTGGTGCTGGTGAAGGTGGGGCACCTGTCGCGCGTGAAGCACGACGACATCGCCCGGGGCATCCGCTGGGTCACCGAGCACAAGGAAGCGCTGGGCATCCGGATCCTCAACATCTCAGCGGGCGGCGACTACGAGGCCAGCTACCTGGTGGATCCCATCTGCCGGGCCGCCGAGGACGCCGTCCGAGCGGGCATCACCGTCGTCTGCGCCGTGGGCAACGCCGCGCAAGGCAAGAGCCGCGTCATCTCCCCGGCCAGCACCCCGGCCGTCATCACCGTGGGCGGCCTGGATGACCGAGGCGATCCCCGGCTGGGCCGGATGGGCACCTACTGGTCCTGCTACGGCCCCACGATTGATGGCCTGCAGAAGCCGGAGGTGATGGCGCCGGCCATCTGGGTGGTGGCCCCCATCCTCCCCGGCACCCCCACGGCGCAGGAGGCGGAGCTGCTCACGCTGCTGGACGGCACGCCGGACGCGGAGCTGGGCAAGGTGCTGCGCCAGCATGCGGGGGTCATCCGGGAGCTGGACGCGGTGAAGGACGACGAGCCCTACCTCATCCGGCAGCTGATTGGCTCCAAGCTGCGAGACCAGAAGGTCGTCTCCGGGGGCTACAAGCACGTGGACGGCACCTCGTTCGCGGCGCCCATCGTCACGAGCATCGTGGCGCAGATGCTGGAGGCCAACCCCAAGCTCACGCCGGCCGAGGTGAAGCGGATCCTGATCGACACGGCGCGGCGGCTGCCGAGCGTGGCGGTGGAGCGCCAGGGGTGGGGCGTCGTCCAGCCCGCGGCGGCCATCACCGAGGCGGAGCGCCGCCGGTAGCTCCGCGCGCGCGTCCGCCAGGCTCTGGGAAGCACTCGGACGTAGAGCCCGCGGCTCATGCGCCGGAGGCCGGAAAGGTGGTATTCCGAGGAACAGCGGGCTGGCACGCTGCCTCAGCACCCTTCGCGCCTGGAGAGTACCGCCCATGAGGACCGTGTTTGCGCTGCTCCTGCTCTCCATGGGATGCACAACCCAATTGCCCCTCACCACGACCGCGCCGGGCGCACCCGCTGCCAGAGGCCCCTGGTCGGAGGTGCCAGCCCTCGAGATGCCGACAGGGGACACCTCTCTCCCGATTGAGCTGCTCCGGGATGCCGCGGATGCACTCCTCAAGCTGCCGGGCACCAAGGTGTGCGATCCGCTCACGCAGCGCCCCATCGTCGGTTTGTCCACGGAGTACTGTGCAACGGTCTACGTCGCGGGAGATCGCGACTCCCTCTCCTGGCGTGTGTCCGAACCTGCCAGGGGGAACCACAACTCATGCAAGCCCTTCTTCGCGGTAAGAGATGACGACTACCCTCCCTCGCATGTGTGGGTCGTGGGGTATGTCCACAATCATCTGTGTACCGCGATGCCTTCCTCGAGTGATTTCGGCGCATGGCCTACGGACGCGTTCGACCCTTATGTAGCCATGGCGGAGGTTCGCCTGGTTCCAGGCAACCCCGCCCCCGCGGCCTACAAGACCACGGCTATCGAAATGGCCTCAGCGCTGGTGGCGGAGCGTCAGGACAGGACACGCGTCTTCCTGCGTTACTTCCCCACGGGGGAACTCCAACAGTGGAGTGATGCCGAAGCCCGCTGGATCACCCTCGGGAGCTGCGCCCCATACAGGGAAGGTCGCATGCCACGATGCGACAAGCCTCTTCAGTTGTTGCGCGAATAGGCGCCCGCCATGTGCCGCGGGTCGGGGAGAGGAATTCCGCCGGTGCTGTTTTCAGGAGAGAGACATGCTCAAGCCTTATGTGCTCGCAGCGCTTGCATCAATGCTCCCCGGATGCGTCAGGCCCGCAACTGCCTGGAAAGGGACCGTCGACTGGCCGGACAGCTACTCGGGCAGGAATGTCGCCCCGTTCATGGAGGCGGGAGCCGCGCTCGCCGCCGGGGCTGCCCTCCGGGAAATGATCAAGCAGAACCCGTATCCAGACCTGTTCTGGGGATGCTCCAGTCCTGAGCAGGGACTGGATGTCGGGGTTTTCACAGGCCCGACGCCGGGCTTGTACTACGTGCTGGTGGACCAACGCTTCGATCGGTGCAGCGGCCCGCGCGTGCGCGTGCTCGATGGATGGTACGAGTACGCAGTGACCGCTCAAGGCGAGGTGGTTGCCGAGGCGCCGCCGCTGGGGCGTGAGCTGGCTCCAGTCGCTCTGCCCAGTTCCACTCCTCCTCCACCCGAGCAGACACCATCCCCAGCTGCTCCGCCTGCGGCCACGAGCACACCCGAGCCAGTGCCGCCTGCTCCTCCCGCGCCACCGCCTGCCGCTCCGCCTCCAGCAGCAGAGGGTGTTGGGACGCCTCCACAAACCCCACCGCCAGCTCCTCATCCTGTCCCTGCTCCGCCTTCCGATTCTCCTCCCCATGCAACGCCCCCTGTCCCGCCGGGCTGAGTTCCTCGCGGCCAGCCTTACAGGTTCGGCCAGCGTTGAGCCGTGCGTCCGCGTGGAGGTGCTCTTGATGGAGCCCTGCTTCTGTGGTGTGACCCTCTGACGACCTGGCTCGTGAACGGGCGCCCTGCGCGCCCTGGGAGGCCGCCCTGGTGACGCCGCACGACATCACCCGCCACATGGAGGTGCCCGGAGCGCCTGGAGTGTTCGTCCTGGGCAGCTTCGAGCGGCGTGCCACCCTGTACTCCCAGCAGGTTCGGGCGCTCAACCTCATCCATGCCCTGCTTGCCGAGGGGCGCCTGAAGGCAGGGGATCGCGTCGCCATCGTCGGAGGCGGCGCGGGCGGAATGACGGCCGCGGCAGGCGCCGCGGTCCGGGGCTGCAAGGTCACCCTGCTCGAGCAGGCGGAGGACCTGCTCCTGCTGTTCCGCAACAACCGGCTGCGGTGG
>JAFGNZ010000399.1 GCA_016926755.1 Myxococcaceae bacterium | reverse complement strand
GGTGATGAGGGCTGGGCGGCGGGCCTCGGCCAGGGTGCGCCCCGCACCGAAGTAGGGGATCTTCGCCTGCTCCAGCGTCATCAGCGTGTCCACGAGCCCCTGGGGGCCGTAGTCCATCATGTGGTTGTTGGCCAGGCTCACCACGTCCACGCCGCCGGCCAGCAGCGTGTGGACGAACTCGGGCCGCGCGCGGAAGTTGAAGTTCTTGGGCAGCTTCTCTCCCCCCTCGGTGAAGGGGCACTCGAGGTTGACGAGGAACAGGTCGGCCGCGTCCGCCACCGCCTTCACCTCCTTGAAGCCGTAGGCGAACATCTCCTCCCGCGTTCGCCCCTTGCCCACCTGCTCGTCGAAGTACGTCTGGTAGTGGTGGCCCACCGTCACATCACCGCCCACCAGCAGCGAGACGGGGCGGGCCGGGGCCGCGGGTGTCTGCTCGCTGACATCGGGGGGGGCCTCGGGGCGGGGGGCGCTGGCCTCCGAGGGAGGAGGTGAGGGGCCGGCGCCGGGCGGCGGCTCAGGGGCGGGGACAGGCCTGCGGGCGCAGGCGGCAAGGAGTAGGAGCAGGAGGGCGACGCGGCGCATGGAGAGGTGGGGAAACTCTACCTTGCGCCCGTCATTTGGCGACGCGTAGATTGCCCGGCGGATTTCATGGCCAGGGACAAGGACAACATCGCGCTCTCCGACGAGCACAACTCGCGCGGCATCGAGTTGGCGGATCGCGGGTGGTTGGACGAGGCGATCAAGGAGTTCAAGAAGGCGATCGAGCTCGATCCGCACTCCGCCCACGCCCACGACAACCTGGCCACCGTCTACGCGGAGAAGAAGCAGTTCCGCGAGGCGCTCAACGAGTACCTGCTGGCCCTGCGGCTGGAGCCGGAGAGCGCCACGGCGCACTACAACCTCGCCTGCTTCCTCTCCACCCATGCGGCCGAGATGGCGGTGGAGGAGTACAAGGAGGCCATCGAGCTGGATTCGGAGTACCCGGACGCACACCTGAACCTGGGGCTCACCTACGCGGACCAGGGCCGCGTGGAGGAGGCCATGCGCGAGCTGCAGACGGCCATCGAGCTGGATCCGCAGGACGGCTTCCCGCGCCATGAGCTGGCCGCGCTGCAGATGGACGAGGGGGACTACCGCTCGGCCATCAACCAGCTCAAGGAGGTGGTGCGGCTGGAGGCGGACAACTTCGAGGCGCAGCTGGATCTGGGCATCTGCTACGCGCAGAAGGGCTTCTACGCGGAGGCCGAGCGCGCCTACGAGAAGGCGCGGACGCTCAACCCGGAGGATCTGCTGCTCAACTACAACATGGCGGCGCTGTACGCGCTGTGGGGGCGGCGCAAGGACGCGGTGAGCTTCCTGCAGAAGGCGCTGGCGGCGGACAGGGCCAAGGTGATGGGGTGGCTGTCCACCGATCCCATGTTCGACTCGCTCAAGGGCGATCCCGAGTTCGAAGCGCTGTTCTGAGCCATGGCAAGCGAATGGATCTTCCTCGGCGTGGCGCTCTTGTTGGTGTTCGCCAACGGCTTCTTCGTGGCGACGGAGTTCGCCATCGTGAAGATCCGGGCCACGCGCCTGCAGGCGCTGGTGGACGAGGGCCGGCCCGGGGCGGGCAACGCGCTGAAGATGGTGGAGAAGCTGGACGCGTACCTGTCCGCCACGCAGTTCGGCATCACGCTGGCGTCGCTGGGGCTGGGCTGGCTGGGTGAGCCGGCGTTCGCGCGCCTGCTGGAGCCGGCGATCGTGGGGCTGGTGCCGGATGGGGCCCGGGACACGGTGGCGCACAGCGTGGCGGTGGCGATCGCCTTCGTGATCATCACCTTCCTCCACATCATCGTGGGGGAGCTGGCGCCCAAGAGCCTGGCCATCCAGCGCGCGGAGGCCACCACGCTCACGGTGGCGCTGCCGATGCGGGCCTTCTACTTCCTCTTCTACCCGGCCATCTGGCTGCTCAACGGGATCGCCGGGCGGCTGCTGCAGGCGTTCGGGCTGCACTCGGCCAGCGAGTCGCACGAGGCCCACAGCGAGGACGAGCTGCGCGTCATCCTGAGCAGCTCGGCGCAGGCGGGGGCCATCACCACCGCGCGGGCGGAGCTGCTCGGGCGCGCCCTGGAGATGGCGCAGAAGACGGCGCGCCAGGTGATGGTGCCGCGCAACCAGGTGAAGTTCCTGGACGTGGAGGAGCCGCTGGAGCGCAACATCGCGGACGCGCGGGCGGCGGGGCACACGTGGCTGCCGGTGTGCCGCGGGAGCCTGGACGAGGTGGAGGGCGTGGTGAACGCCAAGGATCTGTTCTTCCTGCTGTCGAAGGGGGAGCTGCGGGCCCTGTCCCAGGTGCAGCGGCCGGTGCTGTTCGTGCCGGAGAACGTGACGCTGGAGCAGCTGCTGGCGGAGTTCCGGCGTCGGCGCCGGCAGACGGCGCTGGTGGTGGACGAGCACGGCGGGACTTCGGGGCTGGTGAGCATCGCGGACGTGGTGGCGGAGGTGGTGGGGGACGTGGCGGAGCTGGGCCGGCGGATGGAGGAGGTGCGCTCGCTGCCGGGGGGCCGCTTCGAGCTGCCGGGCACGGCGCAGCTGGACGATCTGGAGGAGCGGCTGGACGTCGACTTCGACCTGAAGGAGGACGAGCAGGGCGAGGTGACGACGATCGCCGGCTACCTGATGACGAAGCTGGGGCGGGTGCCGGAGAAGGGGGACACCCTCAAGCTGGACATGTGGCGCATCGTCGTGACCGAGGTGGATGGGCCGCGAGTGGTGCGGGTGACGGTGGAGCCCCAGGCGATGGCCAAGGCGGCCGCGGCGGCCCCGGCGGATGGCGCCGCGGGCACTCCTCCCGCGAATCCACCGGCGGCTCCCCCGAGCAGAGGGGCGGGGTAGAAGGCAGCCCGGGCAGCCGGCCTTGTGTTCTTCTCCTGGCTGGTGGGAGGTCCAGGCGCTCGCGGCGCTTCACCTCTCGGGGTGTGCCGAGGCAAGCTTACTCTCGTGTCCAGACGCTCCAGGCTGACCCTGACGCTGCTTGCCTCGGTGCTCCTGCACGCCGCGCTCTTCGCGGTGATGCTGTGGGGCCCCGCTGCGCCTGAGCCGCGGCAGGCGCCGCCGAGCGCCCTGGAGATGGAGATCGTCTACCAGGCTCCGCAGCCTGTCGCGCCGCCCGCTCCCAAGCCCGAGGAGCAGCCGCCCGCTCGAGCGAGCGCCCAGCCCCCGCGCCGGACTCCGCGTCCGCCGGCCCCGGTGGCCCCGAAGGCGGAGGAGAGGGCCACTTCCGAGAGTGCCAGTCCCCCGGCGCAGGTGGCCCAGAGGACAGGGGAGAGAGCCGCGCCTGAGAGCGCCAGCCCCCGGATGGAGGATGCCCCGCGAGCGGCGCCTCCCCTGGCGCTGCTGCCGAAGAGTTTCCCTGGAGGAGTGCCCGTGGCGGAGGAGCCGCCGTCGCGGGGCCGGACCATCCGCAACCTGCCGGGAGAGGCTCCGGATCCGGAGGCCCTGGCGGAGTACCAGGCGGAAGAGGCCAAGGCGCGGGTGGACGGCTGGGCCGCGGACACGCTCGCGGTGGCGCGTGCGCAGCGCGGGGCGCCTTCCCCGTACTTCCATCAGTTGAAGTCCGCGTTCTCGGAGCAGCTGGTGGACCCGCCGCCGCCGAATGCAGCGGTGATCGGCTCGCGGATGGCGCGTGAGCAGGTCGAGGCCACCCAGCGCTACGGGAAGACGGGCAGCCCCATGGCCGCGCCCGAGAAGCGCGAGCACCGCCTCGAGCAGCGCAACCGGCTCCAGGCTGCGGTGGAGGCGGGGCGGGCGGCGAACATGTACATGGTGGACATCACCGCTCCGGTCCTCGCGCTGGCGGCGGTGGTCGAGGTGTGGCAGGAGCCGGACGGCAAGCTCCGCGAGCTCAAGGTGCTGGAGAGCTCGGGCGATCCGACCTTCGACTCCTGGGCCATCTCGCGATTGCGCAAGGCCCTGGCGCAGACGGGCTCACCGCCGGACGCGGGAGTCGGCATCCACGACGAGGGGATCCGGAGCCGCTGGCGGCTCGAGGAGTACCTGGGCAATCCGAGGGTGCAGATCCACCTGATCGGCGTCTACTGACCCTACGCACTGAGACGTCTCAGAGCTTCGAGCCCTTCCTGTCCTTGGCCGCCGCCGGCGCTGTCTTGGCCGTCGCTGGCCGCTCCACCTTGAGCAACTCCAGATCCGTGGTGCCCCCTGTGGACACCTTGACGATTCCCACCCCCGGCGCGAACCAGATGAGGCTCTCGATGGAGCGCCCCTGCGCCCCCGGCCGGCTGGCCCGCGCCGTGGTCAGGTTCTTCACCTTCAGCGCCTTGAAGGTGCCCCCCTCCACCTTCACCTCTTCCTCCCCGACGACGGTCGCCTCCTTGTCGAACGTCGTGGCGATCACCATCCCCGCAGGCATCTTCGAGGACTCGGGCGGCTTCATCCTCACCGACAGCGAGTTGCGCCAGCTGGCGCCCGGCACCATCTTCGCGGACGGTGGAACCGCGACACCCTCGGCGGAGACCACCTCCACCTGCATCCCCGAGGCTGACAGCAGCGCCCCCTCCAGGCCGCCGAGCCCCGTCCGCACGCCCTCCGAGGTACAGAAGGCCTCCGTCTGGCCACTGCGGCCCTTCAGCTCCACCGCCAGCAGTCCCTTCTGCCCCTCGGCCGTGGACGCCACCTCGCGGGTGGAGATCGTCAGCCGCGAGGATCCAGCCCGATAGGTCAGCTTCAGCCCGTTCTCCAAGGGGAAGTACGGGTTCGGGCAGTCCGCCGAGACTCTGGCTGCTGCAGGTGGCGTGTCAGCCCGCTCAGGCGGTGAGGCGGGGACCGCTCCCAGGTGGAGCGAGAGGGCGAGAAAGGGCGCGAACGTGGGCTTCCTCCAGAAAGATCATGGGGAAGGTAGGCGCCAGCTCTCACTTTTCAACCCCTCGCCGGCCAGCCCTGTCGGGCAGGCCCTCAACGCCCGACCGCGGTGCGGTACTCCAGCCCCCCCAGCGCGAGCCAGTTCTGGTAGTTCCAATCGATGTCGTAGGCGCGGCTGCGCGGGAAGACTCCGGGGACGTAGGGCGGGAAGTTGCTCTTGTTCACCACCCACCGCCCCTCCAGCTTCGCCGTCAGCCCCGGCCGGAGCTGGAAGCGCAGCTCTCCTCCCAGCACACCGCGCCGGACGACGCGGCGATCTCCCGAGGTCAGCGGCGGGTGTCCGGGGCCCTCCACATAGCTGTTCTCCCCGTAGCTCCTCAGCCAGGCCGCGGCGGTGGCCCGGAGCGACACCCGCTCCACCGGCGAGTAGTCCACCCGCAGCTCCGGGTGGTGCTCGGTGTACGAGTAGTAGCCCTGGAAGCGATCCTCGACGAGCCCGAGGCCATAGCCGGCCTCCAGCTCGAGACGTCTCTGGAGCAGCCAGAGCTTGCCTCCCACGGAAGGCTCCCCCCCGCGGAATGACTGCAGCGGGTTGGGCGGAAGCCCCCCAGGCCCCGCATGCGTCCTCCCCGTGCCCGCATCGCGGGCGAAGAGGAACGAGTCCTGGCGAGCGAACCCGCGGACGCCCGCCATCAGCCGGAAGCCCTTGCCCACATAGCGCCAGCCCAGCTCCAGCGCATGCTCCGTGTGGTCCAGCGGCGTCAGGTGCATGGGCTCATCGATGGGCTGGAAGGCCGGGTCCGTCGCGTAGTCCGAGAGGGCGTAGCGGTAGCTCAGGCGCAGGCGGTGGCGCCGCATGGGTGTGCCCACGAGCTCTGCTCCGAACCGTCGGTCGAGGTGGCTCGCCCGCGAGGTTGGTGCGAAGCTGCCATCGGCCAGGGGCTGATACAGGTCCGGCCAGCCGGGCCTCCAGAACCCCACGAGTCCGCCTTCCACCGAGAGCTTCAGGCGGCGGCTCTGCTTCCACGTCAGCTCGAGGCCCCCGAGCCCCTGGGTCTCCGGGAGCGAGGCCCCGAACGTCTGCCGGTGCGCGAGGCGGAGCGGGAGCCGCAGGATGAAGTCCCCGTACCGCGCCGTGGGGATGGCCGCGGCCTCGGCGACGACGAGCGCCCCTCCATCCTTGCGGACCTGCCAGCCCTGGAATGCCCCTGCCGAGACGCTGGCCCTGAGCTGGACGTCGAACCCAGGCCCGCCAGCATCCTCGTCGGAGTCGTCTGGATCGGCGGACTCCGGGGGCGGTGCCTTGGGCGCGTCCGCGCGAGCTGGCTCGGCCAAGGCTCCGGGGGCGGTGGACGGAGCCTCGGCCCCGGAGATCGGGATGGAGGCGCCAGGGGCCGGCGCGGCTGCCCTCTTCTTCTTCCTCTTCTTCTTCTTCTTCTTTCGCTTCTGCTCCCCGGAGCCGGAGGGCAAGGGAGGAATGTCCAGCTCCTCCCCCACCTGCGTCTCCGGAGACAGCGGGGAAGGCGTCTCCTGGGCTCGCCCCTGGGAAGGGACGAGCAAGAGGATCGCCACGAGCGCCAGCCACCAACGCGCCATCCTCAGCCTCCTGCTCCTAGCAGCCCTTGCCCGTCTTGTAGGTCTGGGCCGTCGTCAGGTACGTGCTCATGGGGAACTTCGTCTGCAGCTCGGTGTAGGTCGAGTTGGCCGAGGCGCAGTTCTTCTGATCGGCGTAGATGCGGACCTCGTAATAGAGGGCGTTATCCGTGTACTGGCTCGTCGGATAGGTGGTGACCACGTTCGTGAAGTCGGTCAGCGCGGCGGGGAGCTGCGTCAGGCCGTAGTGGCACCGCCCCAGGTAGTACTGCGCGTCATCGGCGTAGATGGAGGCTTGCGTCTGCAAGACGCGCTCGAAGGGACCGGCGGCGGAGGTGTAGTCCTTCTGATCGAAGTAGCTGCGCCCCAGGTAGTACCGGGCATTGTCCACGTAGGTGCTGTTCGGGTAGGTCGTCTCTGCCTTCGCCAGCTCGGTCGCGGCGCCCACCAGATCTCCGGCCTCGTAGAGGCAGCGCCCCAGGAAGTACTGGGCGTTGTCCGCGAACACGCCGTTGGGATCCGACTGGAGCGTGGCCTGGAAGTCCGCCTGCGCGCCCAGGAAGTCATTGAGCTGGTACCGCGAGCGCCCGGTGAAGTACGCCGACGAGTGGACGAAGGGCGACGTGGGGTAGGTCTCCCTCAGCTGCGTCAGCGTGGTGATGGCCCCGTTGTAGTCGGCCAGCTCGTACCGGCACCGCCCCGCGAGGTAGGCCGCATTGTCCCGCCGGGGAGAGTCCGGGTACTTCTGCAGCAGCTCATCGAACCTCGCCTGGGCCGTCGTGTAGTCGGGGACGTTGTACGCGGTGAGCCCCTCCTGGAAGAGGAGCTCGTCCGGGGCGCTCGGATCGATCGGTTTGTTGGGGAGGGGGCTCGTGTCCCCTCCGCAGGCGGGGATCGCCACGAGCAGGCCGCCGCAGACGAGGAGGAGCGCGAGGCCCCTCCAGGGCGCGCGGGGGGTGGAAGGGGAGGGGAGGGTTGGCATGATGGGTACTCCTGTCGGTGTGTGCTGCGGTCCGGCCCTGGAAAGCCTTCAGGGAGGAGCGGCCTGGGCAGAGGCCGTGGCGCACTTGCCCAGGAGGCGCTGGACGCGCTCGTCGGTGGGGGCCTCGGTGCGCAGCGCCTGGGCTCGTTGGCGGCAGCCCTCCCCATCCCCCTGCTTCCCGAGGAGCTCCGCCAGGGCGATGCGTGCGCCCAGATCCCCGGGCCGCAGATCCAGCAGCTCCTCGTAGGCGCGCTGGGCCTCGGCCAGGTGCCCCTCCAGCAGCTCCAGCTCCCCGAGCTTGCGCTGGCTGGCCACGTGCTCGCCATCCACGGCGAGCGCCTGGCGCAGCGCCTCCAGGGCCTGCGCGCGCTGGCCCTGCGCCTCGAGCGAGAGCCCCAGGTTGTACCAGGCCGAGGCGTACCGGGGCGCCATGGCGACGAGCTTCCGGTAGGTGTCCAGGGCCTCCGCGCGTTGGCCCGAGCGCACATAGGCCACGCCCAGGTTCAGCATCGCCCGCGTGTAGTTGGGACGGGCCCTGAGCGCACCCTGGTAGGCGGGGATGGCCTCCGCGTACTTCCCCTGGCGGGAGAACAGCTCTCCCAGGTTGTACCAGGCCGAGGCGTACGAGGCGTCCAGCTCGATGGCCTTGCGGTAGGCCGCCTGCGCTTCGGCCAGCCGCCCGGCGTCCGCGTGGAGCCCTCCCAGGTTGTTGTACGCGGCGCGGTAGTCTGGCCGCAGCTTCAGCGCCTCCTCAAAGGCCCGCAGCGCCTTGTCGGGGTTGCCCTCGCTCTTCTCCAGCAGCCCCAGGTTCAGGAAGGCCTCCGGGTAGTCCCCCTTCGCGCGGGAGATGGCCTCCTGATAGTGCCGGCGCGCCTCGGCCGGGCGATCGTCCCGATCCGCCACGAGCGCGGCCAGGAAGTGGTGCTCGGGCACGTCGGCCGCATCCTGCAGCAGGCGCTCCGCCTCGATGCGGGCCCGGGTGAAGTCCCGCCGCTCCAGCGACATGCGGATCAGCCGCCGACGCACGTAGCGGTAGCCCGGCTCGAGCTGGAGCGCCCGCTCGTAGGCGCTCATCGCGGCCGCGTCCTCGCCCCGGCGCTCGTGCGCCCGCCCGAGCGCGCTGTGCACGCTGGCCAGGTCCGGGGCCAGCTCCGCCGTGCGCTGCAGCATCTCCGTCGCGCGGTCCAGATCCTCCTTGTGTCCGCTCTCGAGATAGGCGCGGGCCATCCCCAGCCGGACCTCGACTCGTGCGGGAGCAAAGAGAATGGCCTGCTCGAAGGCGTGGGTGGCCTCCTCCCGCTGCCGGGCCGCGAGGTGGGCCGCGCCCAGCGCCACCAGGGCGATCGCGCGATCCTCGTTGCCGCCCGAAGCGGCGGCGGTCTTCAGCTCCGCGATGGCCTCCGCGAGGGCGCCCCGCTTGTGGAGGATGGCCCCGAGCGCCACGCGCGCGGCGCGGTACGAGGGCCGGCGCTCCAGCAGCGCGCGCAGCTCCTTCTCCGCCCCCGCGGCATCCCCCGTGGCGCTCAGGGCCCGAGCCAGGTGGAGCGAGAACCGAGGCGCGTCGGGCTCGAGCGCCTTGGCGCGCTCGAGGTGGGGCAGGGCCTCCTGCGGGCGGCGCGCGGCGAGGAGCCACGCCCCCACCTCTCCCTGGAGGGGCGCCGAGTCCGGGTGCGCGGAGACGACCTGGGCGAACAGCCGCAGCGCTTCATCGAACTGGGCCCGGCGTGCCGCCAGGCGCGCGCGGGCATGGGGCTCGTCCAGCGGCGGGAAGGCCTCCTCCGCCTCCGCGGCGCCCTCTGCCTCCGGGGCACCGTCCTCCTCCGCACCCCCCGAGGCCAGGGCGTCCTCCTTGCGGATCTCGACGATCACGGTCTGGTTTCCCCGCCGCCGCGCGTACTCCTCCAGCACGAGCGCGCCGACCACGAGCGCGACCAGCCCCACCAGCAGCGGCCAGAGCCTGTCCACCACCAACCGGTTCATGCCGAGAGCCTCCGCAGCGCCTTGCCGAGCCCGGAGCCATGGACGTTCTGGATCTCCAGCCCCGGGCGCGCGTTGATCTCCAACACGAGCGGGCCGCGCTCCTGATCCACCACGATGTCCACGCCCAGGTAGCCGAGCGGCACCGCGCCCGCCGCGCCCCGCGCCACCTCGAGGACGCGCGCCCAGTCCGGCACCTGCAGGCCGAGCAGGGGCGTGCCCGACTCGGGGTGCCGCTCGACGGGCATCCCATGGTGGAGGGCGCGGTAGGTCCGCCCCGTCTCCAGCTCCAGGGCGATGCCCAGCCCGCCCTGGTGCAGGTTGGCGCGGCCTCCGGACTCGGCGGTGGGGACGCGGATCATCGACATCAGCGGCTGGCTGTGGAGGGTGATGACGCGGATGTCGCACAGCCCGTCCCCCCAGAGCTCCTGGAAGAACGCATGCGGCACGATGCGCCGCTCGATGAAGACGCGATCCTCGAGCGTCTTCGAGTAGACCCCGAAGAGGATGTCCGCCATGTGTCGCTGGAGCCCGGCCGAGGTGATGGTGTCCCCGCCCGCTCTGCGCCACACCCCGGGCTCCAGGCGCTCGCCGAGCACGAGGATGCCCTGCCCCCCGCTGCCGCTGGCGGGCTTGACGACGAAGGACTCCCTGTCCTGGAGCGCCTCCACGGTGGAGGGGACGGCATAGAGCCCGTCGCACACCGCGAGCGTCTCCGGCGTGGGCACCCCGGCCGTGGCGAACCGCTCCTTGCCCAGCAGCTTGTCATCCGCCAGGGGGAAGTCCCGGCGCGCGTTGTGGGGGTACACCAGCATGACGTTGCGCTGGTTGATGCCCACCAGCTCCTCGCGGCGGGCCCGGAGCTGGGCGAAGGCCTCACGCAGGCCGGAGAGCCACCTCATTGCGGGCTCCCCTGGAAGAGCAGGCGCCGGAAGCGCCGGTACTCCATCAGCCGCACGCCCACCCACCGGCCCAGGTAGATGTTGGCGGCCACCACCAGCAGCAGGATCTCCGGGAAGCCGATGAGCAGCACCTGCAGCGCCAGCGAGTTCATCACCAGGAAGCAGGCGAGCATGACGAGCAGCGTGCCGCCCAGCTCCTTCATGGCCGTCTTCGTGCCCTGCTCGGTGAAGGAGAGATAGAAGCGCTCGGCGGTGATGGCCAGCACGGCGATGGGGAAGAAGGTGACGTGCGCCAGCGCCATCAGCCCGAAGCGCTCCGCCAGCAGGCTGGTGCCCAGCAGCGCCAGGGTGACGACCGTCAGCAGGATGGCCAGCGTGGGGGAGTGGAGCAGCTCCAGCCGTTGGATCCCCCAGCGCACCAGCGAGACCACCACCACCACGAGGAGCACGCCCACGAAGCCCCAGAGCGCCCCCGTCTCGCCGGCGCCCGCGGCGATGAGCGCGGGCAGGAAGGTGCCGAAGGTCGGCAGGCCGATCACGTTGCGGAACAGGACGACGATCAGCGCCCCCACCGGCAGCATCAGCAGCGTGCGCAGCAGCGAGAACGAGAGGCCCATCCGCTCGAAGAGCGCCCACACGTTGAAGATCTTGAACGAGGCCTTCGCCTTGGGAGAGGGGACGAGCTGGGAGGCCACCTCGAAGCGGTAGTTGAAGTTGATGTCCGAGCTGTGGCGGAACAGGGCCTCATCCCCATAGTAGAGGGTGAGGTAGCGCTCAGGCAGCTCCGCGAAGTGCCCGTTGGTGGGGCAGAACGGCACCCAGTGCCCGGCCACGTAGGCCTCCACCCACTGGTGGGACGTCTTCTTCGCGCCCGGCTCCAGGATGAGCCCGCCCACCAGCCGCGCCGGGATGCCCGCCGCGCGCGCCAGCCCCACGAAGAGCCGGCTCTTGCCGTTGCAGCTCGCCTCGCCCAGCCGCAGCGCCGTGAGCGCATCCGTGGTGCCCTTGAAGGGCCTGGGCTTGAGCTCGGAGGTCAGCGCGTAGATGCGCCGCAGCCGCTCTTGCACGCTGCCCCGGTCCCCGCCGATCCGCGCCAGGGTGGCGGTGAGCTCGGGCGCGTCCACCTGGATCTCCTTCTCCGGCCGCAGGAAGGGGGAGACCGACGCCGGGTAGCTCTCCGGCACGGGCAGCTGCGCGGGGAGCTGGAACTGGAGCCGGGAGGGCAGCACCGTGAAGCTGTACCGGAGGCGTGTCCCGTCCGGCACGTCCGCGCCCGCCCAGGTGGCCACCCGGTTCAGCCCCTCCAGGCGCTGGTTGAAGTGGAGCCCCGTGGCCTGGTTCTCTTCCTGGCTGATCTGCTGGTGGGCGTCGGTGGCGGGGAGGAACGTCCTCACCCGCACGTCCTCGCCGTGTCCGTCGAAGTCCAGCGCGTAGGTGACGTGGTAGCTCGTCAGCGGCAGGGTGTCTCGCAGCGAGTACCCCAGCGCCTGGACCTTGTAGAGCACCATCCCGCCCACCGTGGCCAGGAGGAGCGCGGCGGTCAGGAGCAGCTTCTTCGCGTGGCTGAGTGAGGGCTTCTGCATGGGAGTGAACAAAGAAATTGACCCACGCACGAGCGGTTCGGCCACGCAGGGCCCGAAAGCGCGGACAGTCCTGAATTCTTGGAGTCCGAGAGGACGCCCGTCTGGATCGATCCCTTCCCCGTGGGCCGTACCTCCTGGGTGGAGCTCGTCCACGCCGCGGATCCCGCCCGGCAGGTCAGCGCCAGCCCACCCTCCCGGGGGAAGCCTGGGCTCGGGCGGGCCGCCGTCGCGGGGGCGTGTCAGACCGGTCGGGTAGATCCGCCAGGGACGCCCCCACGAGGACCGAGGGGACGAGAAAGGGCGCGAACGGCGGCTTCCTCCAGAAAGATCACCGGGGAGGTAGGGTGCAGCTCCCGGTTTTCAACCCCTTACCGCGCAACCCCGACGGTACAGCGCGAGCTTCGGAATGTATGGCCACACGGTGCATGGTCACGCTTGATCTCGTCATAAGTGACTGATACTCCTGACCACACGCCGAGGCCGATTTTTCGGCCCTGGAGCGATTTCCCACCTCCCGCGCACCACGCCGCACAGGAGTCCGCTGGATGCGAATCAAGCGCCTGGACATCACCGGCTTCAAGTCCTTCATGGAGCGGAGCGTCTTCAGCTTCGACGAAGGCGTGACAGGCATCGTCGGGCCCAACGGCTGCGGCAAGTCCAACGTGGTGGACGCCATCCGCTGGGCCATGGGTGAGCAGAGCGCCAAGAACCTCCGTGGTCGCGGCATGGAGGACGTCATCTTCAACGGCTCGGAGAACAAGCCGCCCCTGTCCATGGCGGAGGTGTCCATCACCTTCACCATGGAGGAGACGGATCAGCTGGCGCCCCAGTACCAGGGCTTCCCGGAGATCACCGTCACCCGGCGGCTGTTCCGCAGCGGCGAGTCCGAGTACCTCATCAACAAGGCCACCTGCCGGCTGCTGGACATCACGGAGCTGCTGCTGGGCACGGGCGTGGGCACCAAGGCCTACTCCATCATCGAGCAGGGCCGCGTGGGCCTGATCGTCTCCAGCAAGCCGGAGGATCGGCGCACCATCATCGAGGAGGCCGCCGGCGTCACCAAGTACAAGGCCCGGCGCAAGGCGGCCGAGCGCAAGATGGAGGCCACCGAGGCCAACCTCCTGCGCGTCACGGACATCACCAACGAGCTGGAGAAGCGGCTCGACACGCTGGCGCGGCAGGCCAAGAAGGCCGAGAAGTACAAGAAGCTCAAGGCGCGCATGCGGGACATCGATCTGCACGCGGCCGCCCACCGCTTCCTGGAGCTGCACGCGGAGGCGAAGGTGCTCCAGGTGCGGCTGGAGAGCCTGGGCTCGGAGGAGCGCGAGAACCTGGATCGGGTGCGCGAGCTGGAGGAGGCCATCACCCGGCGCCGCGCCGAGCTGGAGGCCGAGGGCGAGGCCCTGCAGAAGCTGGCGGGAGAGGTGCACGCGCTGGAGAGCGCGGTGCAGCGCGACGAGCAGGATCTGGCCTACTGGCGCAAGGATCTGGAGGAGTCGGGGGCCCGGGTGGGGCAGGCCGAGGCCGAGCTGGGCCCGCTGCTGGCGCGCCAGGCCGAGGTGGCGGACACCATGGCCGCTCGGGAGGCGGAGCTGACGGGCATCGCCGGGGCGTGGAAGGAGGACGAGGTCGCCATGCAGGTGGCGCAGGAGGAGCTGCGCCGCACCACGCAGCTGCAGACGGAGGTGGCGCTGCGGCAGGAGCAGGAGCGCGCGGGGCTGGTGGCGGTGGCGGCGCGCCTGGCCAACCACGAGTCCAACCTCTTCAACCTCGCGCGCCAGCGCGCGGATCTGGAGGCCCGCCGCGAGAAGCTGCGCGTCGAGCTGGAGGGCCTGCGCGCGCAGGAGCAGGCGCTGGATCAGGGGCGCACCCAGGTGCTCCAGATGGTGGAGGAGAGCCGCCACAACGCGATGGAGCTGGCCGCGCGCAAGACGCAGGAGGAGGAGGCCCTGGCGCACACCCGCGCCGAGTTCGCCGAGAGCGAGATCCAGGTCATCAACCTGCGCGAGGAGCTGGCCGACAAGCGCAGCCGGCTGTCCTCTCTGGAGGAGCTGCAGAAGAACTACGAGGGCTTCGATCGCGGCGTGCGCGCGGTGATGGTGCGCGCCGGCCAGCAGTTCCGCGAGCAGGGCATCTTCGGCCTGGTGGCGGACGTGCTCACGGCCCCGCAGCGCTTCGAGCGCGCGGTGGAGGCGGCGCTGGGCGAGCGGCTGCAGCACGTGATCGTGGAGAGCCCGGAGAAGGGCTACGAGCTGGTGGAGTACCTGAAGACGGCCTCCGAGGGGCGCGGCAGCTTCCTGCCGGTGCCGGTGCTGGAGGGGCTGGCGCCCGTGGTGGAGCCGGACTTCAGCCGCCCCGGGGTGCTGGGCAGCGCCTTCGCGGAGGTGAAGTGCGAGGAGGCGCTCCAGCCGGTGATGCGGCTGCTGCTCGGGGATGTCGTCATCGTCGAGGATCTGGCCTCGGCGCGGGCCTACGCGGCCGCCGGCGGCCCGCCGTGCACCCTCGTCACGCTGGAGGGCGAGGTGGTGCGCGGGGACGGCACGCTCACCGGTGGTGAGCGCGAGGGCGCGGCCGTGGGCGCCCTGCAGAAGAAGCGCGAGATCGCCGAGCTGGCCGCCGAGGTGGCTCGGGTGGAGGAGCGCTACAACGAGATCCTCACGCGGCACTACACGCTCCAGAAGCAGATGGGGCAGACGGAGAGCGTCCTCAAGGGGCTGGCGAAGAACCAGCACGCCGAGGAGCTGAACCTGGCCAGCCAGGAGAAGGATCTGCACAAGGCCAGCGAGGATCTGGCGCGGGTGCGCGAGCGGGTGTCCGCGCTGGAGGCGGAGGAGGTGCAGCTGGCCCACGCGCACGGCGGCCTGGTGCACGAGGAGGAGAACAGCCGGGGCGAGGTGGCCCACGGGCAGGCGGACCGCGAGGCGCGCGAGGAGCGCGTGCGGCAGCTCTCCGCGGAGCTGGAGTCACTCAAGCAGCGCGCGGACACGGTGTCCGCGGAGCTGATGGCCCTGCGCATCAAGGTGGCTGCCGGCAGCGAGCGCGGCGAGGCGGCGCGCAAGGAGCTGGAGAGCCTGATCACCCAGCGCCGGGAGATGGAGGAGCGCATCCACCGCCTGCGGGTGACGGTGGGGGAGGGCAGCGCGCGCCTGGAAGAGCTGCGGCGGAAGAGCGAGGAGACGGAGGAAGGGCGGGCGAAGCGGGCCGAGGAGCACCGCCAGGGGGCCGAGACGCTCGAGGCGCGCCGCACCGCGCACGCCGCGGCCTCCACCGAGGTGCGCGAGCAGGACACGCTGTTCCGCGAGCTGCGCGGGCGCATGGACGAGCTGATGCAGGGCCTGTCGCAGATCTCGCTCAAGGAGCGGGAGATCGCCCTGGAGCTGGAGCACCTGGCGTCCGGCATCCGCGAGCGGCACCAGGTGGAGCTGGCGGACGAGCTGCACCGCTACCACCTGCTGGCCCCGCTGCCTCCCGAGGCGGAGGCGGAGCTGAAGGATCTGCGCGCCCAGGTGGAGAAGATGGGGGAGATCAACCTCACCGCCATCGAAGAGCACGCGGAGCTGACCAAGCGCTTCGACTTCCTCTCGGGGCAGAAGAAGGATCTGCTGGCGACGCTGGAGCAGCTCAAGGAGGCCATCTCCCGGATCGACGCCACCAGCCGCGAGCGCTTCAAGCAGACGTTCGACGTGGTGAACGAGAAGTTCCAGGCCGTCTTCCCGCGGCTGTTCGGCGGCGGGCGGGCCAGCCTGGTGCTCACCAACGAGGGCCCAGGCGCCGAGCAGGGCGTGGAGATCGTCGCCCAGCCGCCGGGCAAGAAGCTGCAGAGCGTGAACCTGCTGTCCGGCGGCGAGAAGGCGCTCACCGCGGTGGCGCTCATCTTCGGCATCTTCCTCATCAAGCCGACGCCCTTCTGCCTGCTGGACGAGGTGGACGCGCCGCTGGATGAGGGCAACGTGGGCCGCTACAACGAGATGGTGAAGGAGATGAGCCGCCAGTCGCAGTTCATCCTCATCACCCACAACAAGCGGACCATGGAGGTGGCGGACACGCTCTACGGCGTGACGATGGAGGAGCCGGGCATCTCCAAGCTGGTGAGCGTGAAGATCCGCGAGGCCACCGCGGCCAACGACAACGCCTCGGCGGCCTGAGCTTCGCGGCGGGTCCGGCGCGCCACTGCTGCTGGCGCGCGAGCCAGGCCTTCCACTGCTCGGGGGGCTGGTGGTCCTCTCCTGCCGAGCGGCTACTTGCGCTCCTTGGGGCAGGCGGCCTCGTCCTGCTGGCGGCGCTGCTTCGCCGTCTCCAGCTCCTTCTGGGTGGTGGCCAGCGTGGTCTGGCTCGCCGTCTCCACCTCGGCCCAGGCCTCGTCCTTCGCCTTGAGCGACTTGACGAGCGTCAGGGTCGCCTCGTCCACGCCCTGCTGCGCCTCGATCGCGGCCAGCCAGCCGTCAGCGGCCTTCACCAGCGCGGCGCACTTCTCGCGCAGCTCGGGGATGAGCTTCCAGTCCTGCGTCTTCTGGTACTTCGCCACGATGGCGTCATACGCCTCGGCCGCGTTGGCGCGCGCGCCGAAGGCGATGGCCGCGTCCGCCGCGCGCTGACCGCGCACCAGCTCCAGTTGGTAGAAGCGCAGCTCCGGCGGCAGGCTGGCCGCGGGCTCGGTGGCCTGCGCGTGGAAGTGGACGAAGCGGTGGGGGAACGTCAGCTCGTCCGACTTGAGGGTGACGGGCAGGGCGGCGATCTTCTGCTTGAGGCAGGCGGCGAGCTGATCTCCCTCGGTGCTGCCGCTCGGCTCGAAGGTGATGTCGGCCGGCGTGGGCGAAGCCTTCATCAGCTTGAGCTTCGCGGTGAGCACGGGGGGCGCCTGGGTGCTGAAGGGCGCGTAGCAGTCACACCACTGCGGCTGCGCCAGGCGGACGGTGCCGGAGAAGTCCGAGCCCTCGTTGATGCCGAAGGTGACGGAGGGGCTGTTGTTCAGCTCGTGGATGAACTGGGCCTCCGCCGTCACCGGCGGGGCGCCCTGGGGCAGCGTCTGGAGCGGCACGGCCTTGTCCACCGCGGCCTGGGCGCACTTCTGGCCCTCGGGGGTGAGGTTCTCCCCCGTGATGGTGTGGGTGGCGGCCTGATCGGTGACGTTCGTCTTCACCGAGACCTTGGTGGTGGCCTCGGGCCCGCGGTTCTTCGGATCCACCAGGCACTCCATCACCTGGGGCCGGGCGGTGATGAGCGCGCCCACCAGCACGGCCTGGTTGGGCGGCTGGGGCAGGGTGAGCTCGCGCGGGTGGCAGAGCGCTACGTCGAAGACGGGCTGGTTGGTGATGCGCATCCGCTCCTGCACCGAGGCAGCCTGGGCGGGACCGGCGGCCTTCTGGCCGGCACAGGCGGCAGTGACGAGGACGGACGCGATGGCGAGACGGCGCAACATGGGTATTCCCCTCCGTGGGACTGGTTGCGGGCGCTTACTTATCAAGGCCCTCGGCGTTCTTGAGGTCCTTGAGGCGCAGCCCGTTCTTCTTCAACAGGCGATAGAGGCTCTGCATGGACAGGCCGGTGCGCTGCTCGGCGGCCTTCATGTCGAAGCCCACTTCCTTCATTACTTCGGCGAAGTAGAGGCGCTCGAAGTCGGCCAGCACGCGATCCTTGGCCTCGTGGTAGTTCATCCCCACCACCAGGGCGCCCACGCTCGTGGCGGGCTCCGCGCCGGCCTCCACCTTGCGCTGCGGCTGGGCCATGAAGTCCAGCCAGCTGGTGTTGCCCGTCTCCTGCATGAGGGCGCCGCGCTCCAGCACGTTGCGCAGCTCGCGCACGTTGCCCGGCCACTCGTAGCCCTCGAAGAGGGCCAGCGTCTGCGGGGTGAGCTCGAAGTTGGCCTTGAGCGCCTGCAGCAGCGAGTGGGCCAGCACGGGGATGTCCTCGCGCCGGGTGCGCAGGGGCGGCAGCCGCACGCGGGCCACCGCCAGCCGGAAGTAGAGATCCGCGCGGAAGCGGCCCTGGCGCACGTCCTCCTCCAGGTTGCGGTGGGTGGAGGCGATCACCCGCACGTTCACCGGCACCGCCCCGCCGTCCAGCGTGGGCACCTCGCGCGTCTCCAGCACGCGCAAGAGCTTGGGCTGGAGCGCCAGGGGCAGCTCGCCCACCTCGTCCAGGAAGAGGGTGCCCCCCTGGGCGGCCTCGAACACGCCGCGCACGCCCTTCTCCTCGTCATCCACGGCGCGCATGGAGCCGAACAGCTCCCGCTCGGCCTTCTCCTCGGTGATGAGGTTGCAGTCCACGACTTTGAAAGGCCCGTGCCGCCGCGCCGAGTACTGGTGCACGCCGCGCGCGGCCAGCTCCTTGCCCGTGCCCGTCTCGCCCTCGAGGAGCAGGTTCATGTCCTCGCGGGCGATGCGGCGCAGATCCGCGAAGAGCAGGCGCATGCGCTCCGAGGTGCCCACCAGCGAGCCGAAGGCGTCCGCGCCCGAGGGCACCTCCACCTCGGTGGTGCGCGTGTCCGGCTTGATGGTCAGCTTCGTCTTGCCCAACTGCACCTTGTCGCCGGACTGCAGCACCACCTGGATGATCTGCCGCCCGTCCAGGTACGTGCCGTTGCGGCTGCCGAGATCCCTGAGCACCAGCCCCTTCGCCGTCCGCTCGATCTCCAGGTGCCTGCGGCTGACGGTGGGATCGGTGAGGACCAGATCGCTCGCGGGATCCGAGCCCACGCGCACCAGCGAATCCTGGGTGGTGATCTTCTTGCCCTTGTCCGGTCCCGTCGAAACCTCGACCGTCCATTCGCGCACCTGGATGCGTACGGGGCGGCCTTCGAGTTCCGTCTGGACGGACTGGGTGACTTCGGGCTTTTCGGTCATGGATGTGCGCCTTCCACGCTCGGGCCACGAGCCGTAGCCCGGAACGCTCTCCGTGCGCCCTGTTTATGGGCGTTTGGACTCGAGGGGCAAGTCAAACAAACTCAGGGGAGGAGAATCTGCGAGCTTCCCCCATCCGCGCGCCGCACCCGGGCCTGATGGGGAGTGGGGGCCAGCCGGGTTCGGGCCAGCACCTGGGGGAGGGCGGGCTGGCCCTCGATCTGGAGGAGGACGTCGCCAGGGGCCAGCTTGCCGCCCTCGGGTGAGAACAGGACGTACAGGCCCGCGGGGAGCCGGGTCATCCTGTCCAGCACGGAGAGCTCCAGGGCGGGGTTGGCGAAGCGCAGGCGCTGCTGGCGGAGCACCTCGGCGTCCAGGGGCTCCATCATCGCGAGCGCCCCGGCATGGGAGGGCCGGCCCTCGTCCGCATACTCGAAGGCCAACCAGGGGACGAGCGCCACCGTGGCCGGCTCCGGGGAGGGCTCGCGGGGGGCGCGCAGGTGCTCCTCCAGCGCCCGGAGCGCCTGCTGGGTGAGGGTCTCCATCAGGTCGGTGAGCTCCGGGGTGGGGTCCGCCCCGTCATCGGTCCGCTCGGCGAAGGGGTCCGCCTTCACCTCGCCGGACACCTCCAGCACGCGCTGGTGGGTGGTGGGGTGCACCACCTCCACGTGGCCCAGGAAGGTGATCTCCTCCACCGTGCTCTGGCCCACGGCGCGGCCCTGCGCGTCCAGCAGCTCGCCCTGCGCGGACTGGATGCGCCGCTCCGCCCAGGGGCGCAGCACCAGCGCCTGCTCCGGGCGGACGCCGTAGGGGGCCAGCAGGGTGACGGCGTTGCTGGCGGCCCAGGCGTTGTCATCCTCCGGGCGGTAGACCTTGAACTCGGAGGGGCCGAAGAAGAGGGCCCGCGCTCCGGCCTCGGCCAGGCCCACGTCGATGAGCCGCTGGGACAGCTCGAAGGAGCGCCAGGCCGGCTCCGGCCACCGGAAGAGGAAGGGGTAGACCATGACGGCGGAGGCGGACAGCTCCTCGGGCAGCTCACTCCGGGTCGGGTACTCCGTCGTCCGGCAGGCGGGGCCCAGGAGGGCCAGCAGCAGGACAGCGGCAGGGAGGGACGGGCCAGCGCTTTTCACGGCCAGCGAGTCAAGATCATCGGCCCCGTGGAATCCAGCTGGATGCCGCGGGGCTGGTGCCGCGGGCTAATAGTGGGAGGAGGGATCGCTCGCGGGGAAGGACTCCTTGGAGCCCTCATCCACGATGTCGTCACTCCTGTTGCCGCCGGACCTCACGTTCGCGTTGGTGACGTCCCTGAACTCCCCGGCGGCCATGCCCCTGGCGATGCCCTCCCGCGTGCCTCCGATGCCCGCCCCCGCGCTGATCATCCGACTGCTCAGGAGGTTCTTCGCCCGCTCGGAGAAGTTGCGCTGCTCGTTCTGCAAGTCCTTGAAGAACTGGATCAGCTCCTGATCGCCTGCCTCCTGGGCGTCGCGGATGTACTGACCGACCGTCGCCGCGCCCTCGAGCAGGTGGTACAGCACGCTGATCAGGTTGTAGTGCTCGTCCCGCGTCCCTGTCTCTTGCTCTTCACCGGCCATGTGACTGCCTCCCGTTGCGTGGTGTTGAGGTTCCTGTCGCTCCCAGGAACCTATTCACGCCAGAGGGGCGCTCGGGGGGGAGCTGCCCGCCTGCCTGCCTCAGCCTTGGAGCATCGGATCCAGCCTCCCGTCGCGATCCAGCCGGGCCAGATCCGTGTAGCCGCCCACGTGCGTGCTGCCGATGAAGATCTGCGGCACGGTCCGCTGGCCACCGCTCAGCTCCACCAGCCGGGCGCGCGCCTCGTCGTTGCCGGTGACGTCCACCTCCTCGTAGTCCACGCCCTTGCGCTTGAGCAGGTCCTTCGCCCGGACACAGTAGCCGCAGTAGCTCGTGGTGTAGATCTTCACGGGTTTCACGAAATCCCTCCTGAACGTCCTTCCGGAAAGCTAAGGGGCAGGGCAACCGCGCGCCACCTTCCCCGAAAAGACGACGGCCCCCGGCTCCACGAGGGAACCGGAGGCCGTGCTCACCCTGGCGCACCGGGCGCCGGGGGAGGGGGCACTACATGCCCATGCCGCCCATGCCGCCCATGCCGCCCATGCCGCCCATGCCGCCAGGGGCGGCCTTCTCATCGTCCGCCTTCGGGCGCTCGGCCACCATCGCCTCGGTGGTCAGCATGAGGGAGGACACGGAGGCCGCGTTCTGCAGCGCGGTGCGGCTCACCTTGGCCGGGTCGATGACGCCCGCGGCCAGCAGGTCCTCGTAGACGCTGGTGGCGGCGTTGAAGCCGAACGAGCCAGTGCCCTCCTTGACCTTGTTCACCACCACGCTGCCCTCCAGGCCGCCGTTGCCGACGATCTGGCGCAGGGGCTCCTCGAGCGAGCGGCGGATGATGTCCACGCCGAACTTCTCACCCTCGTCCAGCTTGAGGCCGTCCAGCGCCTTGACGCAGCGGATGAAGGCCACGCCGCCGCCGGGCACCACGCCCTCCTCGACGGCCGCGCGGGTGGCGTTGAGCGCGTCCTCCACGCGAGCCTTCTTCTCCTTCATCTCGGTCTCGGTGGCCGCGCCCACGTTGATCACCGCCACGCCGCCCACGAGCTTGGCCAGGCGCTCCTGGAGCTTCTCGCGGTCGTAGTCGCTGGTGGTGTCCTCGATCTGGGCGCGGATCTGCTTCACGCGCGCCTCGATGTCCTTCTGCGCGCCCGCGCCGTCCACGATCGTGGTGTTGTCCTTGTCGATCGTGATGCGCTTGGCGCGGCCCAGATCCGCCAGCGTCAGGGCCTCCAGCTTGATGCCGAGATCCTCGGCGATCATCCGGCCGCCCGTCAGGGTGGCGATGTCCTCCAGCATGGCCTTGCGGCGATCACCGAAGCCCGGCGCCTTCACCGCGGCCACGCTCAGCACGCCGCGGATCTTGTTCACCACCAGGGTGGCCAGGGCCTCGCCCTCCACCTCCTCGGCGATGATCAGCAGCGGCTTGCCGCCACGGGCCACCTGCTCGAGGATCGGCAGCAGGTCCTTCATCGACGAGATCTTCTTCTCGTGGATGAGGATGTACGGATCGTTGAGGACGACCTCCATGCGGTCCGGATCCGTCACGAAGTACGGGGAGAGGTAGCCGCGGTCGAACTGCATGCCCTCCACCACGTCCAGCGTGGTCTCCAGGCCCTTGGCCTCCTCCACCGTGATGACGCCCTCCTTGCCCACCTTCTCCATCGCGTCCGCGATGAT
>JAFGNZ010000398.1 GCA_016926755.1 Myxococcaceae bacterium | reverse complement strand
TCCTCCAACGCCTCCACCAGCCGGGGCATGTCCACCCGGCGCTGCAACGCGAGGAACTCCGCGGGCGAGGCGCACTGGAAGAAGGGAGCGAGCAGTTCTTCGTCCAGCCAGGAGGAGTAGTCCGGCCAGCCCTCCGGCACGGCCCGTCCCCCGCATGAGGGCGGACCTTGGGGAGCGGGCTCCGCGCTGGCCGCCGCGCGCACGGCCATCTCCTCCGGGCGCACCAGCGCCACGTCCGTGCCCACCACGGGCGGGCCGTGGCGGCGCCGCAGCCGCGCTCGCGGTCTCTTCTCCTCGGGGGAGGCTGAGGAGGGAGCTTGAGCCCAGAGGGCACTGGCCGCAGCATCCTCTCGCAGCACTGCGGGAGGACCGTGGGTGTCGCCCTGACCGGGCGGTGGAGACAGCGTGGCGCAGCCGGTGGTGAACAGGACGGCGCCCAGCAACAGGCTCCCCCACCTTCGCCTCAGCGCCTCAGCGCGCATGGTCCACCCCCAGGCCCAGGCAGGCTGCGCCCAGCGACAGGTACTCGAGATGACGATGCGCTACGCCCACTTGCCCGGACGTAAAGGCGAACACGCGCGGGCCCTCGACGCGCGCCCCAGCAGCACATTGACGGCACATAGACAGGAGGCATAGCCCAGGAATGAAAAAAGCCCCCGAGTCGCTTGGACTCGGAGGCTTCTTCGGAGTGCCCAGGGCGGGATTCGAACCCGACACGGGAGGATGGAAAACCTCAAGCAGATCGAGCGATTTCGGGGTGGAGACCTACGATTCCTCTGCAACGTTGGCGTACTGACGACGGGGTTTGACGCACCAAAGGCGGACGTGGTCTGCGTGACGCGTCCGACTACGAGCGCTATTCGTTACGAGCAGATGGTCGGACGCGGTCTGCGGGGTCCCAAGAACGGCGGAACCGACTGGTGCACTGTGCTCGACGTCCAGGACGAGGGGCTCCCGGATGACGTGAAGAGCTATGCGCGCGTCCTGAAGTTATGGGAGAAGCGCTCGGCCCAGTCGTGAGCGTGGCACGGGCTGTACCGTCCCCGCATACGTGGCGGCTGGTTGCCGACTCACCTCAATCCCAGCACATCAGCCAGAGACGAACGCAGCCTTCGAACCTCCTCAAGTTCATTGAGGCGGAACCCCATCTCCCGGCGTACCCCCTTGCCGGGCCGTGGGTTGAAGGACAGCCAATTGAAGCTGGTGACGATGGCGGATCTCCCGTCCGAGATCACCAGCTTCTCGTGGGTGTTGCCGATCTCGATCGTCTTGAGCCGCCCTCGGTGACGCTGGCCGAGCTGGTTGAGGCGTCGCAAGGCGTCCCGCTGGTCGCGAGCCTTCCAATCGCTCTTCCCCTTGTCGGGCTCGATGCCGTAACCGATGAAGATGCGCAGGGTCTTGTTCCGCTGAAGGGCGCGGTCGAGCCAGGACGTGAGTTCGCCATCCACCGCCGCCGTGGTGAGCCAGGGGGAGACAATGATGATCTCGCTCCGCGCTTCCTCGATGGCCTCCCGAAGCGCCGCGCGGTGCTCCTCCGTCTCGATGATCTTGGAGCGCGGCCGGGCGGCTTCGATGGCGTCGTGGACAACCTGGCCGACCTCGCTCACCTCCACCTCGCGGGGCCGGTCCTCCAGCGGCAGGATTTCGAGCCCCTCCTGCTGAAGCGCTCGCAGAGCGGCCGAGATTTTTCGATCCTCACCGCCACCATAGAGCAACCGCCACTCCCACTCGTCCCGCTCGATGCTGTGCCATACCTCCAGTTCGGCCTGCCGCCATGCTTGGTAGCTGCCGTTCGCGGTCATGCGGATGATGTCGCGCTGGACACGGCCCCGCCCCTTCGGCGAGCCGTCCCTATCTTCGAACGGGAGGCCGAAGCGTTCGAGGAGCTGCTGGACCTCCGCGTGCCGGACCTCCACGTCGAGCTGAGCCAGCTCGACCGGAAGGGGCAGGACGTGAAGCCCCATCCCCCTCACCTCTTTGGAACTCTTGATCTCGGCGCCGTCGAAACCCCATAGGAACGTGTCGGAGTACGGATCGTGCCGCAGTTCCACGTCGTAGCTCTTGGACTGCCGCGTGCGCTGGTCCGCGAGGGCCTGGCGCCCCAAGGGCATGATCTCCAGCCGATCCACCTGCCCAAGAAGCTGCCGCTGGAGCAGGTTGACGATGGTCGCGGGGACGATGACGCCCGGGTCGAGCCCCATCAGCCGCGTGAGCTCGCCGGGGTCATGGACACCCGCGCTGACGAGCCGCAGCACCGTCTCCTCGGCCAGCGCCAGGGGACGATCAAACTCCACCTCCAGCGTCACCTTCCAGACCGTGTGTGGAAGTGCCACGGCCTGAACCTTCACCCGCTCGAAGCCCTCGGCAATGAGCTGCCTTGCGCGATCCAGGTTCATGTCTTCCTCCCCGGGGTCAAGACCGCACTGGCGGGCACAGCCTCCACGACCTTGCGAAGATCGGAATGGAGCTGCGCGGTCTCGCGGTGGCCCACAATCACCAGCAGGCGCTTGGCACGCGAGAATGCGACGTTCAACCGCCGGCGGTCCGCGATGAAGCGCAACTCCGTCGTGTTTGCCCGCACCATCGAGTAGAGCATGATGTCGTCCTGCTTGCCCTGGAACGCATCCACCGTGTCGATGCGGATACGCAGTGCCTGCCACCGCTGTGAGCCCGGTCGGATGCGATCGAGCAGCTTCTCGCGTTGGTCGTCATAAGCGGCGATGACGCCGACGGTGAAGGTGGCTTTCTTGCGGCGCAGTTCCTGCTCCCATCCCGAGAGCAATCGGTCGATGGCAAGCACCTCCTCGTGGTTCCATCGGCTGGTGCTGCCCTCGGTCTGGCGCTCGCGTCCCTCGGCCACGTTGAGCCAGAACACGCGCTGCTCCCCCCCAAGGCCATCAAGCTGGAGTTCGCGAAGTGCGTCGGCCACCCCATGCTCGATGCCTATCTCCGGGTAGTAGAGGTCGGCCACGAGCTTGCCTATCGAGCGGTGCATCCGGAACTGCCGGCGCAACGTCGCCCGGTTGCTCGTCGCCGTCTGCTCGAACAGCTCCTCGAACAGCGACTTGCTGGCCCGCTCCACGTCCACCTCGGCCTCTCGCAGGTCTGCCTTCGTCTCGCTGTCGAAGAAGGGCGGGAGCTGGCGGTGGTCGCCTACGAGCAGGAACCGCGCGCCAGTCACAAGAGCCACCAGCAATTCGGAGGTGGTTGCACGCGCAGCCTCGTCGACAATCACGTAGTCGAACCGCACGCTCCGCATGCGCTGCCAGAGGGTCGGCACCCTCAGCAGCGTCATCGCCCAGACCTGCACGGACTCCGCGTAGTCCTGGCGCACGTCAGGGATCTGCGCGAGCTTCCCGCGCCAGTTTGCCAGCGCGTCCACCACCGCCTTGCGCTGCTCGTCGCTGAGTCCAGACGGAAGCGCCTGCGCCTCCTTCTCGCAGCGGGCCTTGGTGTCCACCGCCCAGGCCGCGAAGTCATAGTCAAAGCCGACGGGAGCGGTCTTGCCGGACTCCTGGCGCTGATCCCTCACGATGCGCCAGTGGCCCCCGAGACTCTTGTCCTGCTTGCGCACGGCCTCCACGGCGTTGTTCACCGCCTCGTTTGACTGGGAGGTGAGCAGAATTCGGGCGGAGGGCTCCCTGAGGAGAATCTGGCAGATCACCTCGGTGATGAAGGTCGTCTTGCCGGTGCCGGGCGGCCCTTGAAGGAGGAAGAAGTCCCGGGCGGCCAGCGCGCGGCTGACGAGGTCCGCGACCTCTTCGGCAGGCTCCAGCCCCTGCTGCACCAACTCCAGCGGCTCGCGCTCGTCGAGCGTGTTGGTGTCGGGATGAAGCAGGAGCTTGGGTAGGCGCGGATTGACCGCACCATCCACGCGGAACGTCGTGATTGCCTTCTCCTGCCGGTCGAGCGACGTGCGCTGCGCGACATCCTCGCAGGTCAACTCCCCCTCGGTCGGAAGGCTCACGGCGTGCTGGAGCTTCAGCGTGAGCACCCGCTCGGAAGCGTCGTAGCCCCAAGCGGTCCCTACGTTCCTTCCGTTGAGGGCGAACGTACTGTCCGCGCCAATCATCTCCGCGAAGCCGGGGGGAACAACCTCCTCGTCCGCCTCGAGGGCTTCATCGCCAGCCAATCCGGCCTGTACCGAGAGAACCTTCAAGCGAAGGAACTCGCCCGCCTTGATGTGCAGCTTCTCCGGTCGCGCGGGACCGGGAGCAGCCGGGGGCGCTGCGTCGGCAAGCGCCAGAAGCTTCTGCTTCCAGGGCTCCACGTTCGCCGGGCTCACCGCCGCGGGTACATCGTCCTTTTCGTCCCTGAGGGTGTAGCGGACGCGGATCGACTCCAGCCGCTCACGCTGCTTCTGGAGGATGAACGAAGCGATGGAGAGCATCGACTCGCGCTCAGCCTGCGCGGCACGCTCTACTTCCTTCTTCTGGTGGTCCTCCCAGGCGAACGTTATCAGCGGCTCGGCGGAGCCCTCCCCCTCAACGAGCAGGAAGGGAGCCGCGACCGCCCGCTCCCGTAGGCGGGCGAGCTCGGTCGGGTGCGGCTGGATGTAGTCCACGATCTTCAGCTTCGTGGGCTTCTCCATGTCGGGTGCAAGCCGCGCCCGGCCCCGCCGGCCAATGCACCAGATAGACCACGAGTGCCCGTCGTCGCGCTCGGGCTCGTAGGTGATCCGGAGGCCGTGGTTGATGTCGTCGAGGAGGCTCACCTTCAGCCCGAGCGACTGCGCTTTCTTCCGGGGCGTCGTGGTGAGGACGACGGACACCGGAGCCCGCTCGACCAGCCCGTCGAGGGCCACGCGCAGGGCGCGCTCAATGTCGGGGGCCTTGGGTCGCGCGGCCGGGTCCGTGCGCAGAAGCCCCCGCAGCAATTCCTCGAGCTCGCCGATACCATCCTTGTCGGCGTGCTCGGCCTTGAACCCAGCGAGGAAGTCCGCGATGCCGTCCGCCGCGAAGCCGGGCTCGGGCAGCCGCCATGCCAGCAGGGACGCGAGCATCACGCCGTAGGCGTACAGGTCCGCCGGAAACGACGTGTCGCGCTGGAGGACCTGCTCGGGGGCCGCGTAGGGGCGGGTGTAGAACTCACGCAGCGTCTGCCCACTGGCTCCGCGACCATAGTTCTCGAGAATGCGCGCGATGCCGAAGTCCACCAGCTTCAGCAGCTTCTGCTCACGGTCCAGCAGCACGTTCCGCAGCTTCACGTCCCGATGGATGATGCCGCGTCCATGCGCCCGGACGAGAACCTGGAGGAGGCCGAGCGCCTGCTCCAATCGCCACCGGAGGGTCGCGGTGAGGGCCGAGGCGGCCCCCTGGGAGATCAACTCCTCCAACGTGACCCCGCCCGGCACCACCTCGAGGACGATGTTGAGCCGCCCAGCCTCCTCCTCGGCCAGGTAGTCGAGCATCTGGACGACATGGGGATGCTCGAAGCCCTTGAGCGCCCCAACCTCGCGGCGGAACATCTCGCGGGCAATCTGCGGATTCGGCCCTGAGACCGACAGGACCTTCACCGCGACCCGCTCCTCACGCTCGGGGTCGTAGCACTCGTACACGGTTGAGTGCTCACTTCGACCCAGCACGTCCTTGACCTTGTAGCGGCCTTCGCAAAGGGTCTTTGGCGCTGTCATTGGCTACCTCCCCCCAGCTACCTGCTCACAACGCGAGTGAAGACCATTCCACGGATCGAGCGCAAGGGCACTGTGAGCAGCACGGCCCCCCCCGCGGCCATTCTTGGTAGGAGGTAGCCCGTAGCGCCCCCACCTCTGTGCTATCTCCTGGCAGCAGTAGACCCTGCATTGATCCGCAAAGGACAGCGCCTTGCCACCGACCCAGCCGCGTTCGCCGGGCAGCTCTTCTGAAGTCATCGCCCCAGGCGCGCTCATCGAGGTTCGTGACGCGCAATGGCGAGTGCTCAAGGTGGACCGTGCTTCCACCGGACGTGCCGTCTGGACGGTGATCGGGGTCTCTTCGTACGTCCAGGACCAGGAGGCCGTGTTCCTCGAGGACTACGAGCCCTCCGTCCGGGTGCTCGCGCCTGAGAAGACCACGCTCGTCGCCGACGGCTCTCCGCAGCACCGCGCCGGGCTGCTCTACCTGGAGAGCCTGCTGCAAGACCTGCCTCCGCCTGATGACGCGCTGGTGCTTGGCCACAGGGGGGCCTTCGATCCCCTCCCCTACCAGCTCGACCCGGCGCGCCAGGCCCTCTCCGCGCTGCGGGCGCGCATCCTCATCGCCGACGCCGTGGGCCTGGGCAAGACGCTCGAGGCTGGAGTCCTGCTGTCCGAGCTCATCCGCCGCGGCAAGGCCAGGCGCATCCTCGTCGTCGCAGTCAAGAGCATGCTCACCCAGTTCCAGAAGGAGCTGTGGACGCGGTTCTCCATTCCCCTTGTCCGCTTGGACTCCGAGGGGCTCAAGCGCATCCGTGAGCGGGTGCCCACCCACCACAACCCGTTCCACCACTACGATCAGGTCATCGTCTCGGTCGACACGCTCAAGCAGAGCAATGCCTTCCGCAGCCACCTCGAGGCGTCCCGGTGGGACGTCATCGTCATCGACGAGGCGCACAATGTCGCCGAACGTGGGAACAACACCTCCCAGCGCGCCCGGCTTGCGAAGCTGCTCTCGTCCCGCTCGGACGCGCTCATCATGCTCTCGGCCACTCCCCATGATGGGCGGGCCACCTCGTTCGCGAGCCTGATGAACATGCTCGACCCGACGGCCATCGCGAACCCCGAGCACTACACCCCCGAGGAGATCCGCGGCCTGTTCATCCGCCGGTTCAAGAAGGACATCCAAGACCAGGTCCGCGCCTCGTTTCCCGAGCGAGTCATCGTCAAGCAGCGCGTCGCGGCGAGCGCCGCGGAGGAGGCCGCATACGACGAACTCGCTGGCCTGAAGTTGCGCAAGGAGGGCCGCCAAGGGGCGGGCGGCGGAGGAATGCTGTTCAAGACCCTGCTGGAGAAGTCCCTGTTCTCCAGTCCCGTGGCCTGCCTTCAGACGGTGCGCGGCCGCATCACGAAGCTGGAGAAGGACGCCGCCGCAGGCGATGAAGATGCCGCCCACGATGTCGAGGCCCTGCGACGGCTCGAACGGGCGGTGCAGGCCATCGGAGACAACGACTTCTCCCGGTACCAGCACCTCGTGGCGCAGTTGGCGGACAAGAAGAAGGGCATGAAGTGGTCGCGGAAAAAGGACGACCGCCTCGTCATCTTCACCGAGCGCGTGGAGACGCTGAAGTTCCTGGAGAAGCACCTGGTCTCCGCCCTCGGTCTTTCGGAAGGTGAGCTGGAGATCCTCCACGGCGCGATGCCGGACCTTGAGCAGCAGCGCGTCGTCGAGGCGTTCGGACAGGAGCGCGCGAAGGTCCGGGTGCTCGTCGCGTCGGACGTCGGGTCCGAGGGCATCAACCTGCACTTCCTGTCGCACCGGCTCGTGCACTTCGACGTGCCGTGGTCGCTCATGGTCTTCCAGCAGCGCAACGGACGCATTGATCGCTACGGACAGGAGCAGCAGCCGGAGATCCACTATCTGCTCACCGAGTCGGGCAACTCCAAGGTCCGGGGCGACACGCGCATCCTTGAGCTGCTCGTCGAGAAGGAGGAGGAGGCGACGAGGAACATCGGCGACCCGGCGTCGCTCATGGGCCAGTACGACGCGGCGGCGGAGACGGAGCTCACAGCCAAGGCGATGGAGCAGAGCCAGTCACCGGAGGCGTTCGAGGCGAGCTGGACACCCGACGCGGCCTTCGACCCGCTGGAGTTCCTCCTCGCCCAGAGCTCGGGCGATGCGCGGCAAGGGGACTCCCCTATCGCCGCCCGGCCACGCGAGATGCCTTCTGTCTACCCCAGCCGTGAGGCGTTCCTCGTCGAGGCCCTCGGCGAGCTGCAAGGCCGGTCCAGCGGTTCCGGGGAGCTGGCCCTGCGGCGTAACGAGGGCCGGGCCTTCCTGGAGTTCCTCATGCCCGACGACCTTGCGCGCCGCTACCAGCGGCTACCCGTGGAGGTGCGTCCCCCCAACGGCAAGATCAAGCTCACCGCCGACCGTGGGGAGATGCAAAAGGCCATCCGCGAGGCGCGTGGCAATGAGTCCGCCTGGCCCGAGCTTCAGTACCTCTGGGAGCTGCACCCCGCGGTACTGTGGGCACGCGACCGGATGCGCTCCCTGTTCGGGCGGCACGAGGCGCCGGTGCTGGAGGTGAACCGCCTGGAGCCAGGCGAGGTGGTGCTCATCGTCTCCGGCCTCGTGCCCAACCGCCGCGGGCAGCCCGTGGTGCACCGCTGGTACGGCGCCGTCTTCCACCACGGCTCCTTCGCGCGGCTGGAGGAGCTGGGCGACCTGCTCGGGCGAACGCGCCTGGGCACCGAGCCGCTGGCTAATACGGGACGCGCACTCACCGGCCTGCAAGAGCTCGTGCCCCTTGCCGTCGACAAGGTCCGCCAGAAGGTGCTGGAGGACCGGGACGAAGCGGACAGGGCCCGCAGCGCCCGCCTCGAAGAGAAGCGCCAGGAGCTCGCACGGCTGAAGGCCCGCAAGCAGGAGCAGCTCGAGCTGCGGTTCTCCACGCGCGCGGACGAGCGCCGGGAAGAAGAGCGCCGGGGGCTCCACCGCACCTTTGATGAGTTCGAACACTGGGTCCAGGAGACCCTCACCACCGAGCCGCAGCCCTTCCTTCAGGTGGTGGCCGCGCTCCGGGGTCCGGGAGGAGCACGGTGAGCAGCCACTTCATCGGCGTCGAGAACGTCAACGAGTTCTACGGGGACCACTACCTGGAGGCGATCGCCGCCTCCGACGTGAACAAGGTCGCCGAGCGGTGGAAGAGCGCGCTTACGGAAGAGGACCTTCCTCCCAAGCGGCTCGGCAACCTGCACCGCGAGTATTTCCGCCGCCGTGAAGAGGTGGCCCAGGAACGCGACCTCTCGCGGCGCATCGCCGCCCAGGAGGCCCTCGCCGCCCACGTCCTCGAGGCGCTCGGGTACTCGGCGCAGCCCACGCTCCAAGGCGTGGGCGGGGGCCACCTCCCGGTGCTTGCCGAGGTCCGCCGGGCGGACGGCAGTCCCCTGGTGTGGGCCGTCGCGTCCACAGCGGGATGGGGAGACGAGTCCGCGCCCCTCTCGCGGACCGTGCCCCTCTTGCAGCTCCAGCGGCTCGCCCCCCCAACGGAGCGGGAAGAGACGCGCCCACCGGAAGGCAGCCTGGAGGACATCGTCACGGCGGTGTTCGACCTCGACGAGCCGCCGCGCTTCGTGCTGGTGCTGTCGGAGCAAGAGCTGTTGCTGTGCGAGCGCAGCAAGTGGGCGGAGCAACGGCTGCTGCGCTTCGACCTGGGCGAGATCCTCGGCCGGCGGGACGAGGACACCCTGCAGCTCACCGCCGCGCTGCTGCACCGGACGTCGCTCGCCCCGGCCGAAGGTCCGCCGATCCTCGACGCCTTCGACGACAACTCCCACAAGCACGCGTTCGCCGTCTCCGAAGACCTCAAGTTCGCCCTGCGTGAGTGCATCGAGCTGCTCGGCAACGAGGCGGTAGCCCAGCTCCGTGCTCGGCACGAGAAGCTGCATACCGACGACCGCCCGGCGGAGCTCGCGCGCGAGTGCATGCGCTACATGTACCGCCTGCTGTTCCTCTTCTATGTGGAGGCCCGCCCCGAGCTCGGGTGGGCACCGCTTGGCACGGAGGCGTGGGCGAAGGGCTACGGCCTGGACCGTCTTCGCGAGTTCGAGCAGGTGGAGTTCCACACCGAAGAGGACCGCAAGGGCACCTACCTCCACGAGTGCCTGTCCCTGCTGTTCCGGATGGTCTTCGATGGCGCCGTCCCTCCCCAGCAGCTCTCGCTCGAGACAGCGAGCGAGTCGACCTACGGCATCTTCAAGCTCGCTCCGCTCAAGTCGCACCTGTTCGACCCTGCACGCACCCCGCTGCTCAACCGGGTGCGCTTTCCCAACCACGTCCTGCAGCAGGTGATCGAGAAGATGTCGCTGACCCGAGGACCGGGTGAGGGCGGGCGCGGCAAGCGGCGGGGGCGCATTTCTTACGCCACGCTCGGCATCAGCCAGCTCGGCGCGGTGTACGAGGCGCTCCTGTCGTTCCGCGGCTTCTTCGCCAAGGAGGAGCTGTTCGAGCTGTACCCCAACGGCGAGGAGCCCGGTCCGCTCGAACCCGCGTGGTTCGTCACCGAGGCGCAGCTCGGCGAGTACTCCGATGACGAGAAGTTCGGGAAGAAGCCGGACAAGGGCGGCACACGCCCGGGCCTCAAGCGCTATCCCCCAGGGACGTTCATCTACCGGATGTCCGGGCGTGACCGGCAGAAGTCCGCGTCGTACTACACCCCGCAGTCGCTCACCCAGGCGACCGTCCAGTACACACTCCAGGAGGTGCTATTCGACAAGGATGGCAAGGAGAAGCTGTCAGCCGATGAAATTCTCCATCTGACCGTGCTTGAGCCCGCCGTTGGTAGCGCAGCCTTCCTCAACGAAGCGGTGGACCAGTTGGCCGAAGCGTATCTGCATCGCAAGCAACGGGAACTCGGCCAGCGCATTCCGCATGACCGCTACGCGCATGAGAAACAGCGCGTGAAGATGTACATCGCCGACCGTAATGTGTTCGGCATTGACCTCAACCCGGTGGCCATTGAGCTCGCCGAGGTGTCGCTCTGGCTGAACACCATCCACGAGGGCGCGCTCGTTCCGTGGTTCGGGTGCCAGCTTGTGCGTGGCAACTCGCTCATCGGCGCCCGGCGGGACGTGTACGTCAAGGACCAGATCGTGGGCGCCAACCGCCACTGGCTGAAGTCGGTGCCGATGCGGGTACGCATGGGCGAGCAACGCCCCGAGGGCTCCGTCTGGCACTTCCTGCTGCCGGATGAGGGGATGGCCGTCTACGGCGAAGGCACCGAAGGCGAGCCCATCAGGGAGCAGTACAACGAACAGCTTGAGACCATTGACACCCGGCGAAGCGAGGTGTGCGGACCTGTCGATGCGGATGATCACCAGACACTCGTAGACCTGTCAGCGGCCGTCGACAGGTTGTGGCAGGGACACGTCGAGGAACTGAGGGCCATCCGCGAGCGGACGACCGACCCGCTGCCCATCTACGGCCACGAGCATGTGAAGGGAGTCATCACCACCACCGCGCAGAAAGACGAGATCCTCGACAAGGAACTCTCCTCCTCCGGAGTAAAGGCTTCGAGCCCATACCGTCGCCTCAAACTGGCGATGGACTACTGGTGTGCGCTCTGGTTCTGGCCGATTGAGAAGGCCGCGCTGCTGCCGACGCGCGAGCAGATGCTTGCCGATCTGACGCTCCTACTTGACAGTTCCCTCGTGCATGAACTCGACGGGACAAAGCTTGGTGAGACGCGGGACCTGTTTGCACCGACGCGCCCAGCGGCAGAGGCGCGGAAGCTGGTCGACGAGCTCGGGTTTGTGGACGTACCGCGGCTCCTAGAGCGGAACGTGCGGCTCCGGCTCGTCAACGAGCTGGCCGAGCGGTACGGCTTTCTCCATCAGGAACTGGAGTTCGCGGATCTCTTCGCTGACCGAGGCGGATTCGACATTGTCCTCGGAAACCCGCCATGGGTGAAACTGCAGTGGTCCGAAGTGGGGATCTTGTCGGACATGGATCCCGCCTTTGTTCTCAAGAACCTGAATGCGGATGCCGTAGCGAAGCGTCGGGCGACGATCTTCGACCGCCCCGGGCTGCGTGAGAGCTGGACCACCGAGCACGAGTTCGCCTCGGGCACGCAAGGCTTCCTCACGGCCCTGCAGAACTACCCAGAGCTGCAGCAACAGCAGCCTAATCTCTTCAAGTGCTTCCTACCTCGTGCTTGGCGGCACGAACGGCCTGGTGGGGCAGCGGGCTTTCTTCACCCTGAGGGCGTCTATGACGATCCAAACGCCGGTGTGTTTCGACGTACGGCATTGCCTCGGCTTCGTCGGCATTACCAGTTCACCAACGAGTTGGAACTTTTCCCTGAGGTTCATCACCAGACGCGCTTCAGCATCAACGTATACGCCGCTATTCAGGAAACACTTCGGTTCATCCATATCGCGAACCTTTTCCACCCCAGCACCATTCGCACCTCGCATGAGCACCCTGGACAGGGAGCCGTCCCCGGCATCAAGGATGACGACAACAACTGGGCAACCGCCGGTCACCGAGACCGTATCGTTGAGATAGGTCCGGACGAACTCTCGCTCTTCGCAAAGCTCTACGATGAAGAGGGTACCCCCGGCAGCGACGCCCGACTGCCCGCCCTACACGCCCGCACGATGGTGCCGACACTGCGGAGATTTGCCGACGCGCCAAGGCTCGGGAATTCAGGACTCGCCTTCTTCGCCTCCGAGATGCTTCATGAGGCTCGGGCGGTTCGCGATCAGATCATCCGTCGCGAAACACGTTTCCCCGAAAGGGCCAGTGAACTAGTCCTGTCTGGCCCGCACTTCTTCGTCGGCACGCCGCTTTATAAGACGCCACGCCGGGAGTGCACGAACAACAGCCACTACGATGTCATCGACCTGACCGCCATCCTGGACGACTACCTGCCACGAACCAACTATGTCCGGGCGTGCAGTCGGGAGGAGTACGAGGCGCGGACGCCACGGGTGCCTTGGGATGTAGGGGGTCGACGACCGAGGCTCACCGAATTGTACCGAGTGGCAGTCGTAAACATGATCGGCCCATCTGGGGAGCGAACCCATCAGCCTGCATTGATCCCGCCCGGAGTGGCTCACGTTCACACCGTGAACTCGTATTCATTCGAGACTGCGGAACACGTCGTGGCTGTCGCCGGATCGTGGGCATCACTACCTGCTGACTTTTTTGTGAAGTCGACCGGGTCGGGACACTTCCATCCGAACCTCGGACGCCAGCTTCCGGTCATTGAAGGAGCGGTGCGCGAGTTCGTGAACGCTAGAGTTCTCGGTCTGAGCTGCCTGACGTCCTTCTATTCGTCGCTTTGGAGTGAGGTCGCACGCAAAACCACGGGGGATGGGTGGGGGCGCTCCGATCCTCGTCTAGACCCGGGCTGGTTCTCCCGCTTGGGAACACAGTGGACTCGCGATTCCGGTCTTCGTACCGACTACGCGCGCCGCCAGGCCCTCGTAGAAATCGACGTGCTGGTCGCAATGGGCCTGGGAATGACGCTCGAGGAGCTCATCAATATCTACCGGGCGCAATTCCCCATCATGCGCTTCTATGAGCGAGACACCTGGTACGACCAGCGGGGGCGCATCGTCTTCACCAACAGCAAGGGCCTATCTACCGTCGGCCTTGCGCGTAAGAAGGAACGCGGCTCCGATATCCCCGGCTGGGAAGATGTCCGCGATATGAAGAGCGGAACGTTCGACGTGACCATCGAGGACGACACCATGCCCGGCGGACCCATTCAGCGGACCATTACGTACGAGGCCCCCTTCGACCGGTGTGACCGCGAGACCGACTACGCGCTGGCGTGGGCCGAGTTCAAGAGGAGGGGCCTGTGATTCCTTCCGCACTGGCGGCACAGCTCGAGCAGGGGCTGCGCGACTTCCTGCGCTCGAGCTTCGACGCCACCACCCCTGGCTTCGACACGGCCATCGAGCGGCTGCTCGATGAGCCGGGTCGGCTCCTCAAGGGACCGAGTGTTCAGGTCGCGCTTCCGTTCGTGCGGGGCACGCGGCCGGACTGGTTCCCCAAGGTCCCCCTGCCCTTCACGCCGCACCGGCACCAGGAGGCGGCGTTCGCCCGGCTCGGGCGGCAGCACAAGAAGAGCACCCTGATCGCCACCGGCACCGGGTCCGGCAAGAGCGAGAGCTTCCTGTGGCCGATCCTCGCCCATTGCGAGGCACACGCCTCCCAACCGGGAATCAAGGCGATCCTCATCTACCCGATGAACGCGCTCGCCACCGATCAGGCCCTGCGCGTCGCGCGCGCCATCCAGGGCAACCCGCTCCTGAAGGGGAAGGTGCGCGCGGGCCTCTACATTGGCGACGACGGGGGGGGCCAGACGTTCAGCGAGATGGGTACGGATCACATCATCACGGACCGGGATGCCATGCAGCGGGCCCCGCCCGACATCCTATTGACCAACTACAAAATGCTCGACTACCTGATGGTGCGGCCTCGCGACCGCAACCTCTGGAAGGGGAGCACCGAGGGGTCGCTGCGATTCCTGGTGGTGGACGAGATCCACACGTTCGACGGCGCGCAAGGCACCGACCTCGCCTGCCTCATCCGCCGGCTCAAGGCCCGACTCCGGGTGGAGCCCGGGAAGCTGTGCTGCGTCGGTACGTCCGCCACCCTGGGCGGCCCGGAGGCCGGGGCCGCGCTGCGCGAGTACGCGACCCAGGTCTTCGGCGAGCCATTCGACGAGGACGCGATCGTCGGTGAGGTGCGGCAGACCCCCGCCGAGTTCTTCGGCGACTCGATGATCACCCTGTTCGACGCCCCTGGCGCCGGTGACCTGGAGACCCTGGACGTGGCGGCCTTCCCGCGTCCCGCGGACTATCTGCGTGCGCAGGTGCGCCTGTGGCTGGGGGAAGAGCTGGAAGGCGAACCGGAGACGGATGCGTGGGCCGTGGCCCTGGGGGCGCGGCTGCGCGAGCACGCGACCCTGCGCAACCTGCTGGCCCGGGTGTCCGGCGCGCCGAGGGAGCTCTCCGAGCTGGTCTCGGACCTGGGCCGGGCCATGCCGGCGTTCCGCAAGGATCCCGAGCTGGGGCGGCGTGCGCTCGTGTCCTTCCTGTCGCTCGTCTCCTGGGCGCGAGTGTGGCGCGAGGAGCTCCCCGCCGTGGCCGAGGCGCGAGAGGCCGAGGGGAAGCCGCGTCCGGTGGACCCCTTCCTGCAAGTGCGGGTGCAGCTCTGGCAGCGTGAGATGCGCCGCATGGTGGCCGACTTCGGGGAGAAGGCCGAGAGCTACAAGCCACGTCTGCGCTTCTACGACGACCTCACCCTCTCGGAGCAGCGCGAGCACCTGCCCGTCATCCATTGCCGCGACTGCGGGTCCATGGGCTGGGCGACACTGCACCGGGCGGAGGACCCCAACAGCTACCGCGTCGACCTCAAGACCTTCTACAACGCGTTCTTCGCGCACGAGCCCTCGCCCGATCTGCGCTTCCTGTTCCCGCTCCAGGAATCAGCGCGCGAGGGACGCACCCTGGGGATTGAGCGCCGGGTGCACGTGCGCTCGCTGCTGAGCCGGCCCGTGGAGGGCAGCCCGGGTGTTGACGACGAGCGCGACCTGCTCGAGATCGCCCAGGTGCGCGACGGCAGGACGGTGAAGGACTGCCCGTTCTGCTCGGCAAGGGCGAGCCTGTCGTTGCTCGGGTTCCAGGCGGCCACGCTCACCAGCGTGTTCATCGATCAGCTCTTCTCCTCGCCCTGGAACGATGACAAGAAGCTGCTGGCGTTCTCCGACTCGGTGCAGGACGCGTCGCATCGCGCCGGCTTCTTTGGTGCCCGGACGTGGCGCTTCAACGTGCGGGTAGCGCTCGCGGGCTTCCTCAAGCAGCGCGCACCTTTGCCGTTGGCGGAACTCGCCGATGCGTTCCCCAGGAGCCTGCACGACGGCTCACCCCGGTCAGTGTCGGAGTTCGTGGGCCGGTTCATCCCGGCCAACCTGGAGTGGCGAGGCGACTACGACGAGCTGCGAAAGGAGGGAGCCCTGCCTGCGGGCAGCGACCTGCCGGAGCTCATCGAGCGGCGGCTGTCCTGGGAGGTATTCGACGAGTTCGGACTGCGCTCGCGCCTGGGCCGCTCATTCTCCCGCAGTGGCTTCGCCGCGGTGAGTGTCGCGAAGGACCGGCTCGACAGCGCCGTCGCGGACCTGCTCGCGCGGCTGCCCCAGGAGGTGAGCTGGCTACGGGACCTGGAGGAGGCGGAGCTGCGGCGTTTCCTGCTGGGCATGCTGCTGCACCTTCGCGAGCGTGGCGGCGTGCTGCACCCCCACTTGCCGGAGGAGTTCCTCAAGACCGCGGGCAAGAACGCGTTCATGTTCACGCGGCTCCCGTTCCTGCCCAATCTGGGCTCCGCGAGCCGCCTGCCCGTGCTGCTCAGCGACCGGGATCAGGGCCGGTTTGATGTACCTGGCAAGCCGATGACCTGGTACGCCCGCTGGAGCCAGCGCACCCTCGGGGCGAAGCGCCCATTGTTCGAGCCACAGGTCGTCTACGATCTGGTCCTCGAGGCCCTCACGAAGGCGCGCGTCCTCTTCCGGGAAGACACGGCCCAGCCGATTGGCCACTGCTGGGGCCTGCGCCCCGAAGCGCTCCTGGTCTCCCGTGATGCCGCCCGGCTGCGCTGCGAGCTGTGTGGACACACGATCACCGTGCCCCTCGAGGAGGAGGACTGGGCGGAGATGGCGTGCCTGTCGGCGCGTTGCTCGGGGTTGATGCGGCCCTCCAGCGAGCGAGGCCAGGACTACTTCGCGCACCTGTACGAGAACGGCGAGGTGACACGCATCGTGGCGGCCGAGCACACCGGGCTGCTCACACGAAGCGTGCGTGAGGACGTGGAGCACCGTTTCAAGCACTCCAGTGGGCGCCAGCCGTGGGACCCGAACCTCCTGTCATGTACGCCCACGCTGGAGATGGGTATCGACATTGGGGACCTGTCATCGGTGGTGTTGTGCTCGGTGCCTCCGGCGCAGGCGAACTACCTGCAGCGCATTGGCCGCGCGGGGCGCCATGATGGGAACGCGCTCGTGCTCACCATCGCCAACGCGCGTCCCCATGACTTGTACTTCTTCGAGGACCCGAACGAGATGATGGCGGGCGCGGTGCGGCCCCCCGGGCTCTACCTGGACGCCTCGGCCGTGCTCGAGCGCCAGTTGACGGCGTGGTGCTTCGACCGCTGGGCGGAGCAGGTCGGGAGTGACTCGGCACTGCCCCGGAAGCTGCAAGAGGTGTATCCACGCCTGGAGGAGGATTCGGGAGGCCGCTTTCCGCATGACCTACGCGCCTTCATCGAAGACCACCGGACGGAGCTCCTCGCCAACTTCCGCGAGCACTTCGCCGCCTCACTGCGTCCGGAGTCACTCGCTCACCTGGAGACCTTCCTCAAGGGCGACGAACAGACGAAGTCTGGGCTCGTCTGGCGGATGCTCGTCGCCCTTCACAACGAGAAGCGGCAGAGCGAGGACTACGCGCGCCAGATTCGCCTGCTCAAGGACCGCATCGAGCGCGAGAAAGCCAAGCCGCTCGATGAGGCGGGTCAGAAGTACGTGGAGGAACTGGAGCGGGAGCAGCGGGCGCTCGCGGGTCTTCGCAGCCAGCTCAACGAGCGGGACACCCTGAACTTCTTCACCGACGAGGGGTTGCTGCCGAACTACGCCTTCCCCGAAGCAGCCGTGCGGCTGCGCAGCGTCATCTGGCGGAAGAAGTTGAAAGAGGCGGACGGCTACGAAACATGGACCTACGAGTACGACCGGCCCGGCGAGGCGGCGCTGTCCGAGCTCGCGCCCGACAGCGTGTTCTACGCGGGCGGCAGGCAGGTACGCATCGATCAGGTGGACATGCAGGCGTCGAAGGTCGAGCCCTGGCGCTTCTGCGACCAGTGTGATCACGCGGCTCTTGAGGTCGCAGGTGCCATGGGGGCCTCCTGCCCGTCCTGCGGCAGTCCGCTGTGGGCCGACAGTGGGCGGGTACTGCCGCTCGTTCGGCTGCGCCAGGTCTTCGCCGGTACGAGTGATCGAAAGAGCCGGGTGCAGGACGACCGCGACGACCGGATTCCCACCGCATACCTGCGTGATACCCAGGTGACGTTCAAGGACGAGGCTCGCACCGGAGCCTGGGTGCTGGGCAAGGAGTCCGAGCCATTCGGCTGGGAGTTCCTCGCGTCCGCGACGTTCCGGGAGATCAACTACGGCGCGCACTCCTCCACCGGCAGCAGGCTCACCATTGGAGGGCACAGCGCCGTCCGCTCCGGATTCAACATCTGCGTGAAGTGCGGAAAGCTCCAGGACCGCGGGCTCCACTCGCCACCGAAGCACGCCCCTTCCTGCACAGCGCGCAACCCGAAGGCAGAAGGGAACTTCCTCGAGTGCGTGTACCTGTACCGGGAGTTCGACTCGGAGGCGGTGCGCATCCTCCTGCCCATCGTCGACTTCGCTTCCCAGCGTGACATCCAGTCGCTCATCGCTGCCATCCAGACGGGGCTGCGGCTGTATTTCGGTGGGAGGGTGGATCACCTCCGGATGACGGTGGAGACCGAGCCCGTCGACGGTTCGATGCTGCGCCGGCAATACCTGGTGCTGTACGACGCGGTGCCCGGTGGAACGGGCTACTTCGCCGAGCTGGTGCGCGACCCGGCTCACCTCTTCGAGTTGCTTGAGCGCGCGCGCAAGCATCTGGTCGAGTGTGGATGTGCCACTGACCCGACGCGGGATGGGTGTTACCGGTGCGTGTTCGCCTACCGATCCAGCTACGACATGGCCGACATCTCGCGAAACACCGCCGTGTCGCTCCTCTCGTCAATCCTCTCCCGGCGCGCGTCCCTTGAACAAGTCAGGGCGTTGAGCGAGGTCAGCATCAAGGGGCTCGCGGACAGCGCCCTGGAGCGGAAGTTCATCGAGGCGCTGCGGCGGGTGGGGACAGAGACCCGAGCTTCGGTGCTGTCACAAGCCTTCGTGAAGGGCAAGCCGGGCTGGCGCTGGCAACTGGGGACGCGAACCTGGCTCATCGAGCCTCAACGAAACCACGCCCCCGGAGACGGATTCGGCGTAGGGCTGAGCATTGACTTCGTCTTCCACCCGGGCGATGGGGTTCCCAAGGGGGAGACTCCGTTCGCGGTGTTCCTCGACGGCTGGATGTACCACTCGGAGCGGGTGGCGAAGGACATGCTCCAGCGCATGGCGGCGAAGGCCAGCGCCAGGTACGTGGTCTGGAGCTTCACCTGGGATGACGTGACGCGTGCCATTGACGCGAAGCCAGCCGGGGACATCCCCCTGTTGGCATCTCCACTCCAGGAGACGTTGTCGCGTTTCATCGCGCAGCTGGGGCTGCCCGCGACAGCCAGCCACGTGCTGGGCCTCTCCTCGCTGGAGCTCTTCATCGAGCGGCTTGCCGGAGAGGTGGACGCGCGCACCCTGCGGCTGCTTGGCGGCGCGTTGCTTCTGTCCTCGCTCAAGCCGCTGCCGGAGGCCCATTGGCACCCTGCACTGGTTGCGTCCGTGCCCGAGCGTCTGCACCCCCTGCTCGATACCGGCTCGCAGCAGCTGCTTGGCGACGTGGCACCCGCGACATCCTCCTTCCCCTGCTCGCGGCTCGTCGCAATCCCCAAGACGGAGGTCAGGTCCGACTTCGAGGCCCTGGGCCACGGCAACGGGTTGTCCGCGCTACGAGCGGCGTTCGTGCTGGAGCAAGCGGACGACCCAAAGGACCGGGAGCGTGCTTGGGCGGCACTGCTGCGCACAAGCAACGTGCTGGCCGAGCTTCCCGGCACCCTCCTCTTCCTGGCACGGCCCGAGGCGGATGAGCTCGACTACAGCCCCCTCACTTCGCTGCTAGACTCGAGGCCGGCGACATCCTCTCCGTGGGAGTCCGTTCGCGACGAGGTGGCCACAGAGTTCCGTCCGCTGATCGAGGCGCTGGAGTCGACACAGGCGACGATCCCCGAGGTGGGCATCGAGTTGCCGGATGCGCGCGGCCGCGCGGGCGCCGTGCTCGCGGAGCTGGCCTGGGAGGAGGCGCGGGTAGCTGTGCTGGAAGATGGGGTGCGGGCTGGTGCCGAGTCCCGTGTCGCTGAAGGATGGTTGCTTTTCTCTCTGGGTGAGCTCACCGCCTCGCTGGCTCCCCTGCTCGAAGCGCTTGCTGCGCGTGGAGGTAAGGAGTCATGAGTGCGCTGTCGAAGACCTTTCGGGTCGCCATCTTCGATGAGTTCTTCGAAGCCTTCGGGAGCATCCCGAAAGCCCAGCAGAAGAAGGTCCGGCTCTTTCTCCGGAAATTCCGCGAGAACCCCACGGACAAGTCCATCAACTACGAGAAAATCCACTCATTCGTCGATGCGAACCTGAGAACCGTGCGCATTGACGACGCCTACCGGGCCATCGTGCTCAAGCCAGAGTCCGGCAATGTCTACGGGCTGCTCTGGGTGGATCACCACGACGAGGCGATGGCCTGGGCTGCTCGCAAGCGCTGCACGATCAACCCGGAGATCGGGGCGATCCAGATCTACGATCTGGTGGAGACGAAGCAGGAGGTGCCTGCGGAGAAGCCCCGGTCCTTCCCTGCGCCGGCAGCGGTGCCGCCACTGTTTGCGGCGCTGGGCAACACGGAGCTTGTAGGCGTGGGCGTTCCCGAGGAGCTGCTGCCCGTGGTCCGCGAGGTACGTTCGGTGGAGGAGCTCCAGGCCATCGCGAAGCAGCTGCCGCCCATGGCCTTCGAGGGGCTCTCCTACCTGGCCGACGGCGAAACCCTCGTGGATGTGCGCAATGCGCTCGGGCTCGACAGTGCGGCGCCAGCGATCGCTCCGGACGACTTCGCCGCCGCCCTTGAGAGCGATGCCTCTCGCAAGCACTTCGTCATCGTCGAGAACGATGAGGTACTGGCGGCGATGCTCGATGCTCCGCTGGAGCGGTGGCGCATCTTCCTCCACCCGTCTCAGCGCCAGCTCGTCGAGCGAGAATGGAGCGGACCGGTGCGGGTCCTCGGAGGTGCCGGTACGGGGAAGACCGTCGTTGCCATGCACCGCGCCGCCTGGCTGGCCCGGCAGATCTACACGGGTGAGCGGGACCGTATCCTCTTCACGACCTTCACGAGCAACCTCGCCGATGACATCTCCCAGAACCTCGACAAGCTGCTCGATGGTGCGCCTCGCAAGCGCGTGGAGGTCCTGCACCTTGACGCATGGGTGACTCGCTTCCTCAAGGCGAACGGGTACGATTACAACATCGCCTACTGGAGCGACGATGCGGGGCCGGTCGCGGATGCGTGGGCGAGGGCTGTCGCGTCCGCGCCTGGTGAGTTCTCTCCCGAGTTCTATCGGGAGGAATGGGAGCGGGTGGTCCTGGCGCAGGGGTGCCTGTCGGAGGACGATTACCTGAAGGTGCCCCGCGCGGGCCGGGGCGTGCGTCTCAGCCGACCGCAGCGCAGGCAGATCTGGCCTGTCTTCGAGGCGTACCGGAACAATCTCGAGGCGAAGAAGCTCAAGGAGAACTCGGACGCCATGCGCGACGCAGCCGAGCTTCTTCGCTCTCGGCGAGCGTCCGTCCCATACAAGGCGATCATCGTCGACGAGGCGCAGGACATTCCCACCGTGGGGTTCCAGCTCCTTCGGGCGATGATTCCCGAGGGCCGCAATGACCTCTTCATCGTTGGCGACGGCCACCAGCGCATCTACGGCAAGACGGTGAACCTGGGGAAGGCGGGCATCCGTGTCGTCGGCCGGTCCAAGCGCCTGCGGGTGAACTACCGGACTACGGATGAGATCCGGCGTTTCGCGGTGGCCCAGTTGGAAGGCGTCCATGTTGACGACCTCGACGATGGGCTGGACACAGTGAAGGGTTACCGCTCGCTCATGAGGGGCAGTGCCCCGCATGTGTCCAAACACCCGGACTTTGAACATGAGGCGGACGCTCTCGCTGCTTTCGCGAAGGCCGACCCTCTCGCGCGGACGTGCGTGGTTGCCCGCACCCATGGTCTGGTGGAGAAATACCAATCCGCGCTAGATGCCCGTGGGGTAACAACCCTGCTCGTGAGCCGCAAGAGCAAGGATGACCCGTCCGTGCCGGGCTTGCGTCTGGCCACGATGCACCGGGTGAAGGGGCTGGAGTTTGACCGAGTGGTCGTCGCCGGAGTGAACGATAAGGTGGTGCCGTTGGAATCCGCGCTGGCACGAGCGTCAGACGACGCAGCCAGGGAGGATGTGGAGCAGCAGGAGCGCGCGCTGTTCTACGTAGCCATCACACGTGCACGCCGAGAGGTGCTCGTCACGTGCTATGGGAATCCAAGCTCTTGGCTGATCCGAGCGCCTGCGTAACAGCACCGAGCGGCTGGCTATCGAGGTTCTAAAGTGCGGGCGCTCGGCAAGGAACTGCACGAGGCGATGGCGAGCCTCAAGGCCAGGCAGGACGCGGTGGAGGCGCTCGTCCGCGGCAGGCCCCACGAAGAGCGCATCTCCGATGGCAAGGGGGAGCCCTCCCCCTCCCCAGCCCCGCGCCAGGCGGCAGGCAGCACCGCCGTGCCCGGTGGCAAGCGCAAGGGCAATGGCCCCGATGGGCCGGACTCGCGCCCGGCCTGAAGCGTCCACGAGGTTCACCCCCACCCTACCCGCGCCCTGCTGGCGCGCTCACGCGCGTCACGCGGGGCTCCTCCGGCCTCCGTGCGCGCCCCATGGAGGTCACCATGAAGAGCATTCTCAACATCCTACGAAACCACCGCCTCGTCCGGCCGATGACGGAGGAGGAGGCGAAGTCCATCAGCCTCGAGTTCCTGCGGCCGATGATCTGCGAGCACGATCTGGCCATGAAAGCCGCCCTCGACTCCGGCTCGGCTCGCAGGGTCGCCGTTGCCGATCAGGCTTCCTCGTCGGGCAGGAGCGTGCGGAGCAGTTCGTCGTCGAGACCGAGTGGGCGCCAACCGGGCGGTGGCGGACTGGCGAGAAGTGCATCGCCAACCAACCTGACGCGCTTTTTATGGGTTTCTGGGGTGTAGGTCGTCCAACGAGCGAGTGCATGGGCGACCTCGAAACGGACCTCGGCGTCCATCACGGCCGGCCAGCCCTCGGGGAGAGCGTCGGCCAGTTCGCGCACAAGTTGTCCGCGTACCAGGCGAGGAAGTCGATTGCTCCGCTCCGCCTCGGCAACCAGCCCGCTATAGCCTCTCAGGAAAGTAATGTCAGGGCTGGCGGCACCGGGAGATCCGAGCCCTGCCGAAGCCGGCGGAGGAAGGGGCGTCCCGGCAGATGGCCTCGAGTTCGGCATCGGCGACCGTTCCGAGGAGGTAGGCGTCCCCGTCGCTTCCGAGCGGACATTACTTTCCTGAGACGCTATAAATACCTGCACCGCGTTGAGCTCATCCCCCCCCAAGCTCCTCGGCCAGCGCATGCAGAGGAACGGCAGGACGTGCCTCAGCAAAGGCGGTGAGCGAGTCATAGCCGCGCTCGCGAACCCTCTCATACAGGCGAACCTTCCAGTTGCCCTCCCAGGAACGCCCGTCGGTCATCGCCCTCTCCAGCGGATGAAACTCAGACTTCCTCGTCGGGCAGAAGCGTGAGCAACAACTCGTTGTCGGGCCCGAGGGGGCGCCAGCCGGGGGGGGGTGGTGTAGCGAGAAGAGCTGTCCTGACCTGCCTGGCACGTTCCTTATGGGTTTCTGGCGTGAAGGCAATCCACGAGCCGAGTGCATGGGCGACATCGAAACGGTTGGTGTCGTCCAGCACAGCCGGCCAGCCGTCTGGGAGACACGCGCACAGTTCTCGCACGAGTTGTCCGCGCACAAGGCGTGTGACCTGATTGGTCCGCTCCGCTTCGGCCATCAGTCCGCTGAACACCTGCACGCCGGCGACATCGTCCGGCCCAAGCTCCTCGGCCAGCGCCACCAGCGAAGCGGTAGGGCGCGCCTCGGCGAAGGCAGTAAGCGAATCGTAGCCACGCTCGCGGACCCGCTCGTATAGGCGCACCTTCCAGTTGCCCTCCCAGGATCGGTCCTCGCTCATCGTCCTCTCCAAGAGGTGAAGTTCATCGGGATCTTGTACACCTTCATCCGCTCCGCGACGATCTTCAGGATCTCCTTCCGCGTCAACATCCGTCCAGCCGTTACCTCGGCTTCGCGCAACGCCTCCATGATGATCCGATTCCATTCACCGGGCCACAGACGCCCCAGGCGCCAGTCACCACCGCCATGAATCGCCTCGTGGCTCGCCCGCTCCATCCGGACGCAGAACTGGTCGATGCTCATGCCTCCCGTGAAGCCGCGCTTCTCGAACCACTCGCGGAACTCGCGCGGCAGGACATGGTGCTTCGGCGGCTCGCCCATGCCGGCTCCGACTCTTCCGGTCTCGTGCATCCCGCGAACCTCGGGGCCGTCGCCCAGCGCGTCGCGCACGCCCTGCGGCAAGTCCCGGTGCGCTTGCGCCAGCATCGCCCCACCGGCGTGGATGCGAACAGCAGCGCTGGCGGCGGAGACGGAGATGACGCCTGCCTGCACGAGCCGGCGCATCATCTCCACCCACTCCGCGGAGACGACAAGCCGCGAGCCCATCATCACG
>JAFGNZ010000397.1 GCA_016926755.1 Myxococcaceae bacterium | reverse complement strand
TAGTCGAAGCCCCAGGCGCCCGACAGCAGCTCCTCGCGGGAGAAGGTGCGCCCCGGGTGGGCCAGGAAGTATGCCAGCAGCTTGAACTCCTGCGCCGTCAGCTCCACCGGCCTGCCCGCGCGCATCACAGTCCGCGCCAGCAGCTCCACCTCCACGTCCCCGAACGTCACCGGCGGCGTGCCCGCGGGCGGGTGGCGCCGGCGCAGCACGGCCTTGATGCGCGCCAGCAGCTCCTGCAGCCCGAAGGGCTTCACCACGTAGTCGTCCGCTCCCAGGTTCAGCCCCAGGATCTTGTCCGGCTCCATCCCCTTGGCCGAGAGCATCACCACCGGCGTGTCCCGGCCCCGGCGGCGCAGCTCCTTGATGACCTCGTAGCCGTTGAGCTCCGGCAGCATGATGTCCAGCACCACCAGATCCGGCGCCTCGTCCAGCGCCTTGGCCAGCCCCGTGCGCCCGTCCTGGGCCTGGAGCACCTCGTAGCCCTCGATGCGCAGGTTGATGGACAGCCCCGTGAGGATGGACAGGTCATCCTCCACCACGAGGATGCGCTGCGCCTTCTCGCTCATGACGTGCTCACCGGAAGCTGGAGGGTGAAGCGGCTGCCCTTGCCCACCTCACTGTGCACCGTGATGCGGCCCCCATGGGCCTCGATGATGCGCTTGGTGATGGCCAGCCCCAGGCCGCTGCCCTCCGTCTTGCGCGTCAGCAGGTTGTCCACCCGGTAGAAGCGCTCGAAGATGCGCTTGCGATCCCTCGGCGCGATTCCCACTCCGTTGTCCTCCACGGACAGGTCCACCCACCTGCCCTCCACGCGGGCGCTCAGGGTGATGCGCTTGTCCTGAGTGCTGTACTTGTAGGCGTTCTGAAGCAGGTTGAGGAGCGCCCCCGCCACCGCGTGCCGATCCGCCTCCACCCGCGGCAGGCCCTCGGGCACCTCCACCTTCAGCTCCATGTCCCCCTCCAGCCGCTGGGCGCGGAAGGCCGCCACCGCCGCCTCCACCACCTGCGCCACCTCCATGTGCTCCAGGTGGTACTCCTTGCGCCCGCTCTCGATGCGCGCCCAGTCCAGCACCCGCTCGATCAGCGCGGACAGCCGCTCCGTCTCCCGGCTGAGCAGCTGCAGCACCTCCTGCGTCTGCGCGGGATCCTTCAGCCGTCCCAGGGCCAGCGTCTCGATGAACATGCGGATGGAGGTGAGGGGGGTGCGCAGCTCGTGGCTCACCAGCGAGACGAAGTCCGTCTTCAGCCGCGACAGCTTCGCCTCCCGGTAGAGCGCGCGCCCGGTGTACACCACCCCGAAGGTAAGCGTGAGGTAGAACAGCCCCAAGAGCACCGCGTACACCACCCGGTTGCGCGTGGAGGCGCGCGCCACCGGATCCTCGCCCGTGGGCAGCACCACCAGCCGGAAGTCCTGGAAGGGCGGGGCCAGCGCCTGCTCGGCGAGCACCGCCGGCCCCAGCGCGTTGGCCCGCGCCTGCACCACCTCCGACACGAGCCGGCCCACCAACCCCTCGGCGGCCTCGCGAGGCACGGGCAGCAGGGCGAAGCGCACGGGCTCCGCCGAGGTCAGGTAGCGCTCGGCCCGCGCCGACAGCAGGGCCTCCAGCGCCGGGCCGGACAGCTGGGCGCCGCGGATGGCCTCCCCCATGCGCTCGGCGGCGATGAGCGCGGGCTGCCCGCCCACCGTCAGCGAGAAGAGGGCTCGCTCGGAGGGGAGGTTGCTCAGCTCGGGCAGCACCGCGGTGAGCGTCGAGGTGAGCGCCGCGTCCGGGGACTCGACCTGGCCGCCGCCTGCCCGGAAGGGCACGTCGGACAGCACCTGACCCTCGGCCGTCACCAGCGCCAGTGCGCCGTCATGCTCCACGAACCGGGCCTCCCGGAGCGCCTGGGGCAGCTCCTGCGCCAGCGCCTCCAGCGTCCCGTGCCAGGCCGCCTCCAGCCGCTTCTCCACCGCGGCGCGCTCGTTGATGATCGCCACCACCCCGAAGCCGGACAGCCCCGCCGAGGGCAGCACGACCAGGAGGATGAGCAGCGCGAACGTGCGCCGGAAGCTCAGGACGATCGGGGTTTGGGGGCGAGACACGGCTCCTCTCCTTTACTCCTCCCCGGCGGTGTGCGCTCGTGTCGTTTCAACCATTCTGGAACGCCCGGATGTCCGGAGGGCTACACGGAATGTAGGGAAACATTCGACTTTCAGTCTCCGTCGGTGGCAGCATGGGCCGCAGAGTTGGGGGAGGGGGCAGCCGGGCCGGATGCCTCTTCCCAGATACGCGTGGCGGAAGTCGGACGTCCAGGGCCGGGATGTGGCTGGCCAGCCGCGCTGAGGAGGAGACTCCCCATGAAGAAGCAGGTACTCGGCGCCGCGCTGGTAGCAGTCCTTGGACTCACCGGCTGCGAGCAGAAGCCGTCCGCCACGTATGCCCCGTCGGCGGGCTCCCTGGCGCTCAGCCGCGATGATGCGTTCCTCTACGCGGTGGACATGGACAACGGCATCCTCTCGGTGGTGGACACCGCCGCGCATGCCAAGGTGGCGGAGGTGAAGGTCGGCCTTCACCCCGAGCGCATCTTGGTGGGCCCGGACGACACCGTCTACGTCTCCAACCGCTTCAGCCGCAGCGTGTCCGTCATCCGCCGTGAGCAGTGGACGGAGGCGGCCCGCCTGGACGTGGGCGTGGAGCCCATGGGCCTGGGGCTGTCGGCGGACGGCAAGACGCTCTACGTGGTGAACAGCGCCATGCTGGAGACCACCGAGCAGGGCTCGCTGATGGCCTTCGACACGGGGACGCTCGAGCGGCTCTGGGAGCTGCCGGTGGGCGACGAGCCCCGCGGCCTGGCCGTGCTGGAGAATGACAAGGCGATCATCACGCTCCACCGCAAGGGTGACGTGGTCCAGGTGGATCTGTCGGACCGCGACGAGCCGAAGGTCGTCAAGGCGGGCACGGATCTCTACGAGCGCGCCAACGCCTCGCGGCTGCGCATGGAGAAGGACAGCCCCGAGTTCGACCGGGGCTTCAGCACCCTGCACTCGTTCCACGCGCGTGGCATGACGGACGTGGTCATCACGCCGGACGGCAGCCGCGCCTTCACCACGGCGCTGTGGGCCCGCGAGGATCCCGTCGTCACCCCGGGGCCGGACGGCCGGCCGGCGCCGACTCCGCCGAGCGGCGGGGGGCTCTACGGTGGTGGTGGGCCGTGCGGCTCGGGCGCCATCGCCTCCGCGGGCGTCATCACCTTCGACGCGGACACGGCGACGCCGGTGGTGGATGATCTCCCCGGGGGCAACTGCGGCGACCCCGATGACGACAGCGACTTCCCGCCGAGCACCATCGTCAGCCCGGACCCGACGCACCCCATCCAGGGCCCCATCGCCAGCGTGGTGGATCCCACGGGCGCGTGGCTCTTCGTGGTGAATCGCGAGACGAACAACGTGGCGGTGTTGCCCACCAACCGTCGCTCGGGCAGCGACATCAACGTCGCCACGTTCCCGGCCACCCCCGTGCGCCAGCTGGTGCGCGTGGGCGCTGGCCCCAGCGGCATCGCCCTCACCCGGGATGGGAGCAGGGCCTACGTGTACAACTCCTTCGATCACACCGTGACGAAGCTGGTGGGAGACGGCTCCAGCAGCTCGCTCAACATCCGCGAGGAGGGGCCGCGGCTGAAGCTGGCGGACGACGTGCTGTCGCCGGAGCAGGCGGTGGGCCGCAAGCTGTTCTTCTCCGCCATCGACTCGCGGATGACGGCCGCCAACGTGGGCGCGGCGTGCTCCACCTGCCACCATGACGGCCGCGAGGACGGCCACACGTGGGGCTTCCCGGACGGCCCGCGCCAGACGCCGATGCTCGCTGGCCGCATGATCACCCAGACCGGGCCGTTCCACTGGAGCGGCGAGTTCCCCACGCTGCGGGACTTCCTGGACGTGACGGTGCGCCAGCGCATGGGCGGCGGGATGGTGGATGCGCAGATGGCGTCGCAGCTGGCCGCCTTCATCGACGTGATCCCCACGCCGGACAACCCGTACAAGCGCGAGCAGCCGACGGAAGCGCAGATCCGCGGCTCCCAGGCGTTCCTCAAGGCCGAGTGCGACGAGTGCCACACGGGCACGGCGCTCACCAACAACAAGCAGGCCAACGTGGGCACCTTCGTCGTGGGCGGGCTGAACCCGGACGTCGAGACGGTGCGCACGCGCGGTCTCAACACCCCGTCGCTGCTGGGCCTGGCGCGCAGCGCGCCGTACCTGCATGACGGCAGCGCGATGACGCTCAAGGAGCGCCTGCTCCAGACGCGGGACACCGATCTGCACGGCAAGACGTCCCGGCTGAGCGGCGCGGAGCTGGACGATCTCGTCGAGTTCCTCCGCATCCTGTAGTCGCGGACTGGCCGGGGAGGGCGCCGCGGGGCATCCTGCGCCCTCCTCGCGTGACGGCACCGGAGCCGGTCCGTCGCGCCCGCCAGGAGCGTGTCATGACGTCGGAGAAGGAAGCCCCTCGGAAGCCCTCGCTCTTCCGCGCCGCGGATCATGCCAAGGTGCCGGAAGCGTCCCAGTCCCACCCGCTCAACCCGAACTCGCTGGTTCGAGGCATCTCGCTGAGTGAGCAGGTGGGGCTGCGCCGCATGGGCTTCCACCTGCTGCGCATCCCGCCCGGCAAGGAGTCGTTCATCCTCCACTCGCACCAGACGGAGGAGGAGTTCATCTACATCCTCTCGGGGCGGGGCATCGCCGAGGTGGGGGACGAGAGCCATGAGGTGGGCCCCGGGGACTTCATGGGCTTCCCCACGCCGTCCGTGGCCCATCACCTGCGCAACCCCTTCGAGCAGGAGCTCGTCTACATCTCCGGCGGCGAGCGCCACGAGGTGGAGGTGGCGGACTTCCCGAGCCTGGGCAAGCGGCTGGTCCGCATGGGCATGCAGGCGGCCATCTACGAGGTGGCCGAGGGGCAGAAGCTCTCGTGGAGCGAGGAGTAGGCGCGAGCCTCAGGGCGTGCCCGCGTCCGGAGGGTGGGCCTCGGCGACGGCGGTGGTGGTGGCGGCCAGGAGGGCGGTGCGCATCACCTCGACCGCGCGCTCCGAGCCTCCGCCGAGCCAGGTGACGATGAGGACGCAGGGCGTGTCGTCGTCCCAGGCGACCACCTGGAGCATGCCCATGACAGGGGTGCGGCGGGCGGCGGCGCGGCCCAGCGCGGGCACCTCCACGCCGCCGGAATTCAGGGTCGGCGCGAGCAGCTCCCGCACGTCCGCCGAGGGAGCCCTCGGCGCGCAGTCGTAGGCGAGCGACACCGTGATGCCGGGCTCCGCCGCCGAGCGGAAGGTGCAGCGCGGGCCACAGGTGGCGCAGGCGGTGTCCTCCTTCACGTCGAAGCCGGGGAGCGCCAGCTCGCGCACGTGCCTGGGCAGCAGCGCCTCGCAGCGGTGGGTGGTGCCAGCGGCGGGGGCGAGGGGCGGGGGCAGGCCCGCATCGGCGGGCGCGGCGAGCTCCTGCGTCCGGCATGCGCCGAGCGTCAGTGCCAGCACCAATCCCGCGCCCCTTCCAACCCTCATCCCGTCTCGCTCCTCCTCCGGCACGCCGGAACGGGGCGGATGGTAGACCGGCTGGGACCCGTGGCGGCCACGGCATTGTACGGGGGTTGCTCTTTGTCGAACGCCCCGGTGGGCAGGGCCGTGCTTCCTCCAGGCCGCGCTCGTTCCCCGGCGGGCCGTGGTCTAGACTGCGACGGGTTTCTGCCCATGCGCGCCTTCCTCCTCCCGTCCCTGCTCTTCGTCGGCCTGGGCCTTCCGGCTCTCGCGCAGGCTCCCACGGAGCCCCCGGCGGCCAACCCTCCGCCCGACGAGTCCTGGCTGAGCTACCCCGGCCCGGAGGCCGCGCCGCCTCCCCCGGACGCGCTGCCACCCCCGCTTCCTCCTCCCCGGGCCCCGGGGCGAGGCGCCGAGGTGGAGGCCTCGGCCTCGGTGGAGCCTCCCAAGCCCAACCGGGTGAGCCTCTTCGGAGGGCGAGTCCTCGAGCCTGGAAAGCTGGCGGCGAGCCTGGTGCTGGGCTTCCCGCTCGCTTCGGCGCGGCTCGCCGTGGGGGTGCTGCCCCGGCTGGACGTGGGGGTCGGCGCGGACAGCCTGTACGGGCTCATGAACGAGGTGCGCGGGTACGTGCGCTACGGCCTGGTGCAGGGAGAGGAGGGGCACCTGGCCCTCACGGTGGACGGGGGGCATGCCTTCTTCCTCAACACGCCGAGCCAGGAGGAGTACGGGGCGCGCTACTTCACCGGCCGCCGCAACTGGAACGTGGCGCCCGGGCTGGTGGGCTCGGTGCGGCTGGGCCGGGTGACGCGGGGCTTCCTGGACGTGCGCTACCTCCTCGCCTTCGACACCCAGCCCTTCCAGCGGATCCCGCTCGGAGGCCGGCCGGACGGGGTGCAGGTGTCCGGCAACTTCGTCTTCCGGGGCGGGCTGGAGGTGCCCTTCTCCGAGAGGACGTCCTATGTCCTCACCGTGGGCGGCAACATCCACGGCCGCGAGGAGGACGCCGCGTTCATGCCGACGGTGGGGGTTGGCGTGGTGGCGGGTTTCTAGGTCCTCCTGACACCTTTCACGTCCCGAGGCTCTCCATGCGTAGCTGCGTCATCGGCTCTGGTTCTTTTGGTACGGCCCTCGCCAACACCCTGGCGGTGAACTGCGAGGAGGTGCGCCTCTGGGGGCGTGATGAGGCGCTGGCCGAGGCCATCAACACCCGCCACGAGAACCCCACCTACCTGCCGGGCATCCCGCTGTCGCCGCGCGTGTGCGCCACGATCCAGCTGGAGGAGGCGCTGGCGGGGGCGGAGCTGGTCATCCTGGCCACGCCCAGCCACGCCACGCGGGAGATCGTCTCCCGGGCGCTCGCGCACCTGCCGCGCCACGTGCCGCTGCTCACGGTGGCCAAGGGCATCGAGAACGAGACGCTCCTGACGATGACGGAGCTGCTGGAGGACTGCCTGCCGGAGGAGTTCCACCCGTACCTCGCCGTGCTCTCGGGGCCGAGCTTCGCCAAGGAGCTGGCGCTGCGCAGCCCCACGGTGGTGACGATCGCCTCGCACTGGGAGAAGGTGGCGGTGCGGTGCCAGAAGGCGCTGCAGACGGAGACGTTCCGCTCGTACACCTCCAATGACGTGGTGGGGGTGCAGTACGGCGGGGCGCTGAAGAACGTGATCGCCATCGCGGCGGGGATCGCGGACGGGCTGGGCCTGGGAAACAACGCGCGCGCGGCCATCATCACGCGGGGGCTGGCGGAGATCTCCCGGCTGGCCGTGCGCAAGGGCGCCAACCCGCTGACGCTCTCGGGGCTGTCGGGGGTGGGGGACCTGGTGCTCACGTGCACGGGCGAGCTGAGCCGCAACCGGCGGGTGGGCATGGAGCTGGGCAAGGGGCGCGGGCTGGCGGAGGTGCTCGCGGAGATGAAGCAGGTGGCCGAGGGCGTGAAGACGTCGAAGAGCGCGAGGGATCTGGCGCTGAAGACGGGGGTGGAGCTGCCCATCTGCCAGCAGGTGTACGCGATCGCCTACGAGGGCAAGAGCGCGAAGGCCGCGGTGGTGGAGCTGATGACGCGCCAGCCGAAGTCCGAGCTGAGCGGCGGCTGAGCGCTGGGGCGCGCTAGTAGCGCTTGTCCTTCTTGTCGGTCCCGGTGCCGCGCATGCGCCACATCATCATCTGGTTGGAGCTCATATAGGAGGTGACCATGCCCTCCTGCTGCATCTGCTCCAGCAGCCGCACCGTCTTGAGGCGATCCAGCCCGACGGCGCGAGCGATGATCTCACCCGGGAGCCCGCTGAGGTTGCTGCGCAGCTCGTGGATGATGGCCCGCTTGAACTGATCCTTCGTCAGGCCATCCATGTCCTGGCTCCTCCAGGCCTGGAAGATGCCGATCAGCACGATCAGCAGCGTGAGGATGGCCAGCGCCGGGTAGACGATGTGGCTGTTCTGCTCCAGCATGTCGATGTACTTCGGCGCCATGGAGGAGGTGGGCTTGACGTACTTGGGCGCGGTGTCCTGGCCCGGCATGCCCTCGGGCATTCCGGTGAGCTGGAGCAGGGGAAGCGCGAGGCTGAGGATCATCGTGCGCAAGGTGCTGGGACTGTAAAAAGCTTCGGGCGGGCCCGCAACCCTCCGTGCTGGTAGCCTGCTGTCCACACCATGCCTCTGGTCAGCCTGCTCACAGACTTCGGCGTCACCGACACCTACGTGGGGCAGATGAAGGCGGCCCTGCTCCGGGTGGCACCCTCCGCGACCCTGGTGGACCTGACACATGCCGTCCCCGCCCAGGATGTCCGCGCGGGGGCCTTCCTGCTCTGGACGGCGGTGGAGGCCTTCCCCCCGGGCTCCTTTCACCTGGCCGTGGTGGACCCGGGCGTCGGCTCTGGCCGCCGTGCGGTGGCCGTGCGCTCCCGGCGGGGGGACGTCCTCGTGGGGCCGGACAACGGGCTGCTGCTCCCAGCGCTCGAGCAGCTGGGCGGCCAGGTCGCCGCCGTCGAGCTGACCGAGCCCGCGTACTGGGGGCCGGCGCGCTCGCGCACCTTCCATGGCCGGGATCTCTTCGCCCCGGTGGTGGGGCACCTGATCACCGGGGTGCCCCTGGAGCAGGTAGGCCCGCCCCTCGCGCGGCTGGAGGCGCCGTTCCGCTTCCCGGCCCCCGAGCAGGAGAATGGGCTCCCGCTGGGAGAGGTGCTCCACGTGGACGCCTACGGCAACCTCATCACCAACCTGCCGAGCGGCCAGCTCCCCGCCCGGTTCCGGGTGCGGATCGGCCTCACGGTGGTGGAGGGCGCGCCCCACTCGCACTACGAGGCCGTGCCGCCGGGGGAGCTGCTCGCGCTGGTGGGCAGCTCGGGGCTGCTGGAGATCTCCGCGCGGGAGGGCAGCGCGGCCTCCGTGCTCGGCGCGGAGCGCGGAGAGCGCGTGCACATCGAGCCCGCGTGAGGCGCGGCCCTCCTGTGCGTGGCTAGAGGGCGCCGAGCGTCGCGGAGGCCCCCTCGGCGAACAGGGTGGTGTCCGCCTTGGCCAGCAGGGCGGCGAGCCCCTCGCGGCTCTGGGCGCTGATGGCCACGCCGCCGCGCGAGCGCAGCAGGGCCTCCACCTCCTCGGCAGACAGCAGGTCCGCCTTGTTCCACACCATCAGGCGCGGCTTCTCCATCAGCCCCAGCGAGCCGAGGATGCCCTCGACGGCCTCCACCTGCTCGTCGCGCGCGGGGTCCGCCGCGTCCACCACGTGCAAGAGCAGGCTCGCGTCGTACAGCTCCTCCAGCGTGGCGCGGAAGGCGGCCATCAGATCCTTGGGGAGATCCCGGATGAAGCCCACCGTGTCCGTGATGATGACCTCGCGCTCCTGGGGGAAGCGCAGGCGGCGGCTGGTGGGATCCAGCGTGGCGAAGAGCTTGTTCTCCGCCAGCACGTCCGCGTTGGTGATGGCGTTGAGCAGCGTGGACTTGCCCGCGTTCGTGTAGCCCACGATGGAGATGACGGGCAGCTCGCGCCGGTTGCGCTGGGCCCGCCGCACGCTGCGCTCGCGGGAGATGGCGTCGATGCGCTTCTCCAGGTGGCTGATGCGCTCGCGCACCCGGCGGCGATCGATCTCGAGCTTCGTCTCGCCAGGGCCTCGCCCGCCGATGCCGCCGGCGAGCCGGCTGAGCGAGTCGTCGCTCTGGACCAGCCGCGGCAGGCGGTACTTCAGCTGCGCCAGCTCCACCTGCAGCTTGCCCTCCGCGCTCTGCGCGCGCTGGGCGAAGATGTCCAGGATGAGCTGCGTGCGGTCCAGCACCTTCAGGCTCGTGGCCTCGCCGATGTGGCGGCCCTGCGAGGGCGTCAGGTCCTTGTCGAAGATGAGCACGTCCACCATGGACTGCATGGAGCGCAGGTTGAGATCCTCCAGCTTGCCGCGGCCGATGAGGTAGCGCGGGTCCGCCTCGCGGCGCACCTGCAGCACGCTGTCGATCACCTCGACGCCCGCCGTGCGCGCCAGCTCCTTGAGCTCCGCCAGGCTCGCCTCGGCGCGGGCGCGGTTGCCATCCAGGCACACCGCCACGAGGATCGCCTTCTCCCGTCCGCCCACCGCGCGCGCGGCGGCCTTGCGGTTGAGCTCCTCCTCCAGCGCCTCCAGCGTGTCCATCAGGTCCGGCTGGTTCGTGTGGACGTTGGGCAGGGTGGAGACGCGCCAGAAGTCGCCCGCGCCGTTCTCCGGCACCAGGTGCGCGTAGTGCAGCACTCCGGGCAGGCCCTCGCGGCCCACGCCCACCGCGGCCACCATGTCCAGCCGCAGCAGCGCGAGGTCCGTCAGGTCGTCCTTGGTCAGCGGCTCGCTCTTGAGGTGCGTGTGCACCAGCCGCAGGCCACGCAGACGCACCTGGCCCGCGCGGGCACGGCCGATGTCCGGCAACTCGAGCTTGTGGGCGTTGCCCACCACCACGTACTCGATCTCACCCTTGCGGTTGATGAGGACGCCCACCTGGCGGTGGGTCTCGCTCGACAGCTCGGTGAGGTGCCGGGCGAGCTCCGGGGAGATGATCTCGTTGGGCGCCACGCGGCGACGGTAGGTGTTGCGCAGGCGGTGCTGCTCGCTCGACTTCAGGCCCAGGGTGTTGCCGTAGATTTCCCTCAAATCGTCCTTCTCCCGTGCGGAAAGCGGCCCGCATCCATACCGTCCCCCTCATTTTAGGAGCTTGCCGACCCGGTTTCACGGCTCCGGGATCGAAAAGAGGGACTGGGAGCAACACCCGAGCGGCGCGCTCGCTTCCAGCCTATCCTCGCCCCGTGAGCTCTACGGGACGAGAGGCAGTGCGCGCCGCCCGGCGCGTGGTGGTGAAGATCGGAACGAACGCGCTGACGAACGCCACGGGGCGCTTCAACCGCGCGCACTTCCAGGCGCTGAGCGAGGATCTGCTCTGGGCCGCGCGGGATCGCGAGCTGGTGGTGGTGTCCAGCGGCGCCATCGCCCTGGGCGTGGAGCGGCTGGGGCTGCCGGCGCGCCCCAAGGACATCCCCGGCAAGCAGGCCTGCGCGGCGGTGGGCCAGAGCCGCCTCATGCAGGCGTACGAGGAGGCGTTCGGCCGGGCGGACAAGCGCGTGGCCCAGGTGCTGCTCACCCACGAGGATGTGCAGGATCGGCGGCGCTACCTCAACGTGAAGCACGCCCTGGACCGGCTGGTGGAGGCGGGCGTGGTGCCCGTCATCAACGAGAACGACACCGTCTCCGTGGACGAGCTGAAGTTCGGAGACAACGACACGCTGGCGAGCCTGGTGGCCGGCGTCGTCGAGGCCGAGGTGCTCGTGGTGCTGTCCGACGTGGAGGGCCTGTACACGGCGGATCCGCGCAAGGATCCCCAGGCGAAGCTGATGGAGCGGGTGGACACGGTGACGCCGGAGCTGCTCGCCCTGGCCGGCGGCAGCGGCAGCACGGTGGGCACGGGCGGCATGGCCACCAAGGTCCGCGCCGCCGCCCGCGCGGCCGAGCGCGGCATCCGCTGTGTCATCACCTCCGGCGCCGTGCCCGGCCGCCTGCGCGCGGTGCTCCAGGGCGAGCCCACGGGGACGCTCTTCGAGGCCGCCGAGAACCGGCGCAGCGCCCGCATGGCCTGGATCGCCCACGCCCTTCGCCCCAAGGGCCGGCTCTTCGTGGATGCCGGGGCGCGCGAGGCCATCACCGCCGCCAAGCGCAGCCTGCTGCCCTCGGGCGTGAAGCAGGTGGAGGGGGACTTCGGCCGGGGTGATCCCGTGGACCTGGTGGACGAGCAGGGCGCCGTCTTCGCTCGCGGGCTCAGCGCCTACGAGGACAGCGAGCTGCGCCGCATCGCCGGCCGCAAGAGCTCCGACATCGAGTCCATCCTCGGCTACCGGTACATCGACGAGGCCGTGCACCGTGACGATCTGGCCGTCCTGTAGTCCCCCCTGCTGATCGGATGGCAGGCAAGGGCAGGGGAGTGGACTGGGGCCCGGCCGGATCCCAGCTATGGGATCAGTCATCCCGGAAGTGGGACGGGCAGGGGGGCGTCAGATGGGGCGGTTGCCGCCCTGGCCAGCGCTCTCGTCCGCCAGATCCATGAGCGCTCGGAACTCGGGAGAGTCCACGCGCATGAGCAGCAGGGACACCTCCAGCTCGCCCGGGGCCTTGCCGAGCTGCAGCTTGCGCTGCTGGCCATGGAGCAGCGCCAGCTCCGAGTGGCCTCGCAGCTCCGGCAGCGCCACCTCCAGCGAGAGGTGGTACGTGTTCCCCTCGGCGATGGGGGTGAGGATCAACCGGTAGTCCGACTGCGCGGCGCCTGGCTTGCGGCGCTCGGCGCGAATCGTCCGCCCCGTCTCACCCAACAGCTTGGGCTGGGCCACCAGCCGCCCCTCACGCCGGACCTCGAGCGCGAAGTAGAGCGACTCGGCCTGAGCCGGCGCTGGAGCCAGGGAGATGGCGAGGCCCACCAACGCCAGCCCAGCGAGCACACTTCTGAGAAGGGAGGAGCGGTTCACGGTGAGCCCTCGCCAAGCAACCTTCGCGCCATGCCGGCCCGGTTCTCGCCACACCCCCTACCACCCGAGCGTCTCCGGTTGCTTTTCCCAAGGAATACCCCAGATGCGATCCGAGAGCGAGCCCCCCTTGTCTCACGAGTGTGCAACTCCGGTGTGGGTTATTTGTCTACGGTGATTTACCTGCTTGCGTGTTCAGTAAGGTGTGGATATCCGATCCGGACCCACCCTTACTCGCCCGCCGTCCGCTCGCCCAATGCCCATGCCCGCCTTGACCCCGCGTACCCGGATTCGCCATCGTCGCCGCCCTCCCGACATGGACCGCACGGAACGCCTCCTGGATCTGGTTGCCCTGCTGCTCGACGCGCGAGAGCCCATCTCGTGGGCCGAGCTGCGTGAGCACTTCCCCGCAGACTACGGAGGCATCTCGGACGATGCCGCCGAGCGCAAGTTCGAGCGCGACAAGGCGGAGCTGCTCGAGCTGGGCCTGCCGCTCACCTATATCCAGGGCGACGACGACCGGAAGGACGGCTACATCGTCGACCGGAGCGCGTACTACCTGCCCGAGGCGGACCTCACGAAGGAGGAGCTCGCCGTGCTGTACGCCGCGGGCAGCGCCGCGCTGGCCTCGGGCGCCTTCCCCGGCAGCGACGATCTGGCGCACGCGCTGCGCAAGATCGGCTTCTTCGCGGGGGACGCGCTGCCCTCGCCGCGGGTGCGCATGGAGCTGGGCGCGGCCCAGGGAGATCCAGAGCTGTCCGCCCGGCTGGAGCAGCTCTGGGAGGCGTGCGCCGCGCACAAGTGGGTGCAGATCGCCTATGCCTCGCCCAAGCGCCCGGAGGTGATCGAGCGCAAGGTGGATCCGTACGGGTTGGCGCTGCGCCGCGGCGTCTGGACGCTCGTGGGCTACTGCCACCTGCGCCAGGGGCTGCGCACCTTCCACGTGCACCGCATCCGCGAGCTGAAGGTGAACACGGCCAGGCCGCGCACGCCGGACTTCGAGGTGCCGGCGGACTTCTCGCTGGACGCGCACGTGGCCTACTACCCGTGGCAGCACCGCTTCCACGCGCCCATGGAGGTGACGCTGCTGTTGAAGGGAGATCCCGCCCAGCGCGCCGCCAGCCTCTTCCCGGGCGCCTCGGTGGAGCCCGCGACGGAGGGCGCGCAGGGCGTGCGCGCCCGGCTGGGGGTGACGTACCTGGATGGGCTGCTGCGCTTCTGCATGGCGCTGGGGCCGGACTGCCGCGTGGAGGGGCCGGAGGCCGCCGTCACCCGCGTGCGGGAGATGGCCACGCGCATCCACGAACGCCACGCCTCCACCGAGGAGAAGGTGAGCGCATGAGCACCGTCCACGAGCGGCTCCGCCGCCTGCTGTTCCTGGTCCCCTACGTCTCCAAGCACCCGGGCGTCACGGTGGATGATCTGTCCAAGGCCCTCAACGTGAAGCGCGAGGACCTGCTGGAGGAGCTGGATCTGCTCACCTGCGTGGGCCGGCCGCCCTTCAACCCGGACGACTACGTGGACATCTACGTGGACAATGATCGCGTCTACGTGGACCTGGATCAGCGCCTGTCCCGGCCGCCTCGGCTGACGGCGGGCGAGGCCGCGGCCCTGGCCGCCGCGGCGGAGCTCTTGCGCCCGGCCGCTGGCGACGCGCTCCAGAGCGCCCTGCAGAAGCTGGAGCGCATCCTCCCGGCCACCGCGCGCGAGCGGTACCGGGAGATGTACCGGAAGATCGACGCCTCCTCGGAGGCCCCGCAGTCCTTGGGGCCGCTCACCCGCGCCATCCTCGAGCGGCGGGAGGTGACGTTCGACTACGCCAGCCCGGGGAGGACGTCGGAGCCGCGGCGGGTGCGCCCCTACGAGCTGCTCAGCCACCGCGGGCAGTGGTACCTCCAGGGCTTCTGCCACACGCGGCAGGACGCGCGGCTGTTCCGGCTGGACCGGATGGAGAGCCTGGCGCTCACGGACACCTCCTTCCAGCCTCCGGCGGATGCTCGCGCCGCGGTGCCCAACCCGGCCCGGACCGATGCGGGCGTCCGGGTGCGCTTCTCCAAGCTGGTCGCCCCCTATGTCACCGAGCGCTTCGGCTCGGACGCTCGGCCGCTGCCGGACGGCGGCGTCGAGGTGCGCGTGGCGGGCGACAGCGAGCGGTGGCTCACCCAGTGGGTGCTGTCCTTCGGCGGAGAGGCCGAGGTGCTGGAGCCGGCCTCCGCGCGCGCCGCCGTTGCCCGGGCCGCCCAAGCCTCGTTAGGATTCTAGGGACGCATGGGCTTCCAGCTGAAGATCGCCGAGGGCAAGGACGCGGGCAAGGAGTTCGAGTTCGATCAGGACTCCGTGCTCATCGGGCGCACGCCCGAGTGCGACGTCGTGCTCTACGACGCCGGCGTGTCTCGCAAGCACTGCCGGATCTTCAATGAAGGCCACCGCTTCCTCATCGAGGACATGGGCAGCTCCAACGGCACCAAGGTGAACGGCGCGCCCGTCACCAAGCAGCAGGCGCTGGCGGACGGGGATCAGCTCACGCTGGGGCCGGTGGTGTTCGTCTTCGCGGCGCTGGCGGAGGATCCCGGCGAGGAGCCCGGCACGGACGAGGGGGCTGTCCCGGCGGCTGATCCCGCCACGCGCATCGTCTCCGTGGACAAGGTGAAGCCGCGCCCGAAGAACAGGGGCGAGGCGCTGAAGCCAGAGGGCGATGAGGCGGATCCGGAGGAGCTGGACAAGCTGCAGCGCTCCGCCACCCGCGCCCTGCCCGCGGTGCGCCCCTCGCGCGCCAACGCCGCCCCGGTGGGCAGTCCCCGCGCGTCCGGCCTCCAGCGCGTGTCCTCCGCCTCGCCCGCGCCGCGGCGCGCCTCCAATCCCGGCGCCCAGGCGGCGATGGAGCGCGCGGCGCCGGCCCGTTCCAGCGGGCTGTCCGCCGCCGAGAAGGCCCGCATCAAGCGCGAGTCCTCGGGCCCCATCGCTCAGTTCAAGCTCTTCTGGCTCCAGGCGAAAGCGGGCACGCGCCGCGCCATCATCGGCGGCCTGCTGACGCTGGGGCTCGCGGCGGTGGGAGGCGCGTACTGGGCGGTGGCCACCCAGGGCATCCTCCCGACGGGGGATGGCCGGGCCGAGCCCATGATGCTCACCACCCAGCCCATCACGGACTCGTTCGGCGCGGGGCCGGGGGTGACGTGGCAGCGCGCGGATCAGAAGACCTTCACCTGGGAGTACACGGCGGCCACGCGGGCGGTCGTCATCATCCACTTCCAGGCCCAGGGCATCTCCCAGGCAGAGGTGGTGGTGACGGTGAACGGCGTGGACGTGGGGCAGGTGCCCGCGGACACGCTGGCCAGCCGTGATCGCTCGCTGGAGCTGATGATCCCGCCCAACCTGCTCAAGAAGGGCGAGGTCAACCGCATCACCTTCGACAACGTGAAGAACCCGCCCGGCGAGGAGTCGTGGCGGCTGTGGAACGTGTGGGTGGAGAAGGCGCTGCTGCCGGATCTGCCGCCCGATCAGCTCGTGACGGAGGCGCGCAACGCCTACGCGCGCGGCAAGCAGAACTTCGAGCGGGCGGCCGTGGGCGCGCGCAACCGCTACGAGGCGTGGAAGTCCTTCCGCGAGGCGTGGCTGCTGCTGGAGGCCCACCCGGAGCCCAAGCCGGATCTGTACTTCGAGGCGCGGGATCGGATGAAGGACGCGCAGCAGGAGCTGGACAGGACGTGCGCCAAGCTGCTGCTGGAGACCGAGGGCTACTACAACCAGCGCAACTACTCCGCGGCCCGGAACACGCTCGAGTTCATCCGGGAATACTTCCCCGAGTTTGATCAGCCGTGCGCCACGCACGCGGAGAACAAGCGCGCCGAGTACGGGCTGTAGCCGGGCCGTCCAGGAGTGGACGGCCTATCTCCCTGGGAGGCGGAGGCGGGCCTGACGGTGGGTTGCCGGTCCGCCAGGCCATCCTCAACGTTGTCCTGCCATGCACGAGCAGGAGGTGGGGAGCGAGGAGACAGGGCTGGCGCGGCTCGAGGAGCGACCGGCGCGAGAGGAGCGGCCCGAGGCCGGGCCGTCGCGGGGGCACGGCCCCGTTCCCGAGCATGGGGTTGTCTGGAGCCCGACGGTCCCCAACCGGCTGTTGGCGCGCTACTACCTGCCGCGCAGCCACTCCATCCTCCACGGCAACGCCTGCCAGCTGCTGCGGGACGGGGTGGAGGCCTACCCGGCGATGCTCGAGGCCATCCGGGGCGCGCGCCGCTACATCCGCCTCGAGACGTACATGTTCATCACCGACGCGGTGGGCGAGCTGTTCGGCCTGGCGCTGGCCGAGGCGGCCGAGCGGGGCGTCCACGTGAAGGTGCTCTATGACGCGGTGGGCTCGTGGACGAGCCGCCGCGGCTTCTTCGCGTCGCTGCGCCAGCGCGGGGTGGACATCCGCCCCTTCAAGCCTTTCAGCCTGAGCCGCGGGCTGCGCCACCTGCTGCGCAGAGATCACCGGAAGATCCTCGTGGTGGACGGGGAGGTGGCCTTCGTGGGCGGGGTGAACATCTCCGCGCACTGGGCGCCGGTGGGGGAGCAGGGCGCGGGCTGGCGAGACGACGTGCTGCGGATTGAAGGCCCGGCGGTGCACGAGCTGGAGCGCCGCTTCCTGGCCACCTGGCGCATGGCCTTCCAGGACAAGCTGGGCCGGCTCCGCAACCGGCTGTACCAGCTCTCCCGGCGCAGGCGGCCGGGGCCTCGCAGGGGGCTGGTGTGCCTCTCGGTGCTCTCCAGCCGGCGGAGCATCCACCGGGCGTACCTGCACGCCATCAGCCGGGCGCGGCGCAGCGTGCTGATCGCCGCGGCCTACTTCGTGCCGGATCGCCGCATGGTGGCGGTGCTGCGGGAGGCCGCCCAGCGTGGGGTGGAGGTGAGCCTGCTGCTCAACGCCCGGAGCGATCACCCCTTCCTGGAGCACTGCACGCGGGCCTTCTACGAGAAGCTGCTGAGCGCGGGGGTGCGCGTCTTCGAGTGGCAGCGCGGCGTGCTGCACGCGAAGACGGCGGTGGTGGACGGGGTGTGGGGGACGATCGGCTCGTTCAACCTGGAGCGGATGAGCCTGGCCTTCAACCACGAGGTGAACGCCGTCTTCGCGGATCCGCGGCTGGGGCAGGCCGTGGAGGAGTCCTTCCGCAATGACTGCGGGAGCTGCCGCGAGGTGACGCTGGCGGAGTTCCGCCGCCGGCCGCTCTGGCGGAAGGCGCTGGAGCGCGTGCTGTACTTCTTCCGCAAGCTCCTCTGAGCCGCGTGAAGGTGAAGGTGGGAGGGGCCTGGAACGTCCAGGGCTTATCCCCCGACCGAGGGTAATCGTCCGCCCTTGGATGGGAGCGCAGGAACTCTTTGCAAGCCGCCCGGGGCGGGCCTAGAAAACCGCGCATCCATAGGGGAAGGACGGCGAACGTACATATGACGGACAGTTTCGGCACGAAGAGCCAGCTGAAGGTGGGCTCGGCGACGTACGAGTTCTACAGCCTGGGCAAGCTGGCCAAGGCGAACGCGGCGGTCAACCGCCTGCCCATCTCGCTCAAGGTGCTGCTGGAGAACCTGCTGCGCCACGAGGATGGCCGCGTGGTGAAGCGCGAGCACGTGGAGAAGATGCTGGCGTGGGATCCGAAGGCCACGCCGGACACGGAGATCTCCTTCCACCCGGCGCGCGTGCTGCTGCAGGACTTCACGGGCGTGCCGGCGGTGGTGGACCTGGCGGCCATGCGCGAGGCGCTGGCGGCCATGGGCGGCGATCCGGCGAAGATCAACCCGCGCAACCCGGCGGACCTGGTGATTGATCACTCGGTGCAGGTGGACACCTTCGCCACGACGGCCTCCTACAAGGAGAACGCGCAGCTGGAGTTCGACCGCAACCGGGAGCGCTACGCGTTCCTGCGCTGGGGACAGACGGCGTTCAAGGGCTTCCGGGTGGTGCCGCCGGACATCGGCATCTGCCACCAGGTGAACCTGGAGTACCTGGCGCAGGTGACGTTCCGCCAGGGCAACGTGGCGTGCCCGGACACGCTGGTGGGCACCGACAGCCACACGACGATGATCAACGGCATCGGCGTGGTGGGCTGGGGCGTGGGCGGCATCGAGGCGGAGGCGGCGCTGCTGGGCCAGCCCATCACGATGCTCATTCCCCAGGTGGTGGGCTTCAAGCTGACGGGCCAGCTGCCCGCGGGCGCCACGGCGACGGACCTGGTGCTCACCGTGACGCAGATGCTGCGCAAGAAGGGCGTGGTGGGCAAGTTCGTCGAGTTCTACGGCAACGGACTGAAGAGCCTGAGCCTGCCGGACCGGGCCACCATCGCCAACATGGCGCCCGAGTACGGCGCCACCATCGGCTTCTTCCCGGTGGATGAGGAGAGCCTGGCCTACCTGCGCTTCACCGGCCGTCCGGACGAGGTGGTGGCGCTCACCGAGGCGTACTGCAAGGAGCAGGGCCTGTTCCGCGTGGACGGGGCGCCGGAGCCGGTGTTCAGCGACACGCTGGAGCTGGAGCTCTCCACGGTGGTGCCGAGCCTGGCGGGCCCGAAGCGGCCGCAGGATCGCGTGCCCCTCAAGGAGATGAAGGGCGCCTACGAGAAGTCGCTGGGGGAGATGCTGGCGGCGGGCAAGAGCAAGGGCGAGGACGATGAGGGCGGCGGCAAGGCCAAGGCCCCCGCGGCGCCGGTGCCGCCCGAGCGGCTGCATCAGACGGTGACGGTGACGCACGGCAACCAGAGCTACAAGGTGGGCCACGGCGCGGTGGTGATCGCCGCCATCACCTCGTGCACGAACACCTCCAACCCGGCGGTGCTGGTGGGCGCGGGCCTGCTGGCGAAGAAGGCGGTGGAGCGGGGCCTCACCGCGAAGCCGTGGGTGAAGACGAGCCTGGCGCCGGGCAGCCGCGTGGTGACGGAGTACCTGAAGGAGGCGGGGTTGACGCCGTACCTGGAGGGCGTGGGCTTCCACGTGGTGGGCTACGGGTGCACCACGTGCATCGGCAACTCGGGCCCGCTGCCGGAGCCGGTGGCCAACGCGGTGACGGAGGGCGATCTCGTGGTGGCGGCGGTGCTCTCGGGCAACCGCAACTTCGAGGGCCGCATCAACCCGCACGTGCGGATGAACTACCTGGCCTCGCCGCCGCTGGTGGTGGCGTACGCGCTGGCCGGGGACGTGAACCGCAACCTGGACACGGAGCCGGTGGCGCATGATCACAACGGCAAGCCGGTGTTCCTCAAGGAGATCTGGCCGACGAACGAGGAGATCGCCGAGGTGATCCGCTCGGCGGTGAAGCCGGATCAGTTCCGCCGGCAGTACGCGCACGCGATGGAGGGCGACACGCTCTGGCAGCAGCTGCAGGTGAGCAAGGGCAACACCTTCCAGTGGGAGGCGAAGTCCACCTACGTCCGCAAGCCGCCCTTCTTCGAGAACCTGCCGAAGGAGCCGGGGGCGCTCAAGGACATCACCGGGGCGCGGGTGCTGGCGCTGCTGGGTGACTCGGTGACGACGGACCACATCTCTCCGGCGGGCAACATCGCGAAGACGAGCCCCGCGGCGAAGTACCTGATGGCCGAGGGCGTGGAGCCGAAGGACTTCAACTCCTACGGCGCGCGGCGCGGCAACCACGAGGTGATGGTGCGCGGCACCTTCGCCAACATCCGCCTGAAGAACCTGCTGGTGCCGGGGGTGGAGGGCGGTGTCACCGTGCACATCCCCACGCGCGAGCGGATGAGCATCTACGACGCGTCCATGAAGTACCAGCAGGAGGGCACGCCGCTGGTGGTGCTGGCGGGGGCCGAGTACGGCACGGGCTCCAGCCGTGACTGGGCGGCCAAGGGCACGCAGCTGCTGGGCGTGAAGGCGGTGATCGCCAAGAGCTTCGAGCGCATCCACCGCTCGAACCTGGTGGGCATGGGCGTGCTGCCGCTGCAGTTCGAGGCGGGCCAGGACGCGCAGTCGCTGGGGCTGACGGGCCAGGAGAAGTTCACCATCACGGGCATCGCGGAGGGGCTGGCGCCGCAGAAGATGCTGACGGTGAAGGCCGAGGGCGAGGGCGGCACGAAGGAGTTCAAGGCGCTGTGCCGCATCGACACGCCGAACGAGCTGGACTACTACCGCCACGGCGGGATCCTCCAGTACGTGCTGCGCCAGCTCGCCAAGGCGTAGCGCGTTCGAGCGCTGAAGCACCACGGCCCGGTGTGCCTTTCGAGGCGCGCCGGGCCGCTGTGTTTCGGGCGGCTCAGGCCGGGGGAGGCGGTGCGTCTCCGGATGGAGGGCCCCACGCGCCGTCCGAACGGCCCGAGCGCTCCGCCCCCATCAGCCGCGGCAGGAGCTGGGACAACAGCAGCATGGACAGCGGCGAGGCCTGCTCGCCGTCACTCTTCACGAGGATGGGGCGGGGCACGCTGCCCACCAGCTTCCCCGCCACCTCCAGCCGGCGCACCGCCAGCTCGTACTGGAGCACCGCCCGGTTGTCGGCGTAGGCCTTGGCCAGATGCTGGAGCGCCTTCGCCTCGTTCTCCGCGGCCGCGAGCGTCGAACGGCCCCGCGCCTCGATCTCCCAGCGCACCCGCTGGGCCTCCGTCTCCCGGTCCTGGAGCATCCGCGCCACGTCCTCGCGCGCCTTGTTCAGCGCCTCTCGCACCTCGATGCGCTTCGCGTCCCGCAGCTTCTTCGCCCGCTCGATCTCCATCAGCAGCGCGTCCGTGCGCTGCTTGCGGACCAGCTCCCACTCCCGCGCGTACGCCGCCAGCTCCTTGGACACCCGCTCCCGCGTGGCCAGGTGCTCCTGGTACTGCTCTGGCAGCTTCACGTCCGGGATGTTCGCCCCGAGGATGCGCACTCCGTAGCGGGACATCTGCCGGTTCAGGTGCTCCTGCGTGCTCCCCACGTCGCTGCCCCGCAAGTCATACGCGCGCTCGGTCTGCACCTGTCGGCTCCGCTGGCGGATCGCATCCTGGACCGCGCTGCTCAGCACCATGTCGAAGTTGCTCGCGCCGATGTGCCGCACGAACAGCACCGGATCCACGATGCGGAACTTGAGGAAGAACTCGATCGACTTCAGCGGCACGCTCTCCCGCGTGGGGCAGGCGAGCACCGGCGCCGTGTAGGGGATCTCGGTGGAGGTGTCGACGATGAACTCCACCTTCTGCCAGGGCCACCACAGGTAGTGCCGCCCGGGTGACATCGTCCCGACGATCTCCCCGTAGCGCGAGATGATGCCCGTGGTGCCCTGCTCGATCTCCACGATGGAGCGGCGCCACCACCACAGCGGGGCCACCGCCAGCACCAGCAGCGCCAGCAGCCCCACCGCCGCGCTTCCCAGCGCCAGCGCCACCCCGGCCAGGTACACCGCCAGCCCGACCGGCAGCAGCCAGCCCTGGCCCCGCCGGTCCTTGGGGATGACCACCGGGACGACGTTCCCCTGGTCGCCCGAGCGGATGAGCTTGCGCACGGCGCTCCAGTGGGAGACCAGCTCCTTGATGCGGGAGAACTCCGGCTTGCCCGGCGTCGCGGTCGTCATGGCTGTGCCTCCTCCTGGAGTGGTTGGAGCCGCTCCTGCTCCACCAGCGCGTGCAGCCGGCCCTCGCGCTCCTCCACTCGGGCCTGGATCTCCGACATCCGCAGGCGCAGGGCCTGCATGTCCTCTCGCGAGAACAGCGGCTGGTCCCCCAGCCCCAGCATGCGCCGCGCCAGCCCCATGTAGTCGAGCGTCTCCTGGGGCTCCCCGCTCAGGTCCACCACCTGCGGCAGCCTCCCGGCCACCGCCTCCAGCTTGCTCAGCACGTCCTGCTGGAACCGGTACTCGAGGATCTGCGGGGAGGCGGCGCTGCTCAGGGCGCGGATGTCCAGCGCCTGCGCCTCCAGCAGCGCGGCGTTCGCCTTGGCCTCGCTCTCCGCCTCGATGAGCCGCTGGCGCGCGTAGGCGTTGGCGCGGTGAGTCTCCTTCTCCCGCGAGGTGTCGATCCGCGCCTGGTGGCTGGCGATCTCCGCGCGGATCCCTGACAGCGTCTCGCGCAGGGAGGCCAGCTCCTTGGTCAGCTCACCCTCGTCCTGCTCCTTGCGCAGCTTCAGCTCGTATTGGTACGTGTAGGCCTCCTTGGCCACCCGCACCATCTCCGGCGAGGCCAGATCCATCCGGTACTCCCGGCTGGAGGGCTCGGCGTGGGTGATGTTGGCGCTGACGAAGCGGACCGCTGGCAGGAACTGCCGGTTCAGCGTCTCCAGCAGCGGCTGGGTGCTCTCGCCCACCAGATCATAGATGTCCTCGGCCTTCTGCTCGTAGATGAGGGCGCGCGTCACCTCGCTGATGGCGTTGAGCAGCTTCTCCGAGAAGCCCTTCACCGCCCCCAGCGTGAAGATGAACTCCGCCGGATCCTCGATGCGGAACTGCAGGAAGAGGTCCACCGAGGCGTTGACGCGCACGGAGGTGGGCGCCTCGCGGATGGGCGCGTTGTAGGGGTACTCCTTGGTGGTGTTGACGATGTAGCTGACCCGCTTCCACGGGTTGAGCATCCACGTGCGACCGGAGCCGACGACCGCCTCCAGCTTGCCAAAGCGGGTGATGAGCGCCTGGCAGCCGTCCGGCACCATCACGAAGCTGTTGCGCCAGAGGTTGTAGGCGACGTAGCCCAGCAGCACGAGCCAGTAGTGCGGCCCGAACAGCGCGGCGGACAGCTCCGAGGCCAGCGTCAGGTTCACCAGCCCTGCGGCGAAGCGCCCCACGAGCCCCACCGCGGTGAGGCCCACCACCACCGCGAGCCAGAGGTACGTGCGGTGGCGCCGCGGGAGCACCACGGGGGAGATCACGTTCGTGTAGCCGGATTCACTCTCGCGGGGCACGCTCCGGTTGACGATCTCGGAGGCGTCCTCGAGGGGCGAGTCTTGTTGATCAATCTGCGTCCCCGCGCTCTCCCCTCGCTCTCGGGCTGAGATGAAGTCTCGTGAGTCGACGCGGAACTGCTCGAACCGTTCGGCGGCGGCTCCCAGCCCCTGTTTCAGCATGTCCCTCATCCGCGGCGCCCCTCCGGAGCGCACAGATGGGCAGGGCCCCGCGGCGCGGGAAGGCGCACGCGCTACGGAGGGCCGGGTGGAGGACAGCGTGGCGGTCGGGCATCGGGTGGCCGACACCGCCATGGGCTCAGGGGGGGCAGACTGCTCAGAACCGTGCCCGAGCCACCCAGGGCTCACCTACCGGGGACGGCCTCCCGCAACCTGTCAGACAACTCGCCAGGTTGCTGCCGTGCGCCGCCAGCAGCAGCCCCAGGCTCACACCCCCTGCTCCGCGGGGGAGGCCCTACCTTCGGGGCCGCCGCCGGGGCCGGTGCGGTTGGGGCTCATGTTCAGACGCTCGTCAGAGGCTCTGCCAGGAGCATTTCATTGGAACTCGGGGCGTGGGTGGCCAGCTTGCGCTTCCAGGTTTGACGCAGGGTATCCTACCTAGTAGGGAGGATTGCGCATGGCTGCGAGGAAGAGAGTCGAGCCTGAGAGGTTCCCGAAGGGCGGTGAGCCATGAGCGGCACGGAGAGCGAGATCATCACCTGTGAGCCCCACGCCCCGCGCCATGGCGATCTCGTGGGTGCGTGGCGCGTGCTCGAGCGGATGGATTCGGGCAGCTTCGGCATCGTCTACAAGGTGGCCCTGGCGAGTGAGCCGTCGCGCACCTGCGCGATGAAGATGGCGAGCAAGGCGGGAGACCCACGCTTCGAGCGGGAGGCAGACCTGCAGTCGCTGGTGGACAGCCTCTACCTGCCGCGCTTCCTCGATGCCGGAGAGTGGGTGTCGCCCCGCGGCGAGCGCTTCCCCTACATCGTCATGGAGCTGGTGGAGGGCGTGCCGCTGTACGAGTGGGCGCGCACCACCGGCAGGCGTCTCACCTCCCGGCGCGTTCTCCAACTCCTGGCGAACCTGGCCCGCGGGCTCGAGGAGGTGCACCACCACGGCCTGCACCGGGACGTGAAGGGGGGCAACGTGCTCGTGCGCGGCGACGGCACCGCCGTCCTCCTGGATCTGGGCGCGTGCTGGATTCGAGACGCGCGCACGCTCACCGTGGGCAGCCTGCCCCCGGGCACCCCCATCTACCGCTCCCCCGAAGCCGTGGCCTTCCGCGAGCGCTTCTGGAACGACTGCGAGGCCCGGTACGAGAGCCGCCAGCAGGACGACCTCTACGCGCTCGGGGTGACGGCCTACCGACTCACCACCGGGAAGTACCCGCCGGAGGCCGGCAGCTCGGCGAAGCTCCTCCCGCCCAGCGCTCTCTGTCGCCTGGACTCTGGCCTGGAGGCGCTCATCCTCCGCATGCTCTCCCCCGAGCGGGAGGCGCGCGGCACCGCAGCCCAGCTCGCCGAGGCCCTGGAGGCGGCAGCGGCCTCCACCAGGAAGAGCCTGGACGAGCCCCTCCGGCCGAGCCGCTCTGTGCTGCCCACGGAGCCCACGCGCTTTCGAGGGGAGCGCGGCTGGTGGCTGCGCGTTGCAGCTCTGCCCGCCGCTGCCGTGGGCCTCACCGCGCTCGGGGCGCTCGTGCTGGCCCTCCACCCGCCCGGGGAGCACGTGGAGCCCCTGCTCCCCTACCTCGCCACGGAGGAGGAGGTGGCCCAGCTCTTCTCCGCGGACGCGGGCGTGGCAGAGCAGGCCGTGGCGAGCGTTCACGAGGTACCGGTGGCGGGCTTCCCTTCCTTCACTCTGGCGAAGCCGATGCCCAAGGAGCCCCTTCCAAAACAGCGCCGCCCGCCGTGTGAGCCTCGCGTAGAGCGGGCCATCCATGGCGGATGCTGGGTTCCCGTTGGAGACGAAAAGCCTCCCTGTGGCCCGAAGATGTACGACTACGAGGGTCGCTGCTACCTCGCCTCCTATAACGCCCCCCGCCAGCCCACGTCGGAGCGGCCATGAACAAGCTGTATATCAACCTTGCCGCGCTCTCCCTCGGGTGCGGCTCCGCGAAGCACGCGGAGGTCTCGGATCGCGTCCTCACGGGCGATGCCCCTGCCCGTCAGCCCACTGAGAGGCCATGAGCCAGCGCAAGGGCGAGGAGGGTTCTGGGGGGCAGGCTCCTCGGAACCGCGCCCGAGTCATCCAGGGCTCACCTCCCGGGGACGGCCTCCCGCAACCTGTCAGACACCTCGACCAGGTTGCTGCCGTGCGCCGTCAGCAGCAGCCCCAGGCTCACACCCCCTGCTCCGCAGGGGAGGCCTTACTTTCGGGGCCGCCGTCGGGGCTTTGCCTGCTTGGAGGGCTTCGACGGGCCGTAGGTCGGCTTCGGCTCCGCGGCCAAAGGAAGCTCTGCTGGAGCAGAGGGGTACTGCTTCACGGGCAGGCTTGTCACCGTGGCCTCCAGCACGCCGTCCTCGGCCCACGTCTCGCAGAGTCGCTCCGCCTGCTCCATCACCGTCTGCGTGGCCTGCTCCTGCTTATCGGGTGGGTACCCATGCTTCCTGAGCAGTCGCCGCACCATGGTCCTGAGCTTCGCCTGCGCGGTCTCCCGCTGCGTCCAGTCGATGCTCACGTTCTTGCGGATCGTCTCCGTCAGTTCCTTGGCGATGGCCCGGAGCACCTTGTCGCCCATCACCCTCACCGCCGCGTCGTTGACGCCCAGCGCCTCGTAGAAGGCCAGCTCGTCATCAGTGAGGCCCAGCTTCTCGCCGCGCGCCTGCGCCTGGCGCATTTCTCCGGCGAGCTTGATGAGCTCCTCGATGACCTGCGCTGTCTCGAGGGCACGGTTGCGGTACGCGCGGAGCGCTCGCTCGAGCATCTCCGAGAAGGCCCGGGACTGGACGAGGTGGGTCCGCGAGCGGCGCTTCAGCTCGTCGTTCAGCAGCTTCCGCAGCAGCTCCAGGGCCACGTTCTTCTGCGGCAGCCCGCGGACCTCGGCGAGGAACTCGTCCGAGAGGATGCTGATGTCGGGCTTCTTCAGCCCGGCCGCCTGGAAGATGTCGATGACCTCCTCGGAGGCCGCCACGGCCCGCGAGACAATCTGCCGGATGGCATGATCGAGATCCTCCTCGGGCCTGGCATCCACGGCCGAGCGCTTGACCAGGGCGGCCTTCACCGCCTGGAAGAACGCCACCTCGTCGCGGATGCGCAGGGCGTCCTCGTGCGGCACCGCCAGGGCGAACGCCTTGCTGAGCTCCGTGACGGCCTGGACAAAGCGCTCCTTGCCGTCCTCCTGCGCGAGCACGTGCTCCTGGGCCGTGGGCAGGAAGTTCAGCAGCAGCTTCGGGGCACCGAGCACATGCGCATAGTCGAGGCCATGGAACAGGGCCTGGCAGATCTCGAACCGGGCCAGCATGGCCGCGACGGCCTCTCGTTGATCGATGGCCGTGGAGCCTCGGCCGCCCGCCTCCGTGTACGTGGCCAGGGCCGCCCGGAGTTGGTCCGCCAGCCCCAGGTAGTCCACTACCAGCCCACCGGGCTTGTTCCTGAAGACGCGGTTTACCCGTGCGATGGCCTGCATGAGCCCGTGGCCGCGCATGGGCTTGTCCACGTACATCGTGTGGACCGACGGCGCGTCGAAGCCCGTCAGCCACATGTCTCGGACCAGGACCAGCTTCAGCGGATCCTTCGCATCCTTGAAGCGTTTGGCCAGGGCCTCCCGGCGGGATTTGTTGCGGATGTGCGGCTGCCAGTCGAGCCGGTCCGAGGCCGAGCCCGTCATCACGACCTTGAGGCTCCCCTTGTCGTCCTCGTCGCTGTGCCACTCGGGCCGTAGCCGGGTGAGCTCCCGGTACAGGTCCACGCAGATGCGCCGGCTCATGCAGACGATCATGGCCTTGCCCTCCATGGCCTCGAGCCGCCGCTCGAAGTGCGCCACGAGATCCCGCGCGATGACCTGGAGCCGCTGCTCGGTGCCGACAATGGCCTCGAGCTGGGCCCACTTGCTCTTGAGCCGCTCCCGGCGAACCTCCTCCTCTCCCTCGGTGACTTCCTCGAACTCCTCGTCGATCTTCGGGCGCTCGGCGGCCTTCAGCTCCAGTCTGGCGAGCCGGCCCTCGTAGTAGATCGGCACGGTGGCGCCGTCCTCAACGGCCCGCTGGATGTCGTAGACGCTGACGTACTCGCCGAAGACGGCCCGGGTGTTCTTGTCCGTGGACTCGATGGGCGTGCCCGTGAAGCCGATGAAGCTGGCATGGGGGAGCGCGTCCCTCAGGTGGCGGGCGAACCCGTCGATGAAGTCGTACTGGCTGCGGTGCGCCTCGTCGGCCACCACGATGATGTTCCGGCGGTCGGACAGCAGGGGGAACCGATCGCCCTTCTCCTCGGGCACGAACTTCTGCACGGTCGTGAAGACGACGCCGCCGCTGGAGACCTTCAGCTTCTTGCGCAGGTCCGCCCGGTCCTCGGCCTGGACGGGCTTCTGGCGGAGCAGCTCATGGCAGCGGCTGAAGGTGCCGAAGAGTTGGTCGTCGAGATCGTTCCGGTCCGTGAGCACGACGATCGTCGGGTTCTCCATGTCCGGGTGGAGAATGACCTTGCCGGAGTAGAAGGCCATCGTGAGGCTCTTGCCCGAGCCTTGCGTGTGCCAGACCACACCGACGCGGCGATCCCCAGTCGGCCGAGAGGCCTGGACCGTGGCGTCCACGGCCCGTTGGACCGCGTGGAACTGGTGGTAGCCCGCCAGCTTCTTCACCACGCCGTCATCTTCCTCCTCGAAGACGACGAAGTGCCGCACCAGGTCCAGGAGCCGGCGCTTGTCGAAGACGCCTTTGAGCAGGACCTCCAGCCCCAGGAGGGTGGCGGGTGCGAGCGCCTCGCCCTCGATGGTCCTCCAGGGGGCGAACCGCTCCCGGTTGGCCGTCAGCGAGCCCAGGCGAGCCTCCAGCCCGTCACTGACGACGAGGACCTCGTTGAAACGGAAGAGGGAAGGGATGTCCTTCTTGTACGTCTGGAGCTGGTGGAAGGCCGTCCAGAGGGTGGCCTCTTCATCAGCGGCGTTCTTCAGCTCGATGACCGCGAGCGGGAGCCCATTCACGAACACCGTGAGGTCCGGCCGGCGGTTGTGCCCGTTCTCCACGACCGTGAACTGACTGATCACCCGCCAGTCGTTGTTCTCCGGGTTCTCGAAGTCGAGCAGGCGGACCCGTTCACCGACGACCCGGCCATCCTGCTGGTACTCCACTTCGACACCCTCGACGAGGAGCCGGTGGTTCCGACGGTTCTCCTGGACGAGCGAGGGGTGCTCCTGGAGGAGCACCTTGCGAACAGCCTCCTCGCGCGCTGCGGGCGGAAGCGTGCGGTTCAGATGATCCACCGCTTCGGTGAGGCGAGCAGGAAGGAGCACCTCGCCAAGGCTCTCCCGGTCCGCTCCGGGATCGTTCTTCTGCGCGACGACCACCGAGTAGCCCAGCTCCGCGAACCAGCGAAGCGCCTCCTCCTCGGCCACGGACTCGGTGAGGTTCGGGCTCATGTTCAGACGCTCGTCAAAAGCTCCGCCGGGAGCATTCCACTGAAGCTTGGGAAAACACTCTTTATGCCACAGACTTTACTTCCGAAGCCGCAGCGGTTCCAGCACGATTGAACCGCGAGGGTTGGACGTCCTCGAATTTCGTGCCCGTGGCTCCCATCACCTGCCCATGGCAGCAGGAATCTTCGTGGGCGGTGTCATGGGTGGGGGGCGAGTTGGGAAGGGAATGACCCGCCCACCTCCCTGCGTGGGTGGCTGCTGAACTCCCGCACCTGGGTTCGTCCGGCCGAAGATCGCTCCCCAGAAGAATCCGACCGCGCCATTGCCTACGACATCAATGACGACGCCCACCGCGCCTCTGGCGGCAGCAAGTTGTTCACGCCGGGTCACCATCTCCTCTACGGCCTGACTCACCCAACCGCCATACTCCCGCATTTCTTGCTCGCTGAGGTTCACCCACTGCCCGGCATCGGCTGCCTCAGCCGCTGACTCGAAGCGCTGCTGGCTGCGAGTCCATCTGTACAACACCACTCCGGGTTCAGTGGTCTGCCACTCCAGGCGCCAGATGTATTGTCCCCGAGCGAAGCGAACCAGGATCTGGCCGTGAAAGCCCGCTCCCTTCATGAAGTTCAGCTCAGGGGCCACGGCCCGGTTCAGCGCGGAGAGGTAGATCTCCACTTTCGCTCTGGCTTCTTGGAGGCCGGTCTCATTCCACGGCTTGATCTCAAAGACATGCAGAGCAGTCGCATCCGTGATGTCTGGCCGCAGGGCTCGCTCGGGCGGGGAGAGCCTGGACGGATCACCCAGGTGCTCTTTCTGCAGAATCTCCAGGAGTGTCTTCGTGTTGTAGAAGACCATGCTGCCGGGGTGATTCACGCCGTACATGTAGGAGATCAACCGGTGCGCGGCGTTGCCCAGGAAGAACTCCCAGGGCATCTGCGAATTCGGTTTGCGCCCCGGAACGTGGTAGCCCTGCGCAACCTGGCTGCCCGACGTTACACCTGTCGCCGAGCCATCGCTGGAAGCCAGAAGAATCCTGGCCTTCCTCTCCAAGGCAAAGGACCTGTTGGGGGTGGTAGCGCACCCGGCGAGCGTCCACCCAAGTAACCACAGCAGTCCGAGGTGAATGGCCCGCAACCTGCGCAACGCCGCTACGTCCGTACGCATGCCTCCCTCCCCTGGGCTCGCCTGACGTGCCGGGAATCAGGAACAGTCTGCTCCCAGAAGCATCAGGAACGCCACGCCCTCCGAAGTTGCGTCAGGCCTCCCTCCTTCCAGGGTGTGTGCGCAGCTCTGCCCCAGGTCGCGAGGCCTATGACTGCTCGAGTTGCCGGTCCCAGGCATATAGCTGACCGAGCAGATCCGACGTGCATGCTCCGGACACTCGCTCGAAGGCGCCTGGGGCGAGCATCGTCAGGCGCTCGCGTAGAAACTCCGGATTGTTCAACACGTCGCGATGTTTCAGGTTGCGCGCGTACGCGAGGGCCCGAGGCATTTCTCGGAGAATCGCTTCGACACTGTCCTCCCTCGTGGCCCGCCCCATCCGCTCCGCGGCGTCCTCGAGACGCGCGCGAACCGCTGCTTCGCCCATCGGGCACCACGCATCCATGACCCAACCACAGGCCGCCCTCATCAAGTCCTCTAGGGTGAGCACGGCGTCGAGCTTCTTGAAGAGATAGCGCGCGGATTGGAGCGGCTCCCAGAAGCGCAGCAGCGCCTTCAGGCAGAGTGCCGTGCGCGCCGCGCTTCGCGGAGCATTCTGCTCAACCGTGAAGTGCAAGGCACCCCAAGGCGTCTCTCGGCAGAATGCCTCGAAGGCATCTCTCACCGGGAAGATATCCTGGAAGTCCAACGCTTCATTCACGCCCCGTAGGACCCCTGTAACCATGTACAACCGCCAGGCTGGGCGCTCGCGATGAAGATCGACCACCTCATGGGCGATGATCACTTCGCCAGCAGCGACCTCCAGCATCTCGCGAGGAGGGGGGAAGGAGCCATCCTTGCGGTACTGCTCACCGCATCGGCGGCCTTCCTGGCGTGTCCTACGGTCCACGTTCGGGAAGGTACCGTGAAGGAAAGAGGGCATCTGAAGGGTGGGGGATGATCCAGGTAGCATGCTCTCATCATTCAGGAGCCATCAATTTGCTTGCTCTGATGTTCAGGCGCTCGCTGCAAGTTGGTCCTCGGCCTCATTGACGCGGATCTCTCCAGAGAGAAGTTTTGGGAGAAGAGTGTCGCGGAGGTCGGCAAGGACCCGGCTCTCAGACTGGTTTGCATGAATCCTTGACCAGATTGGTGCTGCTAAAGCCTCGAAGCGGTCAACGAGTGCTTGGGGTGTGGCGAGAACAGGGTAAGAGGGGAAGTCTGTCAGGAGAATTCGGTCGACCGTCGCTCCTGGATGGATACGGGTCTTGAGGAAACGCTGAAAGCTTTCTCCGACAAACCAGTGGAAGAGGAAGTGACAGTCCGATTTTGGCCTAGCTAAAGCGGTGCGCCTACCCAGGCAGCAGCGCAGTCTTGGGGGAATCAATGCGAAATGCCCGAGAGTCGCCTCATAAGTGAACACGATGTCACCCTGCCGAGGCTCGACCCGTTTGGTCCACTGGGGCCAGTCCGATTCACTAATGTGACGAACCTCGGAGAGATCAATTGCCGTCCCCGTGAGATTCTTGATCCCGAGGAAAATCGGGCCGTGGGTGGCTTCCGGGGGGGTCGCATGGGGCCCATCAAATACACCCATCACAACGTCTGACACCTTCTGATGCCCCCATCCTTCCGGGATCCTTCCTAACTTCGAGTCCACTAGTTTGCTCGGGAACAGCGCTGCCGCTTCTGGATCCATCGCCGCAGGATGGCGTCCCTCGGCTTTAGCCTGAACTGGATCGAAGTCAACGAACCAGGACCGGAACAGCGTCTGAGAAATCGCTTCCAACGTCTTGTTCATTCTCCTAAGAACAGCGATTCTCCGCTCCACCGTGTCGAGAAACTCAGCAATACGTTCTTGCATAGATCGAGGGGGGAGTGGGACAAGAACACAGTCAGCAAAACGAGTGTACTGGAATCGGGCAATTCCTGTGTGCTGCACTTGGTGTTGGTCCATTTGACCGCTCCGGTAGTGTTCCTGAAGCCACCAATAGAGGTACTCAGGTAGTACCTTGGTTGGATCCGCCCGAAGGAACCTCGCGAAGCTTGCACATGTCACATTCCGCTGAGCGCGATTAAGCAGAACTTCTCTGATTATTACGGTACGTCCAGTGGGCTGTCCTTTAGTGCCGCCTGCTGTTTCGATCAGGATATCCCCTGCGCGAAGCCGCTTCCTCTCCAGTCGTGTGTCGTCGATGTATCTGGTCGGGATGGACTCAAGGTCGCCGTATCTCACTTCAGCAAAGTCGGTCCCGCGAATCACTAGTGCTTCGGTAAGTCCTTGGTCGGGCTCACTCTTCCCCCATTCCCCATCTTTTGTAAGAAGGAGAAGGTCTCGTAACTTCGAAGTATCAGACCACATAACCGATGCTCCTCAGTCGTTCGCGAAGGATCTGTTCAAGGCTGTTTGCCTCTGTCATTTGGTCGCGAAGTTGCGCAGTTAGCAATTTCATCCTTGACTCAAGCGGTTCCGATTCGTCTCCAATATTCTCGGTTCCGACGTATCTACTTGGAGTCAACACAAAGCCTTGCGCGGCAACTTCCTCAAGTTGGACGGCCTTGCAGAAGGCAGGTACGTCCACGTAGTTGCCTGCGGCTTGGTTCGTACGCCATGCGTAGTAGGTGTCAGCGATCTTCCTGATGTCCTCGTCCGAGAGTTCTCGTTGGGTTCGGTTGATCATCCGTCCCAGTTTTCGCGCATCGATAAACAGAATCTCGCCGCGCCTGTCTCGAAGCCGATTGTTTTTCTTGTTCCGAGCAAGGAACCATAGGCAAACGGGGATTTGTGTCGAGTAGAAGAGTTGGCTTGGCAGGGCCACCATGCAGTCTACGATATCGGCCTCAATGATGGCTCGGCGGATCTCGCCCTCGCCGCTTGTGTTGGAAGACATGCTGCCATTGGCTAATACGAAACCCGCAGTTCCGGTTGGGGCCAAGTGGTGGATGAAGTGCTGGACCCATGCGAAGTTTGCATTCCCCGCTGGAGGTAGGGCGAACTTCCAGCGCCCATCCTCGCGAAGACGGTCGCTTCCCCAATCACTGTCGTTAAACGGTGGGTTGGCGAGGATGTAGTCAGCCTTCAGATCCTTGTGCTGGTCTCGGTGAAAGGAGTCTGCGTTCTCTGGCCCGAGGTTCGCGTCGATGCCCCGGATGGCGAGGTTCATCTTCGCCAGCTTCCACGTCGTGGGGTTGGACTCCTGCCCGAAGATGGAGATGTCCCCGAGTTTGCCGCCGTGGGCCTCCACGAACTTCTCGCTCTGGATGAACATGCCTCCGGAGCCGCAGCAGGGATCGTAGACCCGCCCCCGGTACGGGGCGAGCATCTCCACCAGGAGCTTCACGATGGAGCGGGGTGTGTAGAACTGGCCGCCCTTCTTGCCCTCGGCGCTGGCGAACTCCGAGAGGAAGTACTCGTAGACGCGCCCGAGGATGTCCTTGCTGCGGTTCTCCCGATTGCCCAGCCCGATGGTGCCGATCAGGTCGATCAACTCCCCCAGGCGCTGCTTGTCCAGGCCGGGACGGGCGTACTCCTTGGGGAGCACCCCCTTGAGGCTGGGGTTGTCTCGCTCGATGGCCACCATGGCGTCGTCGATGAGCTTGCCGATGCTCGGCTGCCTGGCCTGGGCCTGGATCCGAGCCCAGCGGGCCTCCTTGGGGACCCAGAAGATGTTCTCGGCCCGGTACTCGTCGGGGTGTTCGGGGTCGGCCCCCTGATCCACCTCGGCCAGGAGCTGGGCACGGCGCTCCTCGAAGGCGTCGCTGATGTACTTCAGGAAGATGAGCCCAAGGACGACGTGTTTGTACTCCGCAGCGTCCATGTTGTTGCGCAGCTTGTCCGCCGCCTGCCAGAGCGTGGCCTCGAACCCGAGATCTCCGCCTTGCTTGGGGGCCTTGGTGCGGCCTGCCTGGGGCTTGCTGGTTGGCGCCTGTTCCGCAGCCGCCTCGGCGAGGGGAAGCTCTGCCTGGGGGGGCTCTCCAAAGCCGAGGATGCGCTGGACGAGGAGCTCCTTCTCGCGGCCTCCGCGGTCCAGGCCGAGGGCGTCGCAGATGGATTGGAGCTCCTGGCGCGACAGGAGCCCCAGCAGCTCGGAGAAGTCCACGCCGCGGGCCCGAAGCAGGGCGCTGATGTGGTTCTCGGCGACCCGCTTGTCGGCGACTTCCAGGCTGAAGTGGGCGGTGAGGGAGAGGAGGCGGTCGCGGCCGAGCTGCTCGAGGGCGGTGCGGCGCTGTTGGGCGGAGAGGCGGTGGGTGCTGGGCATCGGGCCCGGGATGCTAGCGGGGCCCTCTGGGGAAGCAAACCCGTCCAGGGCTTCACCAGCTCCGCCGCTCCGCCCGGAGCTCAGAACTGCGCCCAGCCCGGCACGCGCGGGTAGGGGATCGCGTCGCGGATGTTCTGCAGGCCGCAGATGTAGACGATGAGCCGCTCGAAGCCGAGGCCGAAGCCGGCGTGCGGCACCGTGCCGTAGCGGCGCAAGTCCCGGTACCACTGGTAGTGCTCGGGCTTGAGGCCGAACTGCTCCATGCGCTTGTCCAGCACGTCCAGCCGCTCCTCGCGCTGGCTGCCGCCGATGATCTCGCCGATGCCCGGCGCCAGCACATCCATCGCCGCGACGGTCTTCCCGTCCTCGTTGATGCGCATGTAGAAGGCCTTGATCTTCTCCGGGTAGTTCATCACCACCACCGGCCGGCCCACGTGCTCCTCCGTGAGGTAGCGCTCGTGCTCGGTCTGCAAGTCATTGCCCCACTCGGGCGCGTACTCCCACTTCTTCTTGGCCTTCTTCAGGATCTCGATCGCGTCCGTGTAGTGGAGGCGCTCGAAGCTGGAGTTGATGAACTTCTCCAGGCGCTCGGTGACGCCCTTCTGCACCCGCTCCTCGAAGAACTTCATGTCCGGCCCGCACTCGGACAGCACGGCCTTGAAGACGTACTTGAGGAAGCGCTCGGCCAGGTCCGCGTCGTCGCTCAGGTTGGCGAAGGCGATCTCCGGCTCGATCATCCAGAACTCGGCCAGGTGCCGGGTGGTGTTCGAGTTCTCCGCGCGGAAGGTGGGCCCGAACGTGTACACCTTGGACATGGCCAGGCAGTAGGCCTCCACGTTGAGCTGGCCGGAGACGGTGAGGTAGGCCTCCTTGCCGAAGAAGTCCTTGTGCCAGTCGATCTTCCCCTCCGGCGTACGGGGCGGGTTGACGGCGTCCAGCGTGGAGACGCGGAACATCTGCCCGGCCCCCTCGGCGTCACTGGCGGTGATGATGGGCGTGTTCACCCAGAAGAAGCCCTCCTCGTGGAAGAAGCGGTGGATGGCCTGCATCGCCGAGTGGCGCACGCGGGTGATGGCGCCGAAGGTGTTGGTGCGCACGCGCAGGTGGGCCACCTCGCGGAGGAACTCCAGCGTGTGCTGCTTGGGCTGGATGGGGTAGGTCTCCGGGTCGTCCACCATGCCCAGCACCTGCACCTCATCCGCCTGGATCTCGAAGGCCTGGCCCTTGCCCTGGGACTGCACGAGCGTGCCGCGGGCGATGACGGAGCAGCCCGCGGTGAGGTGGAGGAGCTCCTTCTCGTAGTTGGGCAGCGTGTTGGGGGCGACGACCTGGATCGGATCGAAGCACGAGCCGTCGCTGACGTTGACGAAGCTGATGCCCGCCTTCGAGTCGCGGCGCGTGCGCACCCAGCCACGCACCTCCACCTTCGTGCCCGCGGACACCCCGCCCGCGAGGGCCTTCTTCACACTGACGACCTGCATGGCGCTCTCCCTTGCTCCAAGTCGGAGGAGCGAGTTAGCCGCGTGCGGGCCGAAGGACAAGAGCGGTGTTGAGGCTTCCAGCAGGGGGAAAGGTTGCTACCCCAGCGGTCAGGCCCCCTTCAGCCGGGCCCAGGCGGGGCGGGCGCTCACCAGAGGTCCTTCTTGCCGCGCAGGGCCTTCTTCTGGCCCGTGCGCTTCTTGCCCTCCAGCCGCCGCTTCTGCGAGCCCTTCGAGGGCTTCGTCGCCCGGCGCACCTTGGGCACGAACGTGAGCGCCTGGAGCCCCTCGCGCAGCCGATCCAGCGCCACGCCCTTGTTCTGCACCTGGCTGCGGCGCTCGGTGGCCGTGACGGACAGCTCGGTGGGCGGGTGGGTGAGGCGCACGCCGCTGGCCGTGGTGTTGCGGTGCTGGCCGCCCGGCCCCGAGGCGATGAAGTACTCGACAACACACGCCTTCAGCAGCGCCTCGTCATCCAGCGAGAGCGCCTCCAGCGCGGCCTGTCTGCGAGCAGGGGGGGTGCTCATCCGCCGGCCCCGCGCGAGGACGGGGCCTCCGCCACGGCGGCGATGGCGTGGACGCCGCCCGGGCGTTCGTACAGCGAGGCGTTGTCGGGGGGACTCATGTGCGGGGACTCCATGACGGCAGGCGGCCCGAGGAGCTCGGCCCCCGGGCGGGAGAGAAGATACGCCAGGTGCCCTGCGGCCTGCTCGTCTGCTCTCAGCCGTGGGGGGTGATGACCGCTCGCCCCTTCAGCGTCCCCTCGCGCATGCGCTCATAGGCCTTGCCCGCCTGCTCCAACGGGAAGCGCTCCACCGTCATGCGCAGGCGCCCCGTCTGGGCCAGCGCCAGCACCTCCATCAGCTCCGGGAGCGTGCCCCAGTAGGGCGCCACCAGCTGGCACTCCTGCGGCACCCCCATGAAGTGGAACGGCAGCACGCCGCCCCCCAGCCCCACCAGCATGATCTGCCCGCGCTGCCGGGCGACTCCGGCCGCCAGCTTCAGTGTCGCGTCGCTCCCCACCAGATCCAGCACCAGCTCCGCGCCCATCCCCCGTGTCAGCTCGCGGATCTGCTCCGCCGCCCGATCCTCCGAGAGGACCGTGTCATCCGCGCCGAGCTCCTTCGCCCGCGCGAGCTTGTCACTCGCGGTGTCCACCGCGATGACTCGCGCGGGGCTCAGCGCGCGCAGCAGCTGCACCGCCATCTGCCCCAGCCCTCCCACGCCGATGACCACCGCCGCGGAGCCCGGCGCCAGCGGCAGCGCCCGCTTGATGGCGTGGTACGGCGTGAGGGCCGCGTCCGCCAGGGGGGCCGCATCACGCGGATCCAGCGAGCCCAGGGGGACCAGCAGCCGCGGGCTCGGGACGAGCAGGTAGTGGGCCATGCCCCCATCCCGCCCGAACCCGCTGCCGTGCGAGCGCAGCTCGGACACCCGCTCGCAGTGGTTCTCACTCCCCATCCGGCATGGCTTGCAGCGCCCGCAGCCCCACGGGCTATAGAGGAGCACGGGCTCTCCCCGCTCGAGGCCCGTCACTCCCGGGCCCATCGCCTCGACCCAGCCCGCCGTCTCATGGCCGAGCGTGAAGGGCAGGGTGTAGGGCAGGAACCCCGCGGGGATCCCCATCAGCGTCAGGTCCGAGTGGCACGCCCCAGCCCCTCCCACCTTGAGGAGCACCTCACCCGGGCCGGGTTCGCGCACGTCTACCTCTCGAAGCTCCGGCGCCTGCTGCCACTCCACGAGCTGATACGCCTTGGCCTTCATGTTTCACCCCCTCGGTATTCGTGAGTGGCTCCCTCCGCTCAGGGGGCCACGGGGGATGCTCTTACTGGCATTGGCTCGCAGGGAGGAAGGACTGTCCACCACGGGGGGGAGCGGCGTTGGGCAAACCTGTCTGACAACCCGCCAGGCTTGCGCTCGGGCGCGAGGCGGCGCGCGGGGGCAGGCCAGACGTTGGTTCTCCTTTAGAGAGCCGGATGCTCTCAAGTTGAGAGGGTGGGGCGCGCCTCGCGCCTCGTGCTCGCCTGATTACAAGGGCTTGGGAGATGGCGAGGGGTTTGCAGATCAGTCTGGAAACAGAAAGGAGTACCCGATGATCACCCTTCGACCTGCTGAGGCTCGCGGCCATGCCAACCACGGTTGGCTCGACACGTATCACTCGTTCTCGTTCGCGGACTACTACGACCCGGAGCACATGGGCTTCCGCAGCCTGCGCGTCATCAACGAGGACTATGTCGCGCCGCGCTCGGGGTTCGGCACGCACCCGCACCGGGACATGGAGATCATCACCTATGTGCTGGGCGGGCAGGTGGAGCACAAGGACAGCATGGGCACCACCTCCGTGATCCGGCCCGGCGAGGTGCAGCGGATGAGCGCGGGCACGGGCGTGCTGCACAGCGAGATGAACCGCTTCGGCGAGCAGCTGCACATGCTGCAGATCTGGATCCTGCCCGAGCGGCAGGGCCTGAAGCCGAGCTACGAGCAGAAGGCCTTCCCCGAGAAGGAGCGCCAGGGGCGCTTCCGCGTGGTGGCCTCGCCCGACGGACGTGAGGGCTCGGTGACCGTGCGCCAGGACCTGGCGCTGTACAGCGCGCTGCTGGGCAAGGGCGAGAAGGCCGAGTACCCGCTCACGCCGGGCCGGCACGCGTGGGTGCAGCTCGCCCGGGGCTCGGGCACGCTGAACGGCGTGGCGATCAAGGCGGGGGACGGCGCCGCCATCTCCGACGAGGGCACGCTGGTGCTCACCGCCAACGAGCCCATCGAGGCGCTGCTCTTCGACCTGGCGTGAGCGGGTGGAGGATCCGCGGCGGGGGTAGACCTTGCGCGGGGCTCGCCCGTTACAGGGGGACACGCGCGCGAAAACCCCTCTTTCCTGCCCCTGGAGCCTTCCATGTCCCTGAAGTTCCTCACGCGGCCCGTCCTGGCCGCCGCGCTCGCCACCGTTACCCTCGCTGCTCCCCTGGCCTTCGCCGGGGCTCCCACGCCGCAGGTCGCTCCCAAGCAGGAGCAGCCGGCCCCGGTGGGCCCCCAGCAGGACGCCCAGAAGCAGGAGTCCCGCCCGCAGATCGAGGTGGTCTTCGTGCTCGACACGACGGGCTCGATGAGCGGCCTGATCGAGGGCGCCAAGCAGAAGATCTTCTCCATCGCCTCGCGGATCGCCACGGGCAAGCCGACGCCGCGCCTGAAGGTGGGCTTGGTGGCGTACCGGGACGAGGGCGACGCGTACGTCACGAAGCGCTTCGATCTGAGCGAGGACCTGGACACGGTCTTCGCGAACCTGCGCAAGTTCCGCGCCGACGGCGGCGGCGACACGCCCGAGCACGTGGGCCGCGGCCTGGGCGAGGCGGTGTCGAGGATGTCCTGGAGCGACAGCCGCGAGACGATGAAGGTCATCTTCCTGGTGGGTGACGCGCCGCCGGCGAGCCGGGGGGCCGAGTGGGACTTCAAGCGCTGGTCGCAGAAGGCGAAGGAGCGGCACATCGTGGTGAACACGGTGCGCTGCGGCGAGGACGGGGAGACGGCGAAGGCCTGGAGGTACGTGGCGAAGCTGACGGACGGGACGTTCGACACCATTGGCCAGTCGGGTGGGATGCTGGCGGTGGCGACGCCGTATGACGGGGAGCTGGCGAAGGTGAACGCGGAGATCGCCACGAAGACGCTCTACACGGGGACGGCGGCGGTGCAGGCGGAGAACAGGGGCCGCGCGGCGCAGATGGCGGCGCTGCCCGCGGAGGCGGCGGCCGAGCGCATCAGCTACATGAAGAAGGCACGGGCCAAGGGGCCCGGCGGCGCCGGAGCCGCGAGCAGCGCGCCGATGGCCGTGGGCGGGGCGGTGGACCTGGTGGAGGCGCCGGAGGCCCTGGCGAGCGTGAAGGAGGCCGAGCTGCCGGCGCCGCTGCAGGGGCTGAGCAAGGGGGAGCAGGCGGCGAAGGTGAAGCAGCTCGCGACGCAGCGGAGGGCCCTGGAGGAGAAGGCGGCGAAGCTGGCGGCCGAGCGCGATGAGTGGCGCACGAAGAACGTGTCCGAGAAGTCGGAGAGCTTCGACGACAACGTGATGAAGAGCGTGAGGGCGCAGGCGGCCAGCTACGGCGTGAGCTACTGAGCCGGCCGCTGCAGGAGCCCCCGTTGAACGTCAGGGCTCCAGCTGCAGCACCGTGGAGAACCAGCGGGTGGTGCCCGAGGCGGATCCACGGGCGACGATGAGGGTCGTGGGCGAGGTGAGCGCGTGCCAGCCCAGCGACTCCCCGATGATGTCGTCGTCCATGTACGAGCTCTCACCCCCGGCCTGGCCGGACTGGGCCTGCCCGCTGGCGAACACCAGCGTGCGCGTCGGATCCACCGTCTCGATGTTGACGGAGGTCGTCATCGTGCCCGGAGCCAGCTCCACCTGGAAGTGCTGAGCCTGCGCGCGAGCGCCAAAGTTGATGCGCTCCCAGGAGATGGCGTTGATGAGCTCATCCGTACAGCCCGTGGTGGCGCCCGCGCCGCGCGAGAAGGTGATGGAGTTGGACGAGGTGAGCTCTCCACGCACCACCCGGTCGCAGAGGCCGTCGATCGCGCCGGCGGAAGACTGGTAGGTGAAGAGCAGCGCGGTGGACTCGAGGGGCGAGCTCGCCAGGCCGGAGACGGTTCGCGTGGTCCCGGACAGGGGCGGGCTCATGCCACGGGTGACGCTGGCGCCCTCGAGCTCCACGACCTGGAGCGAGACCACCAGATCCGAATCGCAGCCCGTGCTGAACTCGAGATCCACGTGGTCCAGCGACTGGATCGAAGCGGTGTAGAAGGCATCAGCTCCGAAGGTGTTGCCGTTCTGCTCGGAGCTCACCAGCAGGAAGGTGCTCTGGAGGCTCGAGACCGGCTGGATCGGGACCTCGATGAGGGGCGCCCCCGCACAGGTGGCCTGCAGGTGCTGGACCTTCAGCCCGGAGACCAGCTCCGCTGTCTGCCACACGATGTTGATGGGAACCTCGTCCGCGCCGAAGTCGTTCCGGGTGCACGTGATGGCATTCAGGGCCGTGAGCGCGCAGCGCACGCTCGAGGAGTCGGGGTCGTTGTCGTCGGAGCTGGCCTGGAACAGCATCATCGTCCTGGACATGTCGCGCTGCGGCGGGGAGATGGGGCACGTCACCGAGCCGCCACCCAGGGGGAGGGTGCAGGTGCCGGTGCGCACCGCCGGCAGGATCGTCTCGCTCTGAGCCACCGCCGAGAAGCCCGAGGCCGTGGCGAAGAGGTTGAAGGTGCCGCCGGTCCGCCCCTTGAAATAGAAGGAGGTCCGCGCCTCGCCCGCGGAGAACACCGCCTGGGAGATCTGCGAGGTGCACCCCGCGTTGGAGAAGAAGGTGAACCCCGCGCCATCCGCCTCCTCCAACACCGCCGCCGTCTGTGAGGAGAAGGGGGAGGGGTTGCCGTAGGCATCGCGCGACTCGAGCTCCACCCTGGCGGAGCAGCCTCCGGCCGGCAGGGTCCGCGACGGGGTGAGGAAGGCCAGGCTGGCCGGCGGGGCGGGAGTGATGGTCGCGTCCTGGAACGCGGGGAACAGGCCGCTGGCCGCCGCGAGGAGCCGGACGGCCTGCGCCGCGGTGCCTCGGAAGTAGACGGTGACGCTGCTGCTGCCTGCCGCCATCGTCCTGAAGCTCGTGGGGAACCCCGTACAGGCCGCAGTGGAGTAGAAGGCAACGGTCGAGTTGAACTGGGTACTCAGGGCGATGGTCGTCGAGGCCTCCACGGGGGCGGCACTGCCCGTCGAGGTCTGCGCCTGGATCACCACCGCCCCCGAGCACTTTCCCGCCTCCACGGTCCGCGCCGGGCTGGTGAAGGTGAGCCGGGAGGGCTTGGTGTTGGTGCCTCCGTCCGTCGGGCCCGCGTCCGGGCCCGCATCCGGACCGGCGTCCGGGCCCGCATCCGGACCGGCGTCCGGGCCCGCATCCGGACCGGCGTCCGGGCCCGCATCCGGACCGGCATCCGGCCCTCCATCTGGCCCGTCGACGGGCTCTCCCTCGGGCCGGCACTCGCCAGCGCGGCAGAGGAAGCCCGAGGCGCACTCGTCGTCCTGGGTGCAGGGGAAGCGCCGCAAGTCGACACCGGTGGTGCCACAGTCACAGGCCTGCAGCGAGAACAGCAGTGCCAGGATGGGCCAGGCGAGCCCTGAGAGCGTGCGAGGCCGAGAGAATCGACTCATGGGATCTTGCCTCCGAGCGTGACTCCGGTGGGCGTGGCGGAGACCGTCACCGGCGCGCCGAGCACCCAGAGCGTTCCTCCGGTAATGGCCACCGCTCCCGCGACGCCGAACAGGACATTCGCCAGCCGTGCATTCGAGCGGGCCCGCGCATCCAGCGCGAACGCCTCTGCCTGGGTGAGCCCGGTGGTGAGGCCTCCGTCATTCACGGCGGCCCCCTCCACCTCGGCGCGCGCGCTGCGGGAGCGCAACCCGAAGTACCCGCCCACCGCCCCTGTCCCCGCCGCCACCCCCAGGCACACGTATGACGCGATGCGCAGGGGGGTGCTCCGCAGTCCGGGAGTATCTGTGGGGGAGTGTGTGAGGGCCTGGAGCGGGAGCGCCGTCTCCGTCACGGGGGCGTTGGCGCTGCCCAGGGTGACGAGCACGGCCTGGCGCTCGTCGAGCAGCTCCGCCCACCATTGCACGCGCTTGCCGCTCACCTCCACGGAGGCCGCGCTCTCGGTGAGCGGGCGCTCCTCCTCCCGCCACAGGGGGCCCCCGGTGCGGAAGTGGAAGCGCACCGTCCGGCCCAGCTTCAACACATCCGTCGTCACCCTGGCGGCCACGCGCTCGACGGAGCGCTCGCTCTTGCTCGCGGGCGCTGCCTCCAGCCGCAAGGCCGCCCCGTGCTCGGCCACCCAGCCCTTGGCCTCGAAGAAGGGCGTCACCACCCGGGGGGCGTAGTCCCCCATGAGCTGGTGGTCCGGCGCGAGTACCACCAGGGTCTGGAACGCCGAGCGGGCCTTCGCCGGCTGCTGGAGCATGGCCGCCACCACGCCTTGCAACTCGAGGATCTGCAGGAGGGTGGTACGCTCATTGCCTGGGCGCTCCCGGGCGGCGTCCAGCGCCCGGGATGCCTCGGTGTAGCGCAGGTTCTCCAGGAGCTGGCGGGCCCGGGTCAGGTCCGGGTTGGGGGGGGCGCCCCAGGCCCGGGAGACCAGGAGGCAGGTGAACAGGGCGATGATCCGAAAGAGGGGAGCCACGGCCTGGTCATGTTAATCAGGGATCCGGGAAACCGTCGAATTGACAGGCCCCCGTCTGGATGAAGAAAGTTCTCTCCGTGAGCCACACCCCCCACCCCCTGGCCATGCCCGAGGCCCCTTCCGTGTGGCAGCAGGGCCTGACCGTGGGGCGCTACAACCTGCTGTCCCGGATCGCCGTGGGAGGCATGGCGGAGATCTGGCTCGCGCGCCAGGTGGGGCCCAAGGGCTTCGAGAAGTTCATCGTCATCAAGCGCATCCTGGACGGGCTGGGCACCGATCCCGAGTTCGTGGGGATGTTCCTGGACGAGGCGCGGATCGCCGCGCAGCTCAACCACCCGCACATCGTCCAGATCTTCGACCTGGGGGAGGAGGCGGGGGCGTTCTACATCGCCATGGAGTACCTGCCGGGCGAGAACCTGTCCACCATCGCGAGGACGGGGGCGCGCCAGGGAAAGCCGCTGCCCATCCCCCTCGCGGTGCGCATCATCGCCGACGTCGCCGAGGGCCTGGGGTATGCGCACGCCAAGACGGGGCCGGATGGCGTGCTGCTGGGCATCGTCCACCGAGACGTGTCCCCGCAGAACCTCCTGGTCACCTATGACGGCGTGGTGAAGGTGCTGGACTTCGGCATCGCCAAGGCGGCCTCCCGCGAGAGCGCGACCATGGCGGGCCAGGTCAAGGGCAAGGCGGCCTACATGTCGCCCGAGCAGGCGCGGGGCGTCACCCTCGACGGGCGCAGCGACATCTTCTCCCTGGGGATCATCCTCTTCGAGGTGGTGACGCGCTCGCGGCTCTTCCAGTTCAGTGATCAGTTCGCCGCGCTGGCGGCGGTGGGCGGCAATGATCCGATCCCGCTCGCGCACGAGCGCAACCCCCGCGTCCCCGAGGCGCTGAGCCGCATCATCGCCCAGGCGCTGGCGCGGGATCCCGCCCAGCGCTACCCCACCGCGCGCCACTTCCAGAATGCGCTGGAGGAGTGGCTGCGCACCCAGCAGGAGGTGCCGGGCTCCGCCGAGGTGGCCAGCTACATGGCCGAGATCTTCGGCGAGCGCATCCAGGAGCGCGCCCGGCTGCTCGAGGCGGCGCGCGCTGGCGATCTCACCCCCTCGATCGCGCGCCGGGTGGCGAGCAGCGCCACGGGGGACTCGATGCCGGGCCGCCTCGTCGAGGAGGAGACCACCCTGGAGCAGCCGTGGCGGCCGCGCTCCCGGCTGGCGCTCGCGGGGGCCGCGGTGCTGCTGCTCCTGGTGGGGGCCGGGGCGATGTTCGCCTTGCGCCCAGCGCCGGTGGAGTCGCCTGCCCCGGTCGCCCCGCCCGCCCCGGTCGCCGTGCAGCCCGCGCTGCCGCCCGCGCCGCCGGTGCTCACCGTCGAGACGGATCCCCCGGGCGCGCAGATCTGGGTGAATGGGCAGGATGTCGGGCGCTCGCCGCTGGTGCTCGACACGCTCACCCTGGGCGAGCACACCGTGGCGGCCACGCTGGAGGGGAGGAAGGAGGCCACCCGGCAGGTGAACCTGGCCTACCCCGGCGAGCGCACCACGGTGGTGCTCATGCTGGCCCCCGAGCCGCCCAAGCTCCCCGACAAGCCCCCCAAACCCGAGCCCAGGATCTCGATCAAGAAGGGCCGGCTCACCCTGGACACCACCCCTTGGACGCGTGTCTTCTGGCGCGGGAAGAAGCTGGGGGATACCCCGCTCATTGACCACGTGCTGCCTGTGGGGCGGCACCAGCTCAAGCTCGTCAATGAGGAGAAGAACATCTCCACCGTGATCGAGGTGGACATTCGCGTCGGGCTGACCACGTCGAAGAAGCTGCGGCTGTGAGCTCCACCAGGCAGCTCGAGCAGTGGCTCGAGGCCCGGGGTGGATGCGCGCCGGGGCCTGGGCGGCCTTCTTCCGGGTAGCGAGCGCGGTAGCGGTGAGGAGCAGAGTGCGCGGGTGCAGGGGCTCAGGTTGGCGGCCGTCCTGGAGACATTCCGGAGACGGAGGCCCGTGCTCCCCGAGGCTCCTGCCGTTCGGCTGAGCCAAAGACGAAGGGCCTGGAGCCAGCTCGTGGCCCCAGGCCCTCGTTCACCTCTGGGCAGCCGCCTCAGCGAGGCTCAGCTGCCGTCGCCACGGCCTCAGCCGCCACCGCCACCGTGGTGGCCGCCGCCGCAGCCATCACCATCGTGGTGGCCACCGCCGCCACCGCCGCCACCGCCGTCGTCATCGTCGTCATGGCCGCCGCCACCACCACCGTTGCCGTCGTCATCGTCATCGTCATCGTGGCCGCCACCGCCACCACCGTGGCCGTCGTCATCGTCATCGTGGCCGCCACCGCCACCGCCACCGCCACCGCCGTTGCCGTCGTCATCGTCGTCATGGTCGCCGCCGCAGCCATCATCGTCGTGGTGTCCACCGCCGCCACCACCGTTGCCGTCGTCGTCGTCGTCGTGGCCGCCACCGCCGCCGTTGCCGTCGTCATCGTCGTCGTGGCCGCCGCCACCGCCACCGTTGCCGTCGTCATCGTCGTCGTGGCCGCCGCCACCGCCACCGTTGCCGTCGTCATCGTCGTCGTGGCCGCCACCGCCACCACCGTTGCCGTCGTCATCGTCGTCGTGGCCGCCGCCGCCGCCATGGCCGTCATCATCATCGTCATGGCCGTTGTCATCGTCGTCGTGGCCGCCGCCGCAGTCATCATCGTCGTCGTGGCCGCCGCCGCCATCGGGCTCACCGCTGCCGCCGTCGGGCTCACCGCTGCCGCCGTCGGGCTCACCGCTGCCGCCGTCGGGCGTGCCGCCATCCGTATCACCCGTGCAGCCGGTCGTGACCGCGGCCCCGCTGTTGTTGGCCTCGTTGCACTCGATGTCTCGGCCGGCGCCGGTGCCATCGTCATCCGCGACGATGAAGATCTGCGTGCTCGCCCCCGGGGGCTGGCCGCCCACCACCCAGGACACAGGCGCGCTGGAACCCGCGGGGATCGGAGTCGAGACGGTCGCAACGCCCAGCAGCGCTCCACCCGAGGCAGGGTCGCCCGAGTAGAAGGCCACTTTCAGCCCCGCCGCCACGGAGGTCGCACCCAGGTTGTCCACGCTCGCGCTGATCGTGAGCGTGCCACCGGTGCACGCGGCGGCCGCCTGGGAGACGGCGACGTCCGGCGCCGCGTAGGGGCTGGGGCCATCGCCGAAGTAGTTGGCCACGTTGGAGCGGAAGGTGTTGAGCTTCGGCTGCAGCCAGTGCTTCACCGGGTGGGTGGGGATGGAGCCGTCGTTGTTGATGTTGGTGATGGAGTAGGCGTGCTGGTTCCACATGCGCCGCGTGCGCGCCCAGCCCTCCAGCCGGTCGTGGTACACGCGGATGCCGTTGTACGGCGGGTAGTTCAGGTTGTTGGCCGACACGACGATGTCCGCGGCAAGGTCCCCGTCCACGTCCGCGATGACGGGGTACTCGTGCGTGGTGCCCGTGCTGTGCCGCGTCTGGAAGCGCACCTCGCCGGTGGCCCCGTTGAAGATGCGCAGGGCGATCTCATCCGCGTGGACCAGCTCGATGTGGCCGTCATCCTCGAAGTCGAACGCGGTGCCGCTGCCCTTGCCGGAGCTCCACTCCTGGATGGGGTGGGACCACTTCACCGTGCCGTCGCTCTCGATGACGCTGAAGGCGTTGTTGCCCACCACGGCGATCTCCGGCAGGCCGTCGCTGTCCACGTCCGCCAGGGTGGGGCCGCCGCCGCAGCCGACGTTGCAGCCGCCGGGGATGTCGATGCTCCACAGCAGCGTGCAGTCGTCATCCAGCAGGCTCACCTTGCCGTGGCCAGCCACGGCGATCTCGCCATTGAGGTCGCCGTCGAAGTTGCCCACGGCGGACATGCCATGGGGGATGTTCGTGTTGGCGCACTTGAGGCTGCCGTCCTGCTTGTAGACGGAGCGGCCGTTGATCACCTCCTGCGAGTTGTCCCCGTCAATGTCCGCGCCGAAGGAGACGGGGCCGGTGAACTCGGCGCCGCCCATGCCGTCGGAGCCCACCCACTTGAGCGCGCCCGTGTTGCTGTAGACGCGGTTGCCGTCGAGGATCTCCACGGTGCCATCACCGTCGAGGTCCGCCAGCGAGGGGCCGCCCCACTCGTTGTAGTCGAAGGCATCCTCGGCCGAGCGGAACTTGAAGGTGCCGTCGTTCTCGTAGCAGATGATGCCGCGGCCGTTGAACGGGATGCCGCAGATCTCCACCAGGCCATCGTTGTCGATGTCGCCCACGGCGATGCTCGCGGCGGCCTTGATGCGGTGGGCGGGATCCCCGACAGCCCAGAGGTCATGCCCGTCGTCGCCGCTGATGGCGCGCAGCACGCCCTCCTTCCAGTCGTAGTCATCCAGGGGGTTGTCGCGGAAGGCGCTGAAGATGATGTCGGGGATGCCGTCCTGGTTCACGTCGGCGACGGCGGGCGTCATCATCACCTGCTTGAACTCGGGCAGGAGGGTGCTGCCTGTCCACTCCCACTGCAGCTCCGGCTCGAAGTTGGGCGTGTAGGGCGGGATGACCTCGCATGAGTCCGCGAGGTTTCCTGCTCCTCGGGCCTTCGCCTCGTCCTCCGAGCCTGGCGTGTTGCACGCCCCGCTGACTGCCAGCGCCACCAGCGCCGCCATCAGCCGTGCGTGTGCCCGGCTCTTGTTCTCTTGGATGCCGCGTCTCTGATGCATGCCGCGCCTCCTCTTCATTCGGGGTTCCCCTGATCGCTGCGGACCGGCAGCACCGCGAATCTTGAGACAAGTTCGGACCCAGGGAGCCTGGAAAAAGGAGAATGCGCGTATTTCTACATAAGCCTACCTGAGGCGCGCGCAACAGCCTCGGAGATCTCTATTTGCGGTGTAGCGATTGGAAGGTCATGGAACCGGATGTGGTCGGTGGACCTGCAAACCTGGAGGCGCTCGTGATTTGCTCAGGGGCATGCGCTCGCTGAGAGACCGGCTGATCGCCCCCGTCGACATCGCCCCCCTGTCCTGGTTCCGGATCGTCCTCGGCGTGACGATGGTGATCGAGGTCTTCCGGTTCTTCTCCCGAGGGTGGATCAAGACCTATTACATCCGGCCGTCCCTCTTCTTCAGCTACTACGGCTTCGACTGGCTCAAGCCCTGGCCCGGCGAGTGGATGTACGTGCACTTCGCGGCGCTGGGCGTGCTGAGCGCGCTGATCGCCGTGGGCCTGCTCTACCGGATCGCGGCGCCCCTGTTCTGGCTGGGCTTCACCTACGTGTTCCTGCTGGACCAGACGAACTACCTCAACCACCTGTACCTGGTGTGCCTCCTGGCCTTCCTGCTCAGCGTGTTGCCGGCGGCCCGGGCGTTCTCCCTCGACGTGCGGCTGGGGCTCGCGCGCCCGAGCGCCACCGCACCCGCGTGGATGCTCTGGCTCCTCCGCGCGCAGGTGGGGCTGGTCTACTTCTTCGGAGGGATCGCCAAGCTCGACGCGGACTGGCTCAGCGGTGTGCCGGGCGCCATGTTCCTGCGTGGCTGGGAGCTCACCCGGCCGCTCGCGGACCATGCGTGGGTGGCGCGGCTGTTCGTGCTCAGCGGGACCGCCTTCGATCTGCTCGTCGTCCCCTTGCTGCTGTGGCGGCGCTCTCGCGCCTGGGCTGTCGCCGCCGCGGTGCTGTTCCACCTCACCAACTCGAACCTCTTCAAGATCGGCATCTTCCCGTGGTTGATGATGGCCGCGCTGCCCCTGTACTTCGAGCCCTCGACGGTGCGGCGCTGGCTGGAGCGGGTGCTGCCCGAGCGCACGGCCGAAGCGGAGCCGGCGGCCGCGGTGAGCCCTGGATGGCAGCGGGCCGGGCTGGCCTTCTTCGGGCTCTGGCTGACGATCCAGTGCCTGGTGCCCCTGCGCCACTGGCTCTACCCGGGCGAGGTCAACTGGACCGAGCAGGGCCACAACTTCTCCTGGCACATGAAGCTGCGCAACAAGAGCGGCAAGGCCCGCTTCGAGGCGCGCGATCCACGGACGGGCGAGCGCTGGAAGGTGGACCTGGATCCCCTGCTCAGCAAGCGCCAGTACACGAAGATGACGACGCGGCCCGACATGGTGCTGCAGCTGGCTCACATGATCGCGCGCCGTTACGAGCGCGAAGGGCGACCGGGGATCCAGGTCTTCGCGGACGTGCGGGTGTCGCTGAATGGCCGGCCGCGCCAGCCGATGGTGGATCCGGAGGCGGATCTCGCTGCCCAGGTGCGGACGTGGAGGGACGCGGAGTGGATCCTCCCGCTGCGCGACAAGGGTGAGGAGGCCGCGAGTAGGCTTCCATGAGGAGGCCGCTCGGTGGGCTCGGAGGCTGGCCGGACCTGGTGGCGCGGCCCATATTTGAGCCGGAGGGCCTGTCGAGCAGGCCTCCCGAGTGCTCAAGGGCTCGAGCGCCCGCCCAGAGGGTGATCATGGAGACCGCGACCGTTTCATTGGGACAGAGGGTGCACTTGCTGAGTGCCCCCTGGTCGTGTGGTCAGCGCTCACTGACGCGCATCGACGAGCTGAGCGCGCTCTGCGACTTGATGGCACGGCGCTCGGGAGATCCCGGAGCGGCGCAGCTCGCCGAGAGAGCCCAAGGCTTTCTCAAGACCGCCAGGCTGGCCGCCGATCGGAGCCGGCCAGCGTGGGGCCGCTTCGGAGCGTTCATTGACGCCATCGAGACGAACATCCATGCGGCTGTCTGCCTGATGCTGCGCTACATGCCTCTCGCGGACCTGCGTGGATGGCTGCCCGAGCTCAGCTCCGCCATCCAGGCGCATCTCCCCTTGCAGGATCCGCGCAGGATGGCGGTTGAGGAGTTCCTGCAGCGCCTCCCGGATGCGAAAGAGCGCGCGCCCGAGAACGAGGGGGAACGAAGCCTGGAGGAGTCGGCACGTGAGACGCTCGTCACGGCGGTCCATGCCGCCTTGGAGGCGAAGCAGCACGAGTACGTCCGGGTTCGCAGCTTCCGCAACATCGTGTACGGCGTCGCCGCCTGCCTCACGCTGCTCGCCTTCGTGCTCGGGATCATCATGGCCGTGAACCCGAGGCTCGCCCCCCTCTGCTTCCAGCCCGAGAACCAGTTCGCCTGTCCAACGGCGAGCCAGCTGAGGCCCGCCCAGAGCGAGCTGGCCCTGGCGCAGACGGACCCGGACCTCGTGATCAAGGAGCTGGCGGGCCGAGCGGACTACTTCGTCGTCGAGTTGGTTGGGCTCATGGCGGCCGCGTTGGCGGCGGCCGCGACCCTGCGACAGATCCGAGGCACCTCGGTCCCGTACAGCGTCCCGCTGGCCCTCGCGCTGCTCAAGCTGCCCACGGGAGCCCTGACCGCGGTCCTCGGGCTCCTCCTCATGCGTGGAGAGTTCATCCCCGGCTTGTCAGCGCTCGATTCGCCGGCGCAGATCATCGCGTGGGCTGTCGTCTTCGGGTACGCCCAGCAGTTGTTCACCCGGCTCGTGGACGAGCGTGGCCAGGCCATCCTCAACGCTGTCGGCGGTGCGGAGCATGGCACGCTCATGGACCAGCGGATGTCTCCGGCCATGCCGGGGGCGAATCCCTGACGGAGCCGCCTCCCCGCCATCGTCCTCCACGATTATCCCGGCGCTCCAACCACCTCGCTGTAGTAAATTGGCCCGAATGGTACGTACCCCAGCACTGGTGTTCATCGGGTTCTTCGTCCTCGCCTCCGTCGATGCATCTGCCGGGTCGCAAGATGCTGGCGCCGCGAAGTCCGTCGCGGAGGCAACAAAGAGGCTTGAGAGTGCTCGCGCCACCCTGACGGCGGCCGTTCAGCGGATCGAGAAGGATCCGCCGAGCAACGCGGACCTCGACGCCGCCCTCGCGGCGGTGGAGGCGCTGAAGAACGCGCTCGACGCAGGAGCGAGCTTCGAGACGGAGGATCTCGAGTACGCAAAGGCCGTCCTGGCTGCACGGAAGGAGCTCCGGACGCGCCGCGAGTACGTCGAAGAGCGCCGAGCCAAGATCCACATCCACGAGTTCCGCCGGCGCATCGACGGCGCGATTGCGACCCTGAACGATCGGATGACAAAGGTCGCGGGGAAGGACCCCGGTCCCAAGGAGATGGATGATGCGCGGGCCGCGGTGGCGGCGGTCAAGCAGCTGGCAGAGGAGAGCCGGCCACTGACGAAGCAGGATGCACAGTTCGCCGCGTACCTCACCGAGGTAGATGCGACCATCGCCCGCCACGAGAAGACGATCGACGAACGGTGGCTGGAGCAGTCGGCACAGAAGCAGCGAGGACTCCTGGACGAGAGCCGCGAGGCCCTGTCCACCGCGCTCGCCGAGCTGGGCAAGGCCTGGTCGGACGAGAAGTTCGGGGCCGCCGACAAGGCGGCGGCGGCGTTGCAGAAGCAGATCGAGGAGGGCAAGCCACTCGAGGCTCGCGACAAGGCGTATCGCGCAGAGGCGGAGAAGGCACGAGCCGAGCTCGCGCAGGCGAAGCGCCAGATGGAGGCGCTCGTGGCGGCGGCGGGCGTCTCGCGGGTCAAGGCGGAGATGGGGCCTGCCCATGATGAGCTCGTCGCGGCTGCCAAAGCGCTGCGCGCGAGGAAGCCGACGTCCGAGCAGCTCGCCGAGGCCAAGACCGCGGCGTTCGTCGTCCGGAAGCTGGTGGAGAAGTACGAGTCGCACGCAGCGCGGAGTCAGGCGATCGGCCAGTACCTCGCCGAGGTGAAGAACACTCTCGTCGAGGTGGAGATCGCTCTCCAGATCCGCGGCCTCGATGCGGCGCGCGCCGAGGTCATGCAGGCATTGCGCAACCTCGAGAAGCGGGCTCCGACCGATGAACAGTTCGAGGAGGCGAACACGGCGCTGACCGTCCTGGCGAAGACGCTCGAGACGGTTCACGCGAGGAACCCCGCGATCAGCGGAGCCGCCGCTGAGGCGCGTCAGCTGCTCAAGGACGGCCGGGCGGCGATTGAGCGGCGCCGGTACGAGGTCGATCTGCAGCGTCAGCGCGCGAAGGTCGGCGAAGCGCGGAAGAGCGCGGCGGACCTGGTCACCCAGATCCAGAAGGAGAAGCCCTCCGAGGCGCAGCTTCAGGAGGCAGAGAACGCGGTCAAGCAGATCGGCGTGCTGCTGGAGGCCGGCGCCCACTTCGTCAAGAAGGATCGCGACTACGCGCAGTACGCCAAGGAGACGAAGGAGCGGATGACGGTGTTGAGCGACCGCATCGCCCGGCGGAGGATCTCGCTGTCCGCAGTGGACGCCCGCGCGCAGCTCGCCGAGCGGGTGGCCACGGCGAAGGAGAAGCTCGCGGCAGCGAAGGTCGTCTCATCGACCGACGCCGATATCGAGGCCGCCTCGAAGAGCGTGGACGCGCTCATGCAAGCGCTCGAGGCGCGCGCGGAGCTGGAGGGGCAGGACGCCGGCTACGCAGCGTCCGCGGAGCGGGCGCGCAACGAGCTGCTGAGGTTGGTGGAGGCGCTCGAGTTCGCGCGGCAGGAGCGGGCGTTGCGCCAGACGACCGGAGAGGCCCTGGCCGCCGCCAACGTGGCGTCGGAGGCGGCCGCGTCCTCTGCGGACCTGCGCAAGAGGCAGGGGCTGTACGCGAGCGCGATGGAGAAGCTCAAGGCCTGCCAGGACGAGGGCGCCAGGATGTTGAAGGAGAACGCCAGGCTCGCCGCGGTCGACGTGCTCGTCGGCGGTCTACCGACCAAGCCGAAAGAGGTGATGGCTCAGTGCGCCCAGAAGGCAGAGGCGCTGCAGGAGCCACAGAAGCAGGTCGACATGCGGCTTCGGTTCGACGAAGGCCCGAGGAAGGCCTACGAAGCGGCGAAGGAACTCCTCTCCAAGGCGCGCAAGAAAGAGGCGCTCGAACAGCTCAACGAGTGCGTCGTGGCGGGGCGCATCCTGGAGAACCGCTATCCCGAGTTCAAGGATCACAAGTTCGACGTCGGCGGCGCCAGCATGAGCGTGATCGAGCTGATCCAGGCTTGCTTGAAGGAGCGCAAGCCGCTGCAGACGACTCGTTGAGTCCGAGTGGGAGAAACAGAGGGCACGAGACGGAGCTCCCTCAAGAGGGGGTGGAGCCAGGGCCGGAAGGACTGTCTGACCATCGTCGAGCGGTAGGAGCGCGCCGCGGTTGCGCCCCTCGACGGCAAGGCGGTGAAGCTCGCGCCCTCGCCGGAGGACGTCGAAGCCCAGGAGCCATGAGGGCCGGCGGGGCAAGGGCAAGGCCGTCGCCGAGCGTCCGGAACCGCACCTGCATGAGGGGAGGTGAACGTGGGGCCGCGAATACCTGCCTGGGAGTACGTCGCCGCACCGTGAGAGGAGAGCCGCGGGCTTCTGGGGCATGATGGGAGCGCTGGTCGTGAGCGTTGGATGCGCTGCGCAGGCTCCCGTGGATCACTCCACTGGTGACCCACCGGGTGCACCGGTCCGGCTAGGCACATGGCCTCGCGATACGCAGTTCTTCACGAGAGCGAAGGCTCACCGTATGCTTTTTGTAGTGGAGTTCTCTTCGACCCGAACATTGTCCTGACTGCGGGCCAATGCGTGTGCGTGACGAGCCAGTCCCCTGATGTCATCCGCAGTGCCAGACCAGGGCTTGGGTTAAGCTCATCCCCCTGGAGGAGACATGAAGACATCCTGGAAGTGGGTGGCCGTGCTGCTGGTGCTGGGGGCCGTGAGCTGTGGTGACGACGCCGACGACGAGCGCATCGGCGCGGAGTGCACCTCGAGCGGGCAGTGCGAGAACGAGGAGCTCACCTGCCTGGCGCAGTTCAAAGGGGGCTACTGTGGTGCCTCCGGCTGCATGGCCAATGCGGACTGTCCGCAGGGTTCCATCTGCGTGACCCAGGCGGGAGCGAACTACTGCTTCCGGGCCTGCGACGACAAGGCGGAGTGCAACCGCCACCGAACGGTGGAGAACGAGTCGAACTGCTCGTCGAACATCACGCGCGTGGAAGCGGGCACGCAGAAGGCGTGCGTCCCTCCCTCTGGCACCTGAGCCCAGGCCGAGGAGCCACCCGCCGGCTTGTCTGACAGGTCATGGCCAGGTGCCTTCGGCGGCTGGGCCCCAGCCCGACTCTCCGTCTGCCGGTGCCTCACCCGCCCCAGGGCGCCGCGCCGGGGGAGGGGGGCACCCCCCAAGCCAAGTCCCACTTCTCTCCGTCCCAGAGCAGCTCGCGCCAGCCCAGGCGCGCCGCGGCCTCGCGCGCCTTGGCTCCGTAAGCGATGAGCGCCCAGCCCACACGAGACTGCTTGCTCTCCCCGCTCTTGAACTTCAAGAGTCGATGCTGGCCGCGTGCCTCCTCGCGGTCCGCATCCCAGAGCGCCTGGTGCTTGAGCCCTTCTCCCTGGTAGTCCACTGCGTTCCGCTCACACCAGGCGAACACTTCCTTGGCCCGGACGAGCTTGGAGCCCTTTGAGAGTTCCGTGACGGCTGCCACGAGGAGGGTAGAGGTGATGACACGCATGCGAGGCGCACCGGGGCAGGGCAACGACGGTGATCAACCTACAGCGTGAAGGAGGCCGAAGAGCCATGAGCGCTCCATGTCTCTGTCATGGTTCTGTCATGGCGCTCAGCGGCTGGAGCCCCGGCCCTGAATCAGCTCTCCAGGTCGCGGCAGCTCACCGAGAGCGTGGGGCACTGGAGGGTATAGAAGCAGCACAGGGCCGGGTCGGTGTGCCTCAGTTTCACGACATCCCCACCGGTGATGTCAGCCAGGTCAGAGTCCTCGAGCTCCGTGAGCGGTCTCCCGGAAGGATTCTCTGGGAGGGCGGCGCGCTGTTCGCGCGGCAGGCTCGCGCGGTACTCCGGGTTCTTCCACGCCTGGACGATCAGGGTGTTGTTCATGGTGTTCTCCTGAGGGCTCGCGAGGGAATAAGGGCCCGCCCAGAGGGAGTCACTCCGGAGGGAGATGTGACACGCATCCCTACAGCTGGACGGAATCCCGAGCCGCGCATGCCCGCTGGCCCTGGCGGCGAGAGAGGGCTGCCGCGCACGGCAGCAGGGGAGACGGGGGGCACGGCCAGGCTGCGGGCGCGCGCGCCACATCCCTAGCTTTCCCTGGTGCCGTCCGGCCCGGCGCAGCCCGCGCCGCGATCTCCTCCGCGAGGTGGCGATGGACACGGTGGACTCCCTGCTCACGGCCGTGCGCGAGGCGCTCGCCCGAGAGCCTCGCCTCGATCTGCAGCGCTACCCCATCCGGCTGTGGTGGGAGTGGAACGATCTCGGCATGGCGGGGGAGCTCCCCGACGTGGCCTCCAAGAAGCTTGCCCTGGAGCGGGCGGCCGCCGTGCCGGGGGTGGACCGCATCATCGACCAGCTCCACGTCATCCCCGACCGCCGCCTGCCGGATGACGAGGTGCTCGAGCACGTCTGCCGCGACCTGTCGGCGGAGCCCGCCCTGCAGCCCTTCACCCTGCGCGCCCGCGTGGGAAAGCAGGTGCGGACCTGGCGTGATGCCGGCCCGAAGGCCCGCGGCGCCATCGAGATCCGGGTGGAGGACGGCGTGGTCACCCTCGACGGGGACGTGACGGGGCTCGGCCACAAGCGCCTGGCGGGCGTGCTCGCCTGGTGGGTGCCGGGCGTGCGCGACGTGGTGAACGGGATGGGGGTCAGCCCCCGCGAGCAGGACACCGACGGGGAGATGGCGGATGGCGTGCGGCTCGCCCTGGAGAAGGATCCCCTGGTGAGCACCGAGAGCGTCTCCATCTCCTCCCGGAGCGGCGTCGTCACCCTGAGCGGCGCGGTGGGCAGCGAGGAGGCGCGCGAGGCCGCCGAGCGCGACGCCTGGTGCGTGTGGGGTGTCGATCGGGTGGTGAATCGGCTGGAGATCAGCGCCCGCTGAAGGCTCCACCATCGACGCGCTGCGTGGTACGACGTGCGTGGCAGGGAGGAGCGGATGAGCGGTGAGATCGAGTTCTGGTTCGACTTCGCGAGCACCTACTCCTACGTGGCCGCGATGCGGGTGGAGGCGGAGGCGGCCAGGGTGGGCGCGCGCGTCCTCTGGCGCCCGTTCCTGCTGGGGCCCCTCTTCTCGGAGCAGCAGGGCATCAAGGACTCGCCCTTCAACGTGAACCCGGTGCGGGGCCGGTACATGTGGCGGGACATGGAGCGGCTCTGCGCGAAGTATGGGCTGGCGTGGCGCAAGCCGTCCGCATTTCCTCGAAACAGCACGCTCGCGGCGCGGGTCGCGCTCGTGGGCGCGGAGGAGCCGTGGGGGCCGGACTTCGCGCGCGCGGTCTACTCGGCGAACTTCGCCCAGGACCAGGACATCTCCTCGCGAGCCGTGCTCGAGGAGCTGCTCGCGAAGGTGGGCGCGGACGCGCGGGCCGTGCTCGCGCGGGCGGAGTCGGGGGAGAACAAGCCGCGCCTGCGTGAGCAGACCACGCGGGCGGCGCAGCTCGGCCTCTTTGGCGCTCCGAACTTCATCGTGAGCGGCGAGCTGTTCTTCGGTCAGGACCGGCTGGACGACGCGCTCGGGTCCCTGAGCTCCTCCGCTGGGAGGTGAGCCCGCGAAGGGCCCCCACGCTGGCGCAGGGGGTGCCCCCTTCCTCGCTGCTCCCGCTGGGGGACCTTCAGAGCGCGCCAGTTTTCATCCCACTCCGATCCTCAAGCCGCTGGGGCCGCAAATCCGCGCTTCCTCGCGCTCCCCGCGATTGAAAGCCCGCGTTTCTCGAGGAGCGTTTCCAGGCTCGCCCGCTTGCTTTTGGAGCGTGTAGCTACAGGACCGGCTACCTGGGTCTGCGGGGTAGCATCCAAGCCCCCGATCCCCCGTGCCGCTCGCCCGTTCTCGGTGCGGTGGCGCGCGGATGCCCTGCACGTGAACGGGAAGGGGGCGCCCTCCATTGATGCGCGGTCGGGGGCTACGGTGCTGGGGGCAGTTCGTCCAGGCCCGCTAGGAGCTCCTCAGCTTCACGGCGGAACTTCGGGATGACTTCCACCGCAAGCACATCCCGTATCTCCTGGCGTGCCTCTTCGAGGTTTCCAGAGTCCCGCATGCGCATCATCCGGATCAGGGCCTTTTGCAACCGTTCCGAGCCTTGATTTATCTGCCCCATGATTTTCCCGAGGAGCGCCCCAGCTTTCATGGAGTTTGTGAGGGCCTCTGCTGTCTCGGCCTCACTGATGGCCACGCTTGAGGCAATGCGGAACAGAAAAGCACGCATCCCGTCGTTGAGTTCCAGGGCATTCCCCTGTTGGACCCGATGCAGAAGAACGGGAAGTTGCACCCAATCGTCGAGTGCCGCGTCCACGTGTCCGCTCGCCGCAACCGCTGCAACGCGGGTGAGTTCCTTGAGCGCGTGTTCTGCTTTCTCGCGGTAGGACGGCACGACTTCCACTGCGAGCACATCCTCCATCTGCTTCCGCGCGCCGTCGAAGTCACCAGCGTCTTGGCGGTCGTACACCGCGAGTTGCGCATCGCCAAGTCGATCCGACCCCACCCGGATACGCTTCCGCATCTCGCGGAGCAGGGCTGTCGCCCTCACCACGTCGGCGATGGCCTCTTCCACTTCGGCGTCGCTGATGGCCACTGTCGCAGCGGTGTGCAGCAGCAGATCGCGCACATCGGCGGTAAGTTCGAGGGGCTCACCTCCGGCTACCCGGTTATCCAGTTCCCGAATCTGATGCCAGAGCGCATGCATGTCCGCGTCCAGGGGTGCCATCGGTTCACCTCTTCAGAGTTCGAACTGCCTATCGGTTACGAGGTCCGCATACGTGAGTAGGCCACTCACGCTGTCCCTCGCAATAACGCAAGCAGTCGGTGCAGGATCCGGACCACCCCTTGTTCTTGCAGGCGTTCCAGAACTTGATGCATCGCTGCTTCCACTCCGGAAGGCCGTCAATGCTGGTCCAGTCTTCCGCCTGCTCCACCTCGGCCACATCTGCTGCCGCTGCTTCCTTCGCCCCGGGATTCGCTGCATAGAGGCTCTCGAAGGTCTTGAGGATCTCCGCCGCTTCCAGAGGGTCAGCTCTGCAACTCCGCACCGGGGTGAGGAGATGGTTCTGGATACAGCAACTCATCGAGTTCCAGCAGGTTCCAGCAGCAGTCTGGGCCACGGCGTTAGGCGGGTTCGGGGGGCTGTGGGGCGCGCGTTCGGGTCAGCCCCGGGGAGCGGCGCAAGGGCACGAATAGTAGTGACGCGGGCTCCCGTGGAACAGCCTCCCATGAGGCTGCGAGCATGACCGGCATCCAGAGGACATGGGCTCGATTCAGCGATTTCATGGATTCCATGATCGAGCGGCCAGGGACGCCGAACGACGGCCCCGAAGGTTGTTTGCCTGCCTCCCATCCTGCTAGCTAAGCGGCGGCGCCAATGGCAGCGCGGCGCCAACCGTCGCCGCGCCCAGCTTGGGTCGGTCGAGCGCGGCGCCTTTCCGGAGCGGCGGCGCTATAGCGTCTCAGGAAAGTAATGTCAGGGCTGGCGGGATCGGGAGGTCCGAGCCCTGCCGCAGCCTGCGCAGGAAGTGATCGTCCCTGCAGGCGGCGTCGTGTTCGGCCTCGACGACCGCTCCGAGGTGGTAGGCATCCCCGCCGCGTCCGAGCGGACATTACTTTCCTGAGACGCTATAATAGAAAGCGCGGCGCCATCGTCGCTGCGCCCAGCTCGGCCTGGTGGAGCCCTCCGACAATGGCGCGCGGCGCGCGGCGCCCGGAGCGGCGGCGCTAATGGCAGCGCGGCGCCATCGTCGCCGCGTCCAGCTCGGCCCGGGGCGCGCGCGTCGGACAGCTCCAGCTCGGGCCGGTGGCGCCCACGTCGGACAGCTCCAGCTCGGCCCTGGTGGCACCCACGCCGGACAGCTCCAGCTCGGCCCGGGGCGCGCGTCGGACAGCTCCAACTCGGCCGGAGGAGCGCGCTAGAGGTGGTTGCCACAGTCGAGGCCGCCAACCCGGACCGGTTGGAGCGCGCGCAGCGGACAGCGCCAGCTCGGGCTAGTAGAGCGCGCCAGGGTGGCAGCCATCGTCGCGGGCGCCAGCGCGCGGGCCAGTGGAGCGCGCCCGCGTCGGACAGAGCCAGCTCAGCCCTTGCGGAGCACCCCGCGTCAGACAGAGCCAGCTCGGCCGGTGGAGTGTGCCAGGAGGGCAGCCTCCCAGCCCGATCCCGGTGGAGAGCGCGCGCGGACAGTGCCAGCTCGGGCTGGTGGGGCGTGCCACGGTGGCCGCCGTCGTCGGCAGCATGGCGCGCGGCCAGCGGTGCGAGGAGCCGCGCTGGCGTGGGCGCGTGGCGAGCGACCCGGCAGGCATGACAGCCGAAGCTGTACGGCGCTACCTGGGAAGGGGGCGGGACGTGGCGAGCCTTCAGGCTTCAGCATCGGGCGGGAGCCTCCCCCGCAGGGTAGCCGAGGGTGAAGAACGGGCGCCACGCGGCGCCTCCTCCTCTTCCCCGGGGCAGCCCTCTAACCTTCTCGCCTCCTCGCAAGAAGGAGTGAGGCATGATTCCGAGGCGGATTCAGTTGCATGCGGCTGTCAGCCTCTTGCTGCTGGCTGCCTTGGCCGCGCCCGGGGCACAGGCCTCTGACGAGACGAGCCAGATGCGGGCCGTGGTGGGGGCGGGGGTTTCCCGGGGCACCGCGCTGGGTAGCGCGTGGGCGCCGCGCACCTCGTACAGCGTGAGCCTGTG
>JAFGNZ010000396.1 GCA_016926755.1 Myxococcaceae bacterium | reverse complement strand
CTCCTTGGCCCCGAAGCCCAGGACGTACACGAGGATGGGGACGGTGAGGATGGAGCCGCCGCCGCCGAGAAGGCCGAGCGACAGGCCGATGAGAGCCGCGAGGGAGAATCCGAGGATTGGCATGGTGTCTGTAAGAGCCGGGGTGAAGAGCAAGGATTCAGGACGGAGGTAGAGCAGCCGGGGGCGCAGGGGGCAGCCCGATCGGCTCCTCTTCCTGGCCAGGCGAATCCTTTTCTGGGGGGACTGGCTCTATCAGGACATGATTTCCTCCATTATTTTTCCTCTCCTGGGCGGGGCGCTCATCGGGCTGAGCGCCTCAATCCTCCTCCTGGCCAACGGCCGAGTGGCTGGTATCAGCGGAGTGGTGGGCTCGCTGCTGGCCCCTGTCCGCGGTGACGTCGCCTGGCGCGTGCTCTTCTTCGGAGGGCTGCTCTCCGGGGGCCTGCTGCTGGCGTGGCTGCGCCCCGTGTCCTTCGGGCCCCCCGCCTCCCTGAGCACGGGCGGAGTCGGACTGCTGGTGGCGGCCGGGCTGCTGGTGGGCTTCGGCTCGCGGCTGGGCAACGGCTGCACCAGCGGGCATGGCGTCTGCGGCATCAGCCGCGGCTCCGCTCGCTCCATCGCGGCCACCCTCACCTTCATGGCCACCGGCGCCCTCACGGTCTTCCTGGCCCGTCACATCTTCTAACGAGAGCTCCCCATGCGTCCCAATATCAGCGCGTTCATCAGCGGTCTCATCTTCGCCATCGGCCTGGGGATCAGCGGCATGACGGACCCGGCCAACGTCCTCGGCTTCCTCGACATCACCGGTGACTGGGACTTCCGGCTCGCGTTCGTGATGGGAGGCGCCATCGCCGTGCACGCGGCGCTGCGGCCCCTCATCCACAAGCGGGCGCGGCCCCTGTTCGCCGCGCAGTTCCCCGTCATCACCGCCAGCAAGCTGGATCCGAAGCTCCTCGCGGGCTCGGCCCTCTTCGGCGTGGGTTGGGGGCTCGGCGGCTACTGCCCCGGCCCGGCGCTCACCTCGCTCGCCAGCGGCGCGCAGCAGCTGTTCGTCTTCGTGCCCGCGATGCTCGTCGGCATGTACCTTGCCCAGGTGGTGCAGGCGCGCCGCAGCGCGAGCGCGCCGACACCGAGCCTGAGCGCGACGCCTCAGCCGTAGCCCGGCGCACCGTCGCCGCCGTGCCACCGTGGGCATGGCGGAGTCGGTTCGCAGGCAGGCGTAGGAGGCGAAGGTCGCCGGAATCCTCCAGCACCGTCACCAGACTCTCGCTATGCTCCCTGATGGGGGCGGCCAGGAAGGCATCCTGGCAGCCAAGAGTCGTCTGACGGGAAGCGGCAGGCGAGCGAGGAGGCGACCTGGTAATGTCGACGCGAACCGATGGGCAGTTGATGGAAGCCGCGCGCTCGGGTGACGGCGAGGCGGTGGATGAGCTCCTCGCCCGCCACGAGAAGCAGGTGTACCGCTTCGGCCTGCGCATGTGCGGCTCGGAGGATGACGCCAAGGAGGTTCTCCAGGAGACGCTGCTCGCGGCCTTCCGCGGAATCCACGCGTTCCGAGGCGACGCGGAGCTGTCCACCTGGCTCTACCAGGTGGCTCGCACGCACTGCATCCGCCTGCGTCGCCGGCGCGTCGGAGCGCCCGACGAGTTCCAGCCGCTCGATTCTCCCGCGGCGAGCGGCGTTGCCGCGGGGGATGCGACTCCAGACATGGTGTCCCACGCGCGGCAGCTGGGGGAGGTGTTGCAGGCGGCCATCCTCGCGCTGCCGGAGGCACAGCGAGAGGTGCTCATCCTCCGGGACGTGGAGGGGCTCACGGCCGAGGAGGCGGCGCAGGTGGTGGGGATCGAGGTGAGGGCGCTCAAGAGCCGGCTGCACCGCGCTCGCCTTCAGCTGCGCGAGCACCTCTCCACCCTCATGGGGGAGGGGGCCCAGGGCGGCGAGGCCCAGGGGTGCCCGGAGCTGGCGCTGGAGCTCTCGGAGTTCGCCGCGCAGGAGGTGGACCAGGCCACCTGCGTGCGCCTCGAGGAGCATCTGTCGCGCTGCTCGCGCTGTGCCCAGGCTTGCGAGTCGCTCAAGCGCACGGTCTCCCTGTGCCGGCGACTCCCGGGGGATGAGGTGCCCGCGCCGGTGCGTACGGCGGTGCGCCAGGCGCTGTCGCGAGTGATGCAGGCCTGAGCCGGCTCACGCCGACTTCTTCTCTCTCAGCTCGCGGCGAAGGATCCTGCCCACGTTCGGCAGCTCGGAGCGGAACTCGATGTACTCTTCTCCATCGAGGTGTCTCCTGGGGGGGAGTCGTTGGCCCGAGCATGGCCGATGCTCGGGTTGGGGGTGGCCGAGCAGAGCGGCGGCAGCCATGCTCCCATGCCCGGGGAGCCCCTCGACATGAAGACGGGCGCGGCCTTCGTGCACACCCTCAGACGTGAGGAGCGGGAATCCCCCGCAGAGGGAGCAGAGGAGGGTCCGAGCATGGCTGAGAGCGGCATCAGGGAACATGACGTACAGGTGGCGGCGGACCGCGGGGTGCTGCTGGAAGGCACCCTGAGCGTGCCGGAGGCGGCTTCGGGCGTGGTGCTGTTCGCCCATGGCAGCGGCAGCAGCCGGTTCAGCCCTCGTAACCGCTACGTCGCCAGCATTCTCCAGCGCGGGGGGCTGGCGACACTCCTCATGGATCTGCTCACGTCGGAGGAGGAGGAGTCGGAGCGGTGGACGCGGCACCTGCGCTTCGACATCGAGCTGCTGGCGCAGCGGCTCATCGGAGCGAAGCACTGGCTGCTGGAGGAGCCGTGGGTGCGAGGGCTGCCCATTGGGCTGTTCGGGTCGAGCACGGGGGCGGCCGCGGCGCTCGTGGCCGCGGCGCGTGAGCCCGAGGGGATCTGCGCCGTGGTGTCCCGGGGCGGTCGGCCCGATCTGGCTGGCGCCGTCCTGCCGCACGTGCGTGCTCCCACGCTGCTCATCGTGGGAGGGGACGACGATCAAGTGATCCCGCTCAACCGCCAGGCGCTGGATGCGCTGCGCACGGTCAAGCGGCTGGAGATCGTTCCGGGCGCGACCCACCTCTTCGAGGAGCCGGGGACGCTCGAGCAGGTGGCCATGCTCGCCCGGGACTGGTTCCTCCAGCAGTTGGCCGAGGCCACGCGTGAGAGCCGGGCCGGCGAGGCGCCACCCTGGCCGTAGTCCGGGTCCAGGGTGGAGTGATGAGGCAGAGCCCTCAGGCCGCCTCGTCCTCCGCCAGCAGCGCGGCGTAGGGTGAGTCGCCCTCGCCCAGCTCCTTGTACAGCGCCTCCACCTTCTCCAGCTCCCGCTTGAGCACCTTGTGGTGGTTGCGGTTCTTCAGCAGGTTCTCCCGCCCCAGCAGCCGGAACGCCTCCTCGCGGCCCATCTGCTGGACCGCCTGCCCCAGGACGATCCCCACCATCGCCTCCGTGAGCCCCAGATCCAGCGGGGTGCCGCGGCGCTTGGCCTCCGCGATGAACGCCGTCGCCGCCGAGCGGAACGCCTCCGTCAGCGAGTGGGCTGCCCTCCCTGCCGCCTCGCCCGTCGCGCCCTCGTACTCCAGCGCCCGTGAGACGTGCCCCTCGCCCAGCGTCAGCTCCGGCGTGGCGCCGTGCTCCACCAGCGCCAGCGTGTAGGCCCGGCGGATGATGTTGTCCAACTGCCGCAGGTTCCCAGGCCACGTCCGCCGGCCCAGCAGCTGCTCCGCCTCGGGCGCCAGCCGCGCCTGCCCGTGCGGGAACTGCTCCTTGTGGCGCCGGCCCACCATGTAGTTGGCCCACAGGGGGATCTCGTCCCTGCGCTCGTCCAGCGAGGGCACCCGCAGCGGCAGCACGTTGATCCGGTAGTAGAGATCCTCGCGGAACTTCCCCGCACGCACCGCCTCGCGCAGATCCACGTTCGTGCCGATGATGAAGCGCACGTCCGCGCCGCGATCTCCCGCCCCGTCTCCCAGCACCCGGTACGTCCGCTCCTCCAGCACCCGCAGCAGGCCCGCCTGCGCCTTGAGCGACAGCTTGTCGATCTCGTCGATGAAGAGCGTGCCGCCCTCCGCCCGGCCGATGCTCCCCAGGCTGTCCTTCACCGCCCCCGTGAACGCCCCCTTCTTCCACCCGAAGAGCTCCGCCATCTGCAGATCCTCGGGCACGGCGATCAGATCCAGCACCTCGAAGGGCCCCTTGCGCCGGCTCGAGCGCGAGTGGCACCAGCGCGCCAGCCGCGACTTGCCCGCCCCCGTGGCCCCGCTGATGAGGATGCTCTCGTCCTGCTGGGCGAAGACGTTCAGGATCGGCAGCAGGCTGGCCATCGACGAGCCCACCACCGGGAGGAATTCGTCCACCTCCACCTGGGGCGCCGGCCGGAACGGCAGGCCCGTGAGGTACGGCGCGGAGATCTCCGCGATGATCTGCAGCGCCTCCACGCACTCGCGCCAGACGAAGTCCTTCCCCATCGCCGTGGGGCAGTCCGCCTCCAGCGAGATCATCCCGCCGATCCCCGAGCCCAGCGCCTTCAGGGGGATGACGCACACGTGCGAGGCCTGCCGGCTCAGGAAGCTCTGGCGGCTCTCCTGGCTGCTGAAGCTGCCCGGCAGCAGCTCCTCGATCTTGTCCGGGGACTCGGAAGAGTAGGGCCGCAGCGTCCCCAACGTCACATCGATGAACACCGGGCACCCGTGCTGCACCACCGAGCGCCACGCGGTCGCCGACACCAGGCTCGGGGCTCCCCGCGGCCCGGCGCTCCCCGCGGACTGCACCGTCGAGGCGCCCTGCTCCAGGATGGCCAGCCGCAGGTAGCCCTCCGAAGGCCTCAGGTGCACCATGCCCCGCAGCACCTTGCCGTGCCCGGCGTACCTGCTGGAGGAGATCGCCTTCTCCGTCAAGCGCATCAAGCTCGCCAGCGTCCGCGCGGCCGCATCCTCGAAGTCTCCGGACTTCGACAGCGCCACCACCAGCGAGGACAGATCATGTTGCATGGAGTTCACCCAAGTCCTGGAATTCCCGGCAGCGAGGCGGCGACACCGCCCCCACGCACCTTCGCCCATCCTCTCAGAGCCGGGGCGCTTCGTGAAAGCATCTGTCGGGACGCTCGGTGTGCGTTCAGCCGCACCGTCACATGCGACATCGTAGTAAATGGAGAAACGCCATGACGAGCGAGCACGAGACGGCCGAGGCCCTGGAAGGAACGGGAGGGGAGCTTCCTCCACTGCACTATGGGGCCCTGAGGCGATGGCTCGAGGCGCACCCGGATCTGGTGAAGCAGGCCTTCGAGGTGAAGTCGTTTCCCAGGGAGACGCGGGTCTTCCCCAGCGCGGCGCTGAGCGCCGGCCAGGCGCCCAGGGCCCTGATCGTCCTCTCCGGGGAGCTGGCGCTGACCCAGGTTGCCCCCGGAGGGCTGGCGCCTCACTGCGCCCTCTACCGCGGTGATGTGTGGGTCAACCCGAACGTGCTCGGGCCGAGGCGGCGCGGGCCGCGCGCGGCGATCCGGATCGAGGCCATCGCCGCCAGCCAGGTGTTGCTGCTGACCGAGCAGGCGCTGCGCGCGTTGTCGGAGCAGGAGGCGAAGGAGCTGGAGGGGATCCTCTACGACTACGCGGAGCTCCACCGGGCCAGGCGCGCCTTCTTCCAGGCGGTCCGCGGCACGGTCCAGTTCCAGAACGTCTGCGCGCGCCACCTCCACGCCCTGCTCGACGCGGCGGACGTGCGCTCCTACGTGAAGTCCGAGGAGGGGGAGGCGATCGTCATCCCCCAGGGCAGCACTGACGAAGAGCACCAAGGCGTCTTCCTGGTGCTGGAGGGGAGGCTGGGAGAGTGGCGGGATCCCGAGGACGGCCAGGGCCCCTCGGTGCTCATCCGCGCCCTCCACCCCGGCAGCATCTTCGGAGATGCGCGGGTGCACAGCGACGAGCCCGCTCCGTGCACGGTGAAGGTCCACTCGCCCACGGCGCGCGTCGCGGTCCTGCACGAGCGGCACAGCGAGCGGCTGATGCTCAAGTCTCCGCTCTTCGCGGGCTCGGTCTCCGAGTCCCCGGCCGATGTCTGGCAGCGCATCGCCGGGGATGGGGACGAATCGGCCCACGCCCCCGAGGTGGTGCTGTTCCGCAGTGATGAGCTCGACGCGCCGATGGAGATGTTGATCCAGGCCGTGGCCGAGGCCACCCACCAGAGCTACGGAGATCACATCCTCCGGGTGGAGCTGGTCTTCTCCGCGCAGCCAGCGCCTGTCGAGCCACCCCCGGAGTGGCGCTCCGGGGAGGTGCCGGTGTATCGGCTCCGGGCCCAGGACGGGCAGGCCGCGGCCGGCGCGCTCCAGGAGCTGGCGCGAACCCTCCGCGGCCAGTGGGACTACCTCTTCGTCCAGGCCGATCCCCGCCTGTGGAAGGGGCTCCTGCCTCCCGCCGGCAGCGCGGTGGGCTTCCGGCCCCTCGTGGAGGGCGAGGTGACGTGGAAGCTGGTCTACCTCTCCCGAGATCCGCTCGACGCGGAGCCTCCTCCAGGCTTCGATCGGGGCTCCATCCTCTACACGGCGCTGATCGAGCAGGACTCCGAGCGGCGCCCGGGCCCGGCGTTCCCCGCTGGGACGGTGCGCCTCCCGCTGGAGCTCGGGCCCCTGGCGCGCCGCCGGAGCTTCTCCCAGTGCTCCGCGGCGGAGCAGGAGATCTTCCGGCGCTGGGGCAGAGCCATCACGGAGCGGGTGGTGGCCATCGCCCTCGGGGCGGGCGGCTCCTGGGGCTTCGCGGAGATCGCGCTCATCCGCGGGATGCTCGAGCGGAAGATCCCCATCGATGTCGTCAGCGGAGCGAGCTTCGGGGCCGTGGCGGGGGCCTTCTACAGCGCCCTGGGGCTCGAGGGGCTCGAGCTGCTGCTGAAGGAGGCCCACAAGTTCCTCGGGATCATCGCCGCGAGCGTCATCAACTCGAGCGCCATCTCCTTCGGCTTCGATCGCATGCTCGGCCACCGGCGGCTGGAGAAGGTCCCGCTCCCGTTCTTCCCCGTGGGGACGAACGTCTCCGAGTCCCAGGCGTTCGTCCTCCAGCGAGGGACGCTGGGCGCGGGCATCCGCTCCAGCGGCATCATGCCCGGCCTGCTGTCCCCCGACTTCACCGAGGACAACAGCCGGGTCGTCGATGGCGCGTTCATCAACAGCGTCCCGGCGAGCGTGCTGGTGTCCCAGCGCTCCAACCTGATCGTGGCCACCAACGTCCTCTCGGAGCCCCCCAACGAGAAGGATCCGGGCCCGCTGCTGCCAGGGCCCGTGGGCTGGTTCCTGCACGGCCTCAACCCGGTTGGGCGCCTCACCGATCTGGTGCGCTCCACCCTCATCCTGTTCCACACCGGCGGGGATCAGGCCGCGTCCGGCGCGGACGTCGTCTACGAGAGCCCCTTCATCAGCCTCCCGCCGTGGACCTTCGCCCGGGGGCAGGAGATCGTGGACGAGGCGACGCGCAGCCTGGGGCCCACGCTCGATCAGATCGAGGCGCGCTGGAGGCTGATGGCGCGGCGCCGGGGGGAGCTGCTCTCCAAGGTGCAGGCCGCGAGGGAGGGGCTACGGCGCGCAGCGGCAGGATCGCGGCGCCGGGCGCGGGTGCCGGCTTGATCCCGGTACGTATCCTGGGGACCGCCAGCGTGCTGCCAGGGCGAGCGGTGTCCACGGAGGAGGTCGCCCGGGAGCTGGGGAGGGATCCCGCGAAGCTGAGGGAGCGGACCGGCATCCAGACGCGCTACTGGGTGGAGCCCGGCACTCGCATGACGGACGTGGGAGTGGAGGCGCTCCGCCTCGCGCTCGAGGCCGCGAAGCTGGCGCCCACGGAGCTGCGCCGCATCCTGTTCGTCACCTCCACGGGAGGCGATGCCACCACGCCCGCCACCGCGAGCATGATCGCCGGCGCGCTCGGGCTCACCGGCTCGTGTGACGCGTTCGACATCAACAACGCCTGCATGGGCTTCGTCACGGCCTTCGATGTCGCCGCGCGCTCGGTGGCCACCGGGCTGGGGCCGGTGGGGATCGTCGCCGTCGAGTTCACCTCGCGCGGCATCGAGCCCGGCGATTCGCGGCCGTACTCCGTCCTGGGGGACGGCGCCGCCGCCGCCGTGCTCGGGGCCGCGCGGCCAGGGGAGGGCGTGCTCGGCGTGGCGCTCGCCAACAACGGGACGCTGCCTCCGGACACCGGCTTCGGGCAGGCGCTGCTCACCGGAAAGGCCGAGCGGATCCAGTTCTACGCCTCGCGGCAGGAGATCTTCCAGATCGCGCTGGACGCCCTGAGCACCGCCACCCACGCGGTGCTGAAGGAGGCGGGCGTGGCGCTGGACGAGGTCCAGTGGGTGCTGCCCCATCAGCCCAATGGAGCCTTGCTGGACGCCATCGTCGGCGCGCTCCACGTGGATCGGGCGCGGATCGTCCCCATTGTCCGCGAGGTGGGCAGCGTGGCGGCGGTGGCGATCCCGTACAGCCTCGATCTGCTGCTGCGGACCCGGGACGTGCGCCCGGGGGATCGCATCCTCATGGTCGGCGTCGGAGCTGGGGTCTCTCAAGGCGCGCTGCTCTACCAGGTGGGCGGATGAGCAAGGCCGGCGGCCTCCCCTTGGCGGCGTGGCTGGCCGCGTTCCGGACGCTGCGCGCCTGGCACCGCTATGAAGTCAGGGGGCTGGACAGCCTGCTGAGCCCGGGCGCGAAGCTGATCGTCGCCTACCACGGCCGGCCCCTGGCGCTCGATCAGTGCCTGCTCACCGTCACCCTCTACGAGCGCCTGGGCTACCTGCCGCACGGCATCATCCATGGCTACTTCGGTCAGAACCGGCTGCTGCGGCGCTTCATCGACGGCCTGGGGTTCGTCACCGGTGATGGGCCTGGGATCGTCCAGGCCGTGGCGCGCGGGGAGCACATCCTCGTCCAGCCGGGCGGCACGCGCGAGGGCTGCCGGAGCTTCCGGCACCGGTACAAGGTCGACTGGGGCGAGCGGCTCGGGTACCTGCGCCTGGCGATCCGGCACGGCCTGCCCATCATCCCCGTGGCCGGGGACGGCGTGGATGACTTCTTCCTCGGGCTCAATGACGGCTATGAGCTGGGGCGGCGCCTCGGCGTCCCCGCGGGGCTCCCCGTGTGGCTGGGGCTCGGCGCGACGGGCGTGTGGCCCCTGGCGCTGCCGTTCCCGGTGAAGATCACCCAGCTGGTGGGCGCGCCGATCGAGCGCCACCTGGGAGGCAGGATCGATCCTTCGGATCGGCCGGCGCTGCTGGAGCTGCACCAGGAGGTCCGTGGCGCGGTCCAGGCGCTCATGGACAGGGCGAGAGGCCGGCGGGAGGGCGCATGAGCGCGGGGCAGTGGGCCGTCGTCCTCGGCGTGTCCTCGGGCACGGGCGCCGCCATCGCGGTGGAGGTGGCGCGCTCGCGAGGGCTCGATGTGTTCGGCATGCACCGCGGGCGCTACCTGGAGCAGGCGGAGCGCGTGGAGCGGGAGGTGGCCGCGACGGGCCGCCGGATCCTCATGCACCGGGGAGACGCGGGCACCAGCGAGGGCGCGGCCCAGGGCGCCGAGGCCCTCCTGGCAGCGGCCGGCCCGCGCAGCGTGAAGCTCTTCGTCCACTCGCTCGCCAGCGGCTCGGTGGGGCGCTTCGTGTCGGGAGAGAAGGATCAGCTCCACCCCAAGCAGGTGGAGCGCACCTTCAACGCCATGGCCCACTCGTTCCTGTACTGGGCCCAGGCGCTCGTGGCCAGGGATCTGCTCGCGCCCCAGGCCCGCCTGCTCGGGCTGACCAACCCGCTCACCGAGTCGCTCCTCCACAACACGGGCGTCATCACCGCCTCCAAGGCCGCGCTGGAGATCTACGTGCGCCACCTGGCGCTCGAGCTGGGGCCGCGCGGCCACCGGGTGAACCTGCTCAAGTTCGGCACGGTGATGACGCCGGCCCTGCGCCACGTCTACTCGCCGGAGGCGCTGGCGCGGCTGGAGGAGGCCCACGCCCGGATGAACCCGGCCGGGCGGATGTGCACCGTCCAGGAGGTGGCCCGCTTCGTCTCGGTCCTGGTGGGCCAGGAGGTGGACTGGTTCAACGGGGCCACCATCGACTTCACCGGGGGCATGACGCTGCGGCTGCTGGATCTCGTGCTCAACGAGAAGGGCTGAGGCTCACCCGCGATCCAGCTCCGCCTGCACCCGCGCGAGCTCGTCCGGCATCTTCAGCTCGGCGAAGAGGGCCCGGGCCCTCAACAGGTGGGTGCGCCGCGAGGGATCCTGGAGATCCAGGTGCCGGCCGAGCTCGCACCGGGCCAGCGCCTCCTCGACGGGCATCTTGTGCTGCTTTGCCTCCTCCAGCGCCCGGATCCAGGCCTGGCGCGCGGCCGCCTGGCGCCCGGACAGCCACGCCTCGCTCCCGCGGCACAGCCAGGAGAAGGAGCGCGCGAACGGGAGGATCAGCGCGAAGGTGCGCAGGATCTGGATGCCCGCGCGGGCCTCCTGCATCAGCCGCTCCTGCTCGGGGGCGCTCCCGGCGGAGCGCTCCCAGAGCGTGAGGAGCACCTCGTTCATCGCGATGATGCCCGGGTAGAGGAAGAAGGTGACGGGCTTGATGGACTGCAGCACCTGGAGCGTCTGCGTGGCCAGGCGGCGCGCGTTCTCCCCGTTGCCCTGGCGCAGCCACGCCAGCGCGAGCGTGCCGTAGAGCACGATCTTCGAGGAGACGTCGACGTTGGCCTCGATCCGCTCGAGCTCCGCGGACGCCTGCACGACGGCCCCCGAGGAGTGGCCCAGGCGCACCATGGGGCCGGTGCGCATCACGGGGCCCCACAGCTGCGTCTGGGTGGCGCCGCGCCGCCGCGCCGAGTGCTCCATGCGCTCGGCCAGCTCGATGGCGCGCGCGTAGCGCCCGCGGCACGTGTTGGCGCAGGTGAGCACCGCGCACGTCTCCTCCATCACCCGGTAGTCGCCCAGGCTGCTGGCGATGGAGATGGAGCGCTCGCCCCAGGCCTCCAGCTCCTCCCAGCGCGCCAGGCCGACGCCGGCCGCGGCGCTGCGGGACAGCACGTAGGCCACGTCAATGGGGCTGCCTACCTCCTCGGCCATCTCCTGGGAGCGGCGCAGCCAGATCTCGGCGATCGCCCGCGTGGGCGGCAGGCTCACGGCCACCAGGGACATGAGCGCATAGCCGCGCGCCAGGGCCGGGGAGGGGCCCAGGGGCTCGCAGGCGTTGAGCATCCGCAGGCCGGACCAGAGCAGGCGCGGCATGTCCTGGGCGAACAGGAACATGTCCGTGAGCCGCAGCAGCATGCGGCCCGCCACGGTCCGCGAGTCCCGCTTGTCCGGGGCGGCCTCGAACGCCTCGGGCACGATGCTCTGGGCCACGCGCGAGGCCAGCTGGCCCATCACGCCCAGCCCCCAGCCCGCCGGCGTGGAGGGGACGCGCCAGCCGAAGTGGCGCAGGGCCCGCTCGGCGTGCACGCGGCAGGTGTCCAGCAGCCCGAGCTGGAAGTAGGCGTCCGCCAGCAGCGCCTCGATGTGGCCGAGCTGGGAGCGCTGCTCGGCCGACGGGGGCTGCGCGTCGGCCCCGCCGGGGGCGACCAGCGCCAGGGCTCGCTCCAGGTGGGGGATGGCCTCGCGGCTGGCGTAGGTGGCCAGGGCCTGCTCGCCGGCCTTGCGCGCGGCGTGGAGCTCCTTCGCCGCGTCCCCGGCCTTGCCCCAGTGGGACGCGAGCGCCACCATCCAGTCGGGGGACTCCGGGTACACCGCCTCGATGGCCACCGCGGCCTGGCGGTGCAGCAGCGGCTCGGCGCGCGGAGGCAGATCCGCGAGCACGCCCTCGCGCAGCTTGTCGTGCGCGAAGCGCCACTGGCCCTCGGAGAACTCCAGCACCGCGGCGCTCGCGCACTCGGACAGCCAGGCCTCGATGCGCAGGGTGGGGGCGCACGCGCGCAGCACCTTCGTGTCGATCCGCCGGCCGATCACCGCGGCGAGCTGGAGCAGCTCGCGCGCAGACGGCGGGAGCCTGGCCAGCCGCCGCTGGACGAGCTGCCTCACGCCGCCCGGGAAGACCTTGGAGGGCAGCGGCGCGCTGCCGATCCGGGCCAGCTGCCCGCTCTCCTCGGCCAGCGCGCGGACCACCTCCACCAGGAAGAAGGGGTTGCCCTCCGTCTCGCGCCGCAGCATCTCGACGATCTGGGGCGAGCGCCCGGTGGCGCCGATCATCGACTCGGTGAGCACGGCGATCGCGTCCTCGTCCAGCCGGGGCAGCCGCAGCACCTCCACCACGGGCAGCTCGCGCGGGAGATCCGGACGCTCGTCGTCCCGGTAGCTGGCGAGGATGAGCAGCGGCAGTGTCCTGGCCAGGGCGGAGATGCGGGCCAGCAGGCGCAGGGACTCGCCGTGGGCCCAGTGCAGATCCTCCAGGATGAGCACCGTGGGCTGGGGCACCCGCCGGAAGAGATCCTCCACCACCGCGAACAGGCGCGCCTGCGCCATCTCCGGATCCAGCTCCACGAGGGCCGGCACGGGCCGCCCCAGCAGCGCGTCGAGATCCTCCACCAGCGGCCGGAGCACGCCCGCCTCGAAGTCATTCGGCTCGGCCAGCAGCACCAGCCAGCGCAGCACCGAGCGCCACTCCTGGTACGGGCTGCCGCCCCCGCTCACCCCCTGGCCCCGCACGGCCACCGCGCCGCGCACCAGGGCCAGGGTGCGCACCTCGTCCAGGAGCCGGGACTTGCCCACGCCGCTCTCGCCCCCCACCAGCCACGCGCTGCCGCGGCCGTGGAGCGCCAGGGCGAGCACCCCCTCCAGGCGGCTCAGCTCCCGCTCGCGGCCGACGAAGCGCGCGCCCTGCAGGAAGCTCTCGCGCGTGGCGGACGTCTCGGTGACGATCTGGTGGCCCGTCGCCTCGGTGAGCGCGGCCAGGGCCTCCTCGGCGGTCCGGTAGCGCTCGCGCGGATCCGGCGCGCTCAGCTTGCGCAGCACCTGCCCGAGCGCGCTCTCCTCGAAGCCGGCGGGGAGCCCCGAGGCGCGGCCCGGGCCCGCGGGCGCGGCGAAGAGCCGGTAGGCGATCATCCCCAGGCCGAACAGATCCGAGGCCGCCGTGGCGGGCTTCCCCTCGAAGAGCTCTGGCGCCACGAAGCCGGGCGTGCCCACCGTGCCCTGCGCGTCCAGCCGCTCGCGGGCGATGGCCAGGCCGAAGTCGAGCACCTTCGCCTGGCCGTCCACGACGAGCACGTTGGCCGGCTTGAGATCGCGGTGGATGATGCCCCACCGGTGCATGTAGGCCAGCGCCTGGAGCACCTGCGCCAGCAGCCCGACGCGCACCTCGTGCGGCTGGTGCTTGCCCGCGTCCGTGATGGTCTGCGCGCCCTTGAGCAGATCCATCGTGTAGTAGGGGCGCGCCTGATCGTCGAACCCGTAGTCCAGCACGCTGATCACGTGCGGGTGATGCAGCGAGGTGAGGACCTTGAACTCGTCCGCCAGCCCGAGGGCGATCTCCGGAGGCGCCGTCTTCGTGCCGAAGCTGCGGGTGGCCTCCTCGGCCAGCTCCTCCACCGTGCGGTGCAGCCGCTTGAGGGCCACGACGCCCGCGAGCCGATCGCGCGCGAGGTACACCGTGCCCATCCCGCCCCGGCCGACCACGTCCAGGACCTGGTAGCGGCGGCCTACCAGCTCGGCGCTTGCAAGGAGCGGAGCGGAGGCCTCTCCGACATTGCTCCCTTGCACGACGGCGTTCATGAAATCCCCTTACGAGCGATAGCTCTCACGGCACACGGGCCTCCGCAGGCGCACCGCCTGGACCCCGTGCAACCCAAGGAGGTGAGGCCGATTACAGGATTTAAACATTTCACGGGGACGTGATGCGGACTGTCCGGCCTCTTTGAGGTCGGAAAGTCGCTGAGGGTCCGGGCAGACCGCGTGTTTTGCTGTTTTTGCATGTTTTGAGACAGGCCGGCGCAAAGCCTGCGGCTCCTGGGAGCGCCCCGCAAGAGTTGCGGGGCCTGCTGGGGGCCTCGGGGGCGCGGCGGTTGGCGCAAGGCTTGCTGTGAGCTGCTGAACCGGAGGCAGCTTCCCGGTCGATGGAGCCCTCCATGTCTGTTCGCATCACCCCGCTGAGCCTGGTTGCCACCTTGCTGCTCGCCACCGCGAGCCAGGCCGGGGGCGTGGAGCCAGGCACGCCGCTCTCCGTCCAGCCTCAGAAGCGGCGCGCGGCCCCCGCGGCCCAGCCCTCGCCGCGCAGCTCGAGCCTGGCGCGCTTCCTGGAGTCTCCCGGGAAGGAGGAGGCACGCGTCCAGCTGTGGCTGCGCTTCAACCGGGAGGCGCACGGGCTGGAGGAGGGGGCGCGCGGCTTCCTGGAGACGCTCCTGCTGCTCACGCTCCAGGCGCCCGTGGACGTCATCTACCCGCACGAGCGCGTGCAGCTGGAGGCCGAGGTGCTGGCGGCCGAGCTGGAGAGCGAGGCGCTGGGGGATGCGCGGGCGGAGCTGCTCGAGGAGCTGGGCAAGGCCGATCCGGATCACGCCCTGCTCGAGGGAGAGCTGGCGCCGCCCTGGTCCCCGGACGGGGCGCTGGATCGCGAGGCGCTCCAGGGGCTCCTCCTGGCGCGCACGGGGCGCTCCGGCCCGCTGAGCCCGGCGGTGGAGCGGGTGCTCGGGCGGCTGGGGGCCGTGGAGCGGCGCCTGTACGGCCTGGAGCAGCAAGTGCTGCCGGTCGCCGAGGAGGCGCTGGGCGCGGCGCTGCTGGCGCTCTCCTCGGCCGAGGCGAGCATGCTCGAGGTGGTCCATGGGCTGCACTTCCTCAAGCACCAGCAGCGCAGCCGGCTGGAGCTGCGCGTGCACCGGGAGCTGCTGCTGATGGAGCTGGCCCAGCAGCTCGGCTGTCGCGTGGAGCAGCTTCCCTGGGTGTCGGCGCCCGTGGCGGGATGAGTTCCAAGCGGGCGGCAGCGCCAGCGCAGAAGGGAGCTGTCCCAGGCCCTGGCTGGCGTTAGGCTCGCCCACCTATGGCGGAGACCCTGTTGGAAGAGCTCAAGCGCTATGTAGGCTTCGGCCGGGAGGACGAGCAGGCGCTACGCTCCCTGCACGGGGTGGCGCGCGCGCACTTCCCGCGCATCGCCGAGGTGTTCTACGCGCGGATCCTCGAGCACGAGGGCGCGCGCACCGCGCTGGAGGGGGGCGAGAGCCAGGTCGGCCACCTCAAGGGCACCCTGGAGAACTGGATGGATCAGCTCCTTCGGGGCCCGTGGGACGAGGCGTACTTCGAGCTGCGGTGCCGCATCGGGCGCATGCACGTGCGGATCTCTCTGCCCGAGCACTACATGTTCGGCGCGATGAACGTGCTGCGGCAAGAGTTCAACGAGATCATCGACACGCACTACCGTGAGCGGCCCCAGGAGCTGAGCCAGGTGCGCCGGGCCTTCTCGAAGATCGTCGACCTGGAGCTGGCCGTCATGCTTCACACCTACCGCGAGGATCTGCTCGCGCAGCAGGCGCGCATCGAGCGGCTGTCCACCTTCGGCCAGCTCGTGGGCTCCATCGGCCATGAGCTGCGCAACCCGCTGGGCGTCATCGAGACGTCGCTCTTCATCCTCAAAGGGCGCCTGTCCTCGGCGGATGAGCGCACGATCAAGCACCTGGATCGCATTGGCGAGCAGGTGGCGCTCGCCAGCCGGATCGTCTCGGATCTGCTGGACATGATCCGCGACAGGCCGCTGAAGCACGAGCCGGTGCGGCTGGAGGAGGTCTGGAAGAGCGCGCGCGCCGCGATCCAGGTGCCCGCGGGGGTGCTCGTGAGCGAGCGGGGGCTGGCGGAGCTGCCCGAGGTGCGGGGGGATCCCCACCAGCTGCGGCAGGTCTTCGTCAACCTCCTGGAGAACGCGGTCCAGGCGGTGGGCGAGTCCGGCGCGGTGACGCTGGCGGCCGCGCTGGTGCCGGACGGGGTGGAGCTCACCTTCGAGGACACGGGGCCCGGGGTGCGCGAGTCCATCCGCCGGCGCCTCTTCGAGCCGCTCATGACGACCAAGGTGCGCGGCATCGGCCTGGGGTTGTCGCTCGTCAAGCGCATCCTGGAGCGCCATGGCGGCTCCATTGCCTACGCGCCCAGGCCCGAGGGGGGCTCCGGCGCTCGCTTCGTGCTTCGCCTGCCGCTCATGCCCAAGGGAGAGTCCGATGCGACACTACCTTCTGCTCGATGACAACAGGGCCTTCGCGGAGAACATCGCCGAGATCCTTCGGGACTCGGGGGACTCGGCCATCGTGGTGACAGAGGGCGCCGAGGCCCTCTCGCTGGCGAAGTCCACCCGGTTCGACGCGCTCCTCACCGACATGAAGATGCCCGGCATGAGCGGCGCGGCGGCCGTGCATCAGATCCGGCGGGTGGATCCGGGCATCGCCGCCGTGGTCATCACCGCCTACCCGGGGGAGAGCGATCTGGAGGCGGCGCGGCGCGAGGGGCTGCTGGCGGTGCTGCCCAAGCCGGTCCCGCTGCAGCTGCTGCTGGGGCTGCTGTCAGGGGCGCGGCGGGACGGGCTGGTGGCCCTGATCGAGGATGATCCGGCGCTCGCCGACAACCTGACCGAGGTGCTGCGCGTGCGGGGCTTCTCGTGCGCCACCGCCCGCTCGGTGCTGGAGGCGGACCAGCTCTCCATGGTGAGGCCCTTCGCCGCGCTGGTGGATCTGCGCATGCCCGGCGGCCCGGACGGAGAGGCGCTGCGCCGGCTGAAGGCCCGCTTCCCGGAGCTGCCGGTCTTCGTCATCACCGCCTACCCCGACATCGCGGCAGAGGCCCAGGCCGCGGCGGGGGTCTTCATCAAGCCCTTCAATACCGCGGCCCTCCTGAGCGCGCTGGAGCAGGCGCACGCCTCGCGCCTGTCCGCCGCATGAGCCCCGAGGCCCCTCGCCCGCGCGTCCTCGTGGTGGACGACAACGCGGCCTTCCTCGACAACCTCCAGGAGCTGCTGGGGGACGCGGGCTATGAGGTGAGCATCGCGGAGAGCTGCCGCGCCGCGCGTGAGCGCGCGAAGGCGGGCTTCGACGTGGCGCTGGTGGATCTGCGCCTACCGGATGGGGACGGCACCGCGCTGGCCGCCGAGCTGAAGCAGGCGCTGCCCGAGGCCGAGGTGGTGCTGCTCACCGGCTTCGCCACGCTGGAGACGGCGGTGGCGGCGGTGCGGGCAGGGGCCTGCGCCTACCTGATGAAGCCGTGCTCGCCCCAGGATCTGCTGCTCACGCTGGAGCAGGCCATGCGGCAGGTGCGCCTGCACGGGGAGAAGCGCGAGCTGGCGCGCCGCGCTCAGATGATCGAGAAGATGGCGACGGTGGGGACGATGACGGCGGGCCTGTCCCATGAGATCCGCAACCCGCTCAACGCGGCGGCGCTGCAGCTCTCGGTGCTGGAGCGGCGCGTCCGCAAGCTCCCGGAGGCCCAGCAGGGGGCGCTGCTCGAGCCGCTGGGCCTGGCGCGTGACGAGATCCGCCGGCTGGATCACATCCTGGAGGACTTCCTCCAGTTCGCCCGGCCGCGCGAGTTCAGGCCGGCGCAGGTGGAGGTGGAGCCGCTGCTGCGCCGGGTGGTGGATCTGCTGGGGGGACAGGCGGAGGCGCGCAAGGTGCGGCTCGAGCGGGTGGGGCCCTCCACCGCGGCGCGGGTCCCCGGCGAGGAGGAGCGGCTGCGCCAGGTGCTCATCAACCTGGTGCTCAACGGGCTGGACGCGACGCCAGAGGGCGGCGAGGTCCTCGTCTCCTCCAGCGAGGACGAGCGGGGCATCCGGGTGACGGTGGACGACACGGGGCCGGGGGTTCCGGTCGCGGTGCGGGACCGCATCTTCGAGCCGTTCTTCACCACGAAGCCGCAGGGCTCGGGGCTGGGGCTGTCCATCGTCCATTCCATCGTGACCCAGCATGGGGGCACGCTGGAGGTGGGCGAGGCGCCGGGCGGTGGCGCTCGCTTCCAACTGCGGCTGCAGAAGTCCCTTCCCGCGCCCGTCTCGACAGGGGAGTAGTCTGCTCCACGCATGAGCCGGTACGCCCTCACGCTCTTCGCCAGCGCCTTCCTGCTCTTCGG
>JAFGNZ010000395.1 GCA_016926755.1 Myxococcaceae bacterium | reverse complement strand
TCCGCCGCCAGCCCGCGCGAGGCCTGGAAGCTCTTCACCGCCGCCTGCGTCTTCGGGCCGAAGTCCCCGTCCACCGAGACGCTGATGCCCTTGTTGCGCAGCGCCTGCTGGAGCTGCGTCACCGCCGCCCCCTTCGCGCCCAGCTTCAGCGTGGGCTGCCCCCCAGCCGCCGGGGCAGCAGGAGCGCTGCGCAGCGCCGCCCACGTCTTCGGGCCCACCACCCCGTCCGCCGCCAGCCCGCGCGAGGCCTGGAAGCTCTTCACCGCCGCCTCCGTCTTCGGGCCGAACTGCCCGTCCGCCGAGACACTGAAGCCCTTGCCGCGCAGGAGGTTCTGGAGCTGCGTCACCGCCGCCCCCTTCGCGCCCTCGCGGAGCGTGGGCGAGCTGGGAGCCAGGCTGGCGGCCTGGGTGGAGCGAACGCCGGAAATGGCAGTCATGGCGAGAACTCAATTCTTGAAAAGAGAGAACCTGTGCCTGGTTATCGGCGCGGCCTCGCCAGAGTTGCGTTTCGCCTACATTTCCCTGCACTGATTTTCCGGGTTTTGCGACGCGGTGCGCAACCCCCAGTCATTCCGAGCGCTTGAAGTCGTCGGAGCGCACTCCGTAGCGCTTGAGGAGCCGGTGCAGGCTCTCGCGCTCCATGCCGGCGCGCTCGGCCGCGTGCGTCACGTTGCCGGCGAACTCCTGCATGAGCGCCGTGAGGTACTCGCGAGACACGGCGTCCCGCGCGCTGTCCACCGCCTCGCGGTACGGCATCCTCGCCAGGCTCTCCGCGGGCAGCGCTCCGCCCGCGCCCCGCCCCAGCTCCGGCGGGAGATCCTCGAGCCGGAGCCGCGGGCCCTGCGTCACCGCCACCGCCCGCGCCACCGCGTTCTCGAGCTGCCGCACGTTGCCCGGCCACCCAAAGCCCACCAGCGCCCGCAGCGCCTCCGGCGTGAAGCCCTCCAGCTCGCGCCCGCCCCTGGCGAGGAAGTGCATCGCCAGCAGCGAAATGTCCTCGCGCCGCTCGCGCAGGGGCGGCATCCGCACGGTGAAGACGTTCAGCCGGTAGTAGAGGTCCTCGCGGAAGCGCCCGGCGGACACCTCGGCCTGGAGCTCCTTGTGGGTGGCCGCCACCACCCGCACGTCCACCTTCACCGGCTGGGTGGTGCCCACGCGCCGCACCTCCTTCTCCTGCAGCACCCGGTTGAGCTTCACCTGCATCGCCGAGGGCAGATCCCCCACCTCGTCCAGGAAGAGCGTCCCGCCGTGCGCCTCCTCGAAGAGGCCCGGCTTCGCCACCGTGGCCCCGGTGAAGGCTCCCCTGGCGTGGCCGAACAGCTCGCTCTCCACCAGCTCCGCCGGCAGCGCCCCGCAGTTCACCGCCACGAAGGGCCCGCCTCGGCGCGCGCTCTCGCCGTGCACCGCCCGCGCCGCCAGCTCCTTGCCCGTGCCCGTCTCCCCCGCCAGCAGCACCGTGAAGTCTCGCGCCGCGCCCTGCGCCAGCAGCGCGCAGGCCTGGCGCATCGCCGCGCTGGTGCCCAGCAGCCCGTGGAAGTCCGGCGCCGCCGCCAGCCGCTCCTTGAGCCCCTCCGCCTCCCGCCGCTGGCGCCGCCGCTCCAGCGCCCGCGCCACCACCAGCGCCACCTCGTCCGGATCGAACGGCTTGGCCAGGTAGTCGTATGCGCCGTCCCGCATGGCCTCCACCGCCTTGGGGACGCTGGCGTACGCCGTGACGAGCACCACCTCCGTGGCCGGCGCGCGCCGCTTCACCTCTCGCAGCACCGCGAAGCCGTCCGCCCCCGGCATCTGGATGTCCGTCACCACCACGTCGAACTCGCGCGAGGCCAGGAGCGCCAGCGCCCGCTCCCCGTCCGCCGCCGTCGTCACCGCGTAGGCCTCCCCGAGGATGCGCGAGAACAGCTTGAGCATGTTCTCCTTGTCGTCCACCACCAGGACGCTCGGGCTGCTCGCGTCGCTCATGCGCCCTCCCTGGCCGGCGGCAGGTGCAGCGTGAAGCGCGCCCCGCCCCATGGCCCCGTGTCCGCTTCAATCCGCCCGCCATGCGCGTGGGCGATCGCCTGGCTCACCGCGAGCCCCAGCCCCGTCCCCGAGGCCTTCGTCGTGAAGAAGGGCTCGAACAGGCGCGGCCGATCCTCCGGCTTCACCCCCGGCCCCGAGTCCGAGACGGCCACGCTCGTGCCTCCATCCTCGCGGCCCGCGATGCGCACCTCCACGCGCCCCCGCTCGCCCGCCGCCTCGGCCGCGTTCTTCACCAGGTTGAAGAGCACCTGCCGCAGCCGCTGCGGGTGGGCCCACGCCGGCGCCTCCCCCTCCACCCGCACCTCCACGCTCCCCAGCCGCGCCGCCTCCTGGAGCCGCGCGACGATTTCCTCGCACACCTCGCGCAGCGCCACCTGCTCCACCGCCACCCGCCCCGGCCGGGCCAGGTCCAGCAGGCCCTCGACGATCTCCTGGCAGCGGACCGCCTCCTGCTCCACCACCTGGAGATCCTCCGCGAGCGGGCCCTCGGCCTTGCGCCGCAGCAGACGCACGTAGCCGAGGATGACGCCCAGCGGGTTGTTGATCTCGTGCGCCACGCCCGCCGCCAGCCGGCCGATGCCCGCGAGCTTCTCGTGCTGGACGAGCTGCTCCTGGTGCGCGCGCAGCGCCTCCGTCATCCGGTTGAACTGGGCCGCCAGCCGGCCGAACTCGTCCGGCTTGCCCTCGGGGATGCGCGTGTCCAGCTCCCCTCGCGCCAGCCGAGACGCACCCTCCGTCAGCCGCGCCACCGGCCGCGCCACCGAGTTGCCCAGGTAGAGCCCCACGCCCGCGGCGAACAGCGTGGCGCCGCCCAGGAAGAGCAGGGCCCACAGGAAGCTGGCGTGCTCCACCGCGCCCACGTGCTCCTCGAACGAGCCGATGGATGCGTCGAACCTGCGCGCCAGCGCATCCGCCCGAGCCTGGATGAGGGCCACCAGCTCCAGCGCGCGCCCGTGGGCCGCCGTCACCGCCGCGGTGTCCTTCGCCACCACCGCGGGCAGCAGCGTCTCGCGGTAGAGCCGGTCCAGCGCATCCCCGGACTCCTGGATGTCGCCCACCCAGGCGCGCTCCTCGGCATCCCTGGCCTGCTCCCAGAGCTGACGGGTGAGCACCTCCACGCGGGCCCGGGCCTCGGCGTGGAAGCGGGCGTGGCTGTCGTTGCCGAGGATGATGGTGTGCGCCAGGTGGGCGTACTGGTCTCTCACCGCCGTGGCCAGCTCCAGCGCGGCGCGGACCCGGCCGCTGGCCGCCTGGAGGGCGTGCGTCCCGTCGTGGATCTCCGCGATGCGCCCGAGCGCGAACAGGGACGCGGCGGCGAACAGCACCACCAGCGCCCCGAAGGCGAGCAGCAGCTTGCGGGTGATTCCGGCAGGAGAGCGCATCGGCCTCTGTATATAACGAGGAGAGGGGCCCCACCGCCCGACCCGAGGAGAGAGCCCACCCATGGCGACGCGCTTCAAGAACCTGGACGGCAGCGTGCCACAAGGCTTCGACACCGTCTTCAAGTGGGCGGTGCTGGACAAGCTTGCGGGCCGCCGGCGCAAGTCCCCGGACCGCGCCCCCGTCCCCCGCGTGGAGCCGGATCTCCCCGCCCTGGCCACCCCACCCGCCCCGGGCGCCGGCGCGCGCCTCACCTGGCTCGGCCACGCGAGCTGGCTGGTGCAGCTCGACGGCGTCTCCCTGCTCATTGATCCGGTGTTGCGCGACGCCATCAACGTCGTCATCCGCCGCAACGTGCCCCCGGGCGTCCCGCTGGAGAAGCTGCCCCCCATCCACGCCAGCCTCGTCTCCCACAACCACTACGATCACCTGGACATGCCCTCGCTGGAGGCCGCCCGCGCCCCCATCGTCACCGGCCTGGGCCACACCCGGCTCTTCCGCGGCACGCCGCTGTCATGCACCGAGCTGGGCTGGTGGAGCTCCACGAAGGTGGGCCCCGTCACCGTCCACTACGTCCCCTCGCAGCACTGGAGCCGCCGCGGGCTGGCGGACGCCAACGAGATGCTCTGGGGCGGCTTCGTCATCGAGGGCTCCAGCGCCCGCCTCTACCACTCCGGGGACACCGCCTACTTCGAGGGCTTCAAGGAGATCGGCCGCCGCTACCCGGGCCTCGACGCCGCCATGCTGCCCATTGGCGCGTATGAGCCGGCGTGGTTCATGAGCAAGCAGCACATGAACCCCGAGGAGGCCGTGCAAGCCTTCGAGGACCTGGGCGCGGCCCGCTTCCTGGCCATGCACTGGGGCACCTTCAAGCTGACGGACGAGCCGCTCGACGAGCCGCCCCAGCGCCTGGACGCGGAGTGGACGCGGCGGCGCTGGGCGCGCGAGAAGCTCCACGTGCTCGCCGTGGGCGAGAGCCTCACCGTTCGCCAGGGTTGAGCCGGAACAGCGGGTGTGGTTTGGGAGCCCCATGCTCCTGCCCGCTCTCCTCGCCGCGCTCCTCGCCCAGGCCCCGCTCACCACGGCCGCCGAGCGCTCCCAGTGGACTCGCACCGGCCGCTACGCCGAGGTGGAGTTCCTCTGCCACGATTTCCCCAAGGCCTTCCCGGGCAAGGTGCGCTGCGAGGCGTTCGGCACCACCCCCGAGGGCCGCCCGATGCTCGCGCTCGTCGCCAGCGCCGACGGCACCCTCACGCCCGCCGCCGCCGGGAAGAAGGGCCGCCCCGTCGTCTTCTTCCAGGGCGGCATCCACGCGGGGGAGATCGACGGCAAGGACGCTGGCTTCTGGCTGCTGCGGGACATGCTCGCGGGCAAGGCGCTCCCGGGCGTGCTCGGGCAGGTGACGGCCGTCTTCGTCCCGGTCCTCAACGTGGACGGCCATGAGCGCTTCGGCACCAACCACCGCCCCAACCAGACAGGCCCCGAGGAGATGGGCTGGCGCGTCACCGCGCAGAACCTCAACCTCAACCGGGACTACGTGAAGGCGGACGCGCCGGAGATGGTGGCCCTGCTCACCTTCCTCCATGCGTGGGATCCGCTCGTCTACCTGGATCTCCACGTCACCGACGGCGCGAAGTTCGAGCACGACATCTCCTTCCCCATGGAGCCGGTGAAGAGCGGCCCCGAGCCCCTGCGCGCGCTGGGGCTGAAGCTGCGCGGCGAGCTCCTCGCGGGCCTGGAGGCCCGGGGACACCTCCCCGTCACCTTCTACCCGTCCTTCATCCGGGACGATGAGCCGCTGTCCGGCTTCCGGGATGGCATCGCCCCCCCCCGCTTCAGCCAGTCGTACTGGGCCGCGCACAACCGCTTCGGCATCCTGGTGGAGACACACTCCTGGAAGCCCTATGCGCACCGCGTGAAGAGCACGCGCAACCTCCTCGAGGGGGTGCTGCGCTTCGTGGCGAGCCATGGCCCCACCCTGCGCGCCGCGGTGAAGGCGGTGGACGCGGCGGCCGAGGCCGGCCAGGTCCGCGAGGTGGTGCTCGCCTGGGAGGCCACCGACAAGAGCCGCCCGATCGAGTTCCGCGGCTACGCCTACGCGTACGAGCCCTCGCCCATCACGAGCCAGCGGATCATCCGCTACGACGACACGAAGCCGCAGGTGTGGAAGGTGCCCCTCTTCGACGAGGTGCTCCCCAAGCTGACCGTCCCGCTGCCCCAGGGGGGCTACCTGGTGCCCGCGGCCCACGCGGCGTGGATGGCCCCCAAGCTGCGCGCCCACGGCCTGCGCTTCCAGCGGCTGGAGAAGCCGGTGCCCGCCGTGGAGGTGGAGGCGTTCCGCGCCACCGAGGTGAAGCTCCAGCCCCAGTCCTACGAGGGCCGCCAGCCCCTCTCCGTGAAGGGGGCGTGGCGGCGGGAGCAGCAGCCCCTGCCCGCCGGCTCGCTCTACGTGCCCGTGGCCCAGCCCGGCGTGGCGCTGCTCGCCCACCTGCTGGAGCCGCTCGGCCCGGACTCGCTGCTCGCCTGGGGCTTCTTCAACAACCACTTCGAGCGCAAGGAGTACATCGAGGAGTACGTGCTGGAGCCCTATGCCCGCGAGCTCCTCGCGAAGGACGCCGCCGTGAAGGCCGCCTGGGAGGCGCGCCTGAAGGATCCGGCCTTCGCCGCGGATCCGCGCGCCCGCCTGCTCTTCTTCCACGAGCGCCACCCCACCTACGACGCGCGCCTCAACCTCTACCCCGTCTTCCGCCTGGACGCCCCACCCTCCGGCCCGCGCCCCATCCGGCGACGGTGTGCTCCCTCCGGGGAGCAGGTGCTACAGCCCTGCTGGGGGGGCCTCCTGCCCACTCCCTGAGCAGGTTGGGCCCACTTTGGCCAACTTTGGTGTCGGAGATGTGGCTGTCGGCGGTGGCTCGGCTATGTTCCCGGGACGTGGCTACCTTCAGTCTCGCAGCATTGTGGAACGCCGCCGCCATCCCCGGCCATGTGGCCGGTATCGTGGAGGCCATCGATGAGCTGCTGCCTTCGACGCAGCCGGTCGAGATCATCATCGCGCTGCGCGAGAACGAGGCCAACCTCGAGCTGAAGCTGGAGATGTCCGACTTCCCGCGGCTCGAGATGGACCGGTTCGCCTGGGAGATCAAGGCGAGCAAGGGCACGCTCGTGGAGCTGTGGAAGCTGCCCAAGGCCGAGCGGGATGCCTTCCGCGCCGCTGCCTTCTCCGGCGGAAACATCATCACCGTGCAGGACTACTGGTCCGCGGCCAGCACCCTCAAGGAGCACCTGGAGGGCATCACCGCGCGCGGGCTCAAGCCGCTGATCCCCCCCGCCGGCCTGCCGCACGCGAACGCCCGGCCCTCCCCGGCGGCGGCTCCCAAGCCCGCCCCCGCCGCGGCGCGCCCCCAGCCCGCGGAGCTCGTCGACGAGCCCCTGGGAGAGGGCGTCTCCGACGAGCCGCTCATCCAGGGCGAGGTGGTGGACACGGAGGCGGAGCCCCTCGAGCCCCTCGAGACGGTGGAGCCCGAGGAGGAGGTCGAGCCCGAGGCCGCCGACGAGCCGATCGCCCCGCCCTCGGGCCCGGAGCTGCGCCGCTACAAGCGCTTCCCCGTCAACCTGGATATGGAGTTCCGCACGGAGCTGGACTTCGTGCGCGAGCACGCGACGAACATCTCCAACGGCGGCCTCTTCGTGCGCACCACCCACCGGCCGCCCATCGACACCATCGTCAAGGTGGACGTGAAGCTGCCCAACGGCAAGCGCCTCCAGGGCGAGGCGCTGGTGGTGCACGTGGTGGATGATCCCTCGAAGGGAGGCGTGGGGCTCGCGTTCCTCAGCGACGACCCCTCGTTCGCCGACACGCTGGACGGGTACCTGGCGAGCCTGGCCGGCTAGGAGGCCTCAGGCCACCTTCCGCCCGGAGCCCGAGTCCGGCGGCTGCGGCTGTGCGGCGAGCCCGCCCTCGGCCTGCACGACGAGGCGGCTGCGCCCGCCGCCCTGCTTCACCACCCGCACCTGCACGCCAATGCGCTCGGCCATCCCCGACACGTGGGAGATGATGCCCACCTGCCGGCCCGTGGCCTGGAGCGCGTCCAGCGTGGCCAGCGCCACCTCCAGCGTCTCCGGATCCAGGGTGCCGAAGCCCTCGTCGATGAAGAGCGTCTCCACCTGCGCCGTCTCGGACGAGAGCGAGGCCAGCCCCAGCGCCAGCGCCAGCGAGACGAGGAAGGACTCGCCGCCCGACAGGCTGGCCAGGCCCCGCATCTCGTCCCCCATGTCCTGATCCACCACCTGGAGATCCAGATCGTGCCCCGGCACGCGCATGAGCCGGTAGCGGCGGGCCAGCTCCTGCAGGTGGGCGTTGGCGTGCAGCAGCAGCGCGTCCAGGGTGAGGCTCTGGGCGAACACCTTGAGCTTCTTGCCGTCCGCCGAGCCGATCAGCTCGTGGAGCGTCTTCCACACCTCGGCCGCGCGGCGGCGCTCCTCCAGCGCCTGGGCCTCGGCGCCGTAGCGCCTCCGGGCCTCTTCGTCCTGATCGATACGGGCCTTCCACCCGGCGGCGGCGGCGCGGCGTGATTCCACCTCCGCGCGCGCACGCTCACGGGCGGGAGCCACCTCCGGCTCGGGCAGGGCGGGCAGCCCCGAGGCCTCATGCCGCGCGCGCCAGGCCCTGCGCTCCTCGAGCACCGTCCGGGCATGGGCGTGCGCCTCGCGCAGCGCCGCCAGCGCCTGGGCCTCCGCCTCACACCAGGCGGCGCCATGCGCGAGCAGCTTCTGGACCTCCTCCAACGTCACACGCTGGCCTTGGAGCAGGGCCTCCAGCGCCACCTGGGCCTGCTCCCGGGCCTCGACGGACGTGGCCCGCACCTTGGCGGCCTCCTCGGCGCGCGCGGTGGCCACCGCCGCGGCCCGGCTCGCGGACTCCGCCGCGGCCCGAGCCTTCTCGTAGCCCAGGGTGGCTGCTTCCACGGCCGCCCGTAGCGCCGCGTGCACCTGCTCGGTGGACCGCCCCTCCAGCACCTTGGCGCGCGAGGCCACCGTCTGCTGGAGCGCCTCATCCGCCCGCTTCCAGGCTCGGGCGTCCTCCTCGGCGGTCTCTCGCAGAGCCTCCTTCCTGGCCTCGGCGGCCGCCCGGCTTCCCCTCGCCTCCGCCTCACGCGCCTGGGCGGCCCGCAGCGCCTCCTGGCGGGTGTTCCACTCGGACACCTTCAGGGAGCAGCGCTTCCGGAAGCCAACAGGCTCCGCCGCCAGCCGCGCCTCCCAGTCACTCCCCCCGGTGAAGGCCTGTGTCAGATCCGCGAGCGACTGCCTCCGCGCCGCCTCCGCGCGCTCGCCTTCGAGCTGGGACTGCTGCAACGCCCGCTCGGCCTCCGCGAGCGCATCCTCCGCGCGCCGCTGCGCCTCGACGGCCGCCTCCAGCCTGGAGCGCCAGGACTCCAGCGCGGCCCGCGCCTCCCGCGCCGCGCGAGCCCGCGCCTCCGAGGCCTCCTCCTCGGCGCGCACCGCGGCGAGCCGGGCCTGGGCCTCCTTCAGCGCCTCCTCGAGCCAGAGCTGGGCGCCGGCATCCTCTGCCTGCTCGGGGGGCAGCGGGTGCTCGAGCCGCGCGCGTGCCTTCACCCACGCCTCGCGGTGCCCCGAGAGCCGGGCCGTCGCGGCGCTCCGCCGGGACTCCGCCTGGGCCTGCCGGGGACGCGCCGCCTGCTCTCGCGCGAGCGCCGCCGCCTCCCGCCGCGCCGCCGAGTTCCGCTCTCCCTCCAGCGCCTCGACACGGGTGGAGGCCTCGACGACGAGCCCCTCCAGGGCCGCCTCGGCGCGGCTGTAGGGGTGCTCCTTCGCGCCGCACAGCGGGCAGGGCTCGCCCTCCTTCAAGGTCGCCCGGTGCGAGCCGAGCCCCTGCGCCGCCTGGGCCCGCGCCAGCGCCCGCCGCGCCTCCTTCAATCCCGTCTCCAGCTCCAGGCGCCGGGAGGCCGCCTCACGCGCCTCGTCCGCCGCGGCCTCGGCTTCCCGCCGCGCCGCCTCCGCCTCCGCGCCGGCCTCGTGCTCCGCCGCCGCCTCCGTGATGGCTCCATTTCGTGCCGTGCTCAGCGCCCGCAGTGTCTCCTGTCGCGCGAGCAGCGCGTCCCGCAGCGCTCGCCGTGCCGCGCCGGCGTCCTCCCCGAGCGCGGCCTCGGCGTGGGTGGCCGTGGCCTGCGCCATCTCCGTGGCCTCGGCGGCGGCCTGTCGCTCCTGCCGCCGCAGCTCCGCCGCCTCGCGCAGCCGCACGGCCTCGGTGCTCAGCCGAGCCGACGCCGCCCGCGCCTGTTGCTCACCCAGGGCCGCGCGCTCGTAGCGGACGAGCTCCGCCTCCCAACGCGGCCACTCGCGCGCGAGCGCCTCCAGCCGCGAGTGCTCCACCAGCCACGCCTGCGCCGCCTCCGCGGCCGCGCGCGCCGCCGTCTCCTGCTCGACGATACCGGCCAGCACCGCGAGCGCCTGGGCCTCCGCCGAGCGAGACACCTCCACCCGCTGTCTGGCCTCCAGGGCTTCGCGCCGCTCCGCGGAGAGCTGCGCATCCAGCCGCGCCGCCTCGGCCAGCGCCGGGCCCGCGGCCTCCTCCGCCTCCTGCGCCGCCGCGCGAGCCACCCCCGCCTGGAGCTGCTCCGCCTCCCGCGCGCCCGAAGCCGCGAGGGCCTTCTCCGCCTCCGCCGCGCGCGACACCTGGGCCGCCGAGGCCTCCGCCAGCGCCCGCTCCGCGCTCACGACTACGGCCACGGGCCCCCGGAAGGACTCCGCCGCGCGCACGCGTGCCAGCATCGCCTCGCGAGGCGCCGCCGCCTCCACCGCCTCCGCCGCACGGGCCAGCTTCGTCGCGGCCTCCTGCTCGGACTCCACGAGCGTGGCTCGCGCCGCGAACCACTCCGCGGCCGCCGAGGCCTCCGCCAGCGCGCCCTCCGCCTTCACACGCGCCGCCTCCTCGCCCGCCAGCGCCGCCTCCGCCGCGACGCGCTCCTCCTCCGACAGGCGGGGGATGGCCGCCAGCCCCGCCTCCATCCGCTCCAGCGCGGCCTGCTCGGCCTTGTGGCGCTCGTGCGCGGCGATGGACAGCCGGCTGTACACCTCCGTCCCCGTCATGCGCTCCAGCAGCTCCGCGCGCTCGTTGGCGTCCGCGCGCAGGAAGGCGGCGAACTCGCCCTGGGCCAGCAGGGCCGAGCGCCGGAACTGATCGAAGGACAGCCCCAGCCGCTGCTCGATGGCCTCGAGCACCTCGGACTTGGTGCGGCCGAACGCCTGCCCCGTCGCCACGTCCGTGAGGCTCAGCTCCTGCGGCCGGAAGCGCCCTTCGGCCTTGTTGCGCGCCCGCCACACGGACCACCGGGAGCGGTAGCGCCGCCCATCCTTGCCGAGGAAGTCCACCTCGGCGTGGCCCTCGGCGGCCCCGCGCCGCAGCGCGCCGCGCACGTCATGGGACAGCAGCCGGTCCTCCTCCTCTTCGCCGGGGCGCCCCACGGGCACGCCTCCGCGCCCACCGAGCCGGGGGGTGCGATCGAAGAGGGCCAGGCACAAGGCATCCAGCAGCGTGCTCTTGCCGGAGCCGGTGGCGCCGGTGATGGCGAACAGGCCCAGCTTGTCCAGCGGCGGCTGGTCCAGCTCCAGGGCGAAGTCGCCGGCGAGGCTCGTCAGGTTGCGGCCGCGGATGGCGAGGATCTTCACGACGCGTCCTCCTGCACCTGGGTGAGCAGCGTGTGGAAGGACTCCAGCAGCTCGGGGGCCATGGGCTCCTGGTAGTCCCGGGCGTAGCGGGCCTTGAAGACGTCCTCGGGGGTGCGCTCGCGCAGGGAGAGGCTCGGCTGGGCTTCGGCCAGCACCAGGCCCGTGCCGGTATACGAGGGGGTCAGCTTCAACAGCCGGGCCGCCTTGCCCTCCAGCGCGGCCTCCACCTTGCGCCGCAGCGAGGGCTCGGGGCGAGGCAGGGACACGCACACCTCCAGGTAGGGACGGGCCTGCTCGGGGGTGTCCGGCTCCAGCTCGGGCAGCTCGGCCAGCTTCGCCAGCACCTCGTCCAGGGGAGCCGCGTCACGCTCGGGCACGCGCAGCATGTCCGCGATGCGAGGCACGGAGAGCGGCCGCACGGAGCCCAGCCCCTCGGCCTCGAGCTCCACCAGCAGCACCTGGTGGCGGTAGTGCGCCTCGCTCAAGGACAGCGGGAGGGGCGAGCCGCTGTAGCGCACCGCCTCGCGCCCGCCCACGCGCTGCGCCTTGTGCAGGTGGCCCAGGGCCGCGTAGGCCACGTCCTCGGGGAAGAGGTCCACGGGGAGGGCGTGCTGGTTGCCGCCGAGGATCTTCCGCTCGCTGAGCAGGGACAGCTCGGAGCCCACCATGTAGCAGTGGCCCATGGCGACCAGGGCCTGCCCTGGCTGCCGGCGGCGGCGCGCGGCCTCCAGCGTCAGGCCATACACCTCGCGCACGCCCGCGACGAGCCGATCCCCCTCGGTCTGCACGAGGGGCAGGTCCGCGGGGCGCAGGTACGGCACGGCGGCCACCCAGGCCTTCACCCGCCCGCGAGCGTCATGCAGCGGCACCAGCAGCCGGTCGAAGTCCAGCGAGCCCTGGGCGCGGGGCAGCCCTCCCACCACGCGCACGCCGAGCGCGGTGAAGAGCGGATCCGGCGCATCCAGGCGGGCGGCCGAGTCGTGGTTGCCGCCGATGACGACGAGCTCCAGCCGCGGCAGCTTGCGGCGGGCGCGAGCGATGAAGTGGTACCAGGCCGCCTGCGCCTCGGCGCTGGGGTTGGAGGTGTCGAAGATGTCCCCGGCGACGAGGAGCGCGTCGACGCTCTGGGCCTCCAGGGTATGGAGGAGCCAGTCCAGGAAGGCGGCGTGCTCCGCCTCCCGGGAGAAGTCGTACAGCGTATGCCCCAGGTGCCAGTCCGACGTGTGCAGCAGACGCATCCGGTACCACCCCTCCTCGGCCGCGCGCGCAGCCTCCAACACTCCTGCCTCCCGGTCCAAGCACCGGGCGGGGGGTCGCTTACACGGTCGGTCTGACATCCGGAAATGTGCCTGCAAATCCGGGCACTTCCGTAGGTCGCCCTCCCTCGCAGGTGGAGCGCGGCGATCCCACATGGCGGGATGGCCAGCCGAGCAGGCATCCTGGGGGGCAATGGCCCCTGCCCGCATGAGAGGGAGGGAGCCATGGAATCGAGCCCATCATGAAGAGAGCTGCCGCGCCCTCACGCCTCCTCCTCCTGTCGTTCCAGCTCCTCGGTGCCGTGCTCGCCCTCGCGTCCGGGCTGCTCGGCCTCGCCGCATGGGCCGCTTCTCCTCCCGCCGAGGACTCCCTCCCGGTCGCGCACTTCGCGCGGGCCTGCGCCGCCCTCGAAGACGGAGACCTGGCCAGCGCGGCCCGCCACGTGCGCGCGTTGCGTGAGGCGAGCCCGGAGGCCCCCGAGGGCCGGCTGCTGGAGGCGCTCCTCGTGCTGCGGCGTGAGCAGCCCGCGCTCGGCTGGTTGGATGCGTTCATCCGGGCCTGGCATGACGCGGGCCGGCCGGATCTCGGCGAATCGCGGATCCTCCCCCCCGAGGAGTTCACCTACGAGCACCCAGACGCCGAGCCGGAGGAGCTCCTCGCCGACTCCCCCGAGGCCGCGGTGCTGCTCGCCCTCCTGAAGGAGCCGAGCGCCAGGCATGGGCGCCTCGTCCTCCAGCACCTGCACGCGCTGGGGCTCCCCGAGTTCATCTTCGCCGCCGACGACACGCTCCAGTCCCCGTCAGTGCCCCCGGCGCTGCGGGCCCAGGCCGCCCGAGCCGTGCGCGCGCGGCTGTCCGAGCTGACCGTCGCCTCGCCTCGGTCCATGCAGTACCCCGCCCTGCTGTTGGTGCACGACTCCTCCGAGGACGCGCCCTTCACCGCCGAGGAGCTCCGGGGGCTCGAGGCCGTTGCCGCGCTGCCGGACTGGCGCGAGACGGACTTTCACGTGCTCTACGAGCACTCCCTGGGGCACTTCAAGGCCATGGACCACGCCCAGCCCACGCACGCGGCCTTCATGCTCGCCGTGACGGCGCTGGCCACCCGGCCCGCCTACCTCCTCTACAAGAAGACCGAGGCCTCGCGAGAGGCGCTCGCCCCCGAGCAGCTCCGCCGCCTGGGTGAGGCCCTCTGGCGCATCGGCTCGCGCCTGGCGGCGGAGTCCACGCTGCTCGAGCGGATGCTGGGCGCCCGGATGATGGTGGATGGGGCCGAGCTGGCGGGAGATGAACTCCGCGCCGCGCGGGCCGTCGCGCTGCGCGATGAGTGGCGCGCCGCGGCCAACGCCACGCGCCAGGCCGTCCCCGAGCGCTGGCTCCTGCGCGGGCTGAGCGCGGACTACCTGGAGGCCAAGCTGCGCGACGAGATGGGCACCATGCTCCGCTTCCTCCCGCCCACGCAGTAGAGGTGCACCTGGTCAAGACGCTCAATGATTACTTGCTGAAGAGTGGTCGGAATGAGCGAGACCTACTACGCGGGCGCCTATTGGGGTGCGCGACAAGAAACCGCGGAGCAGTGTGCTCAGCGCGCACTGGCTTTCTTCAACACGATTTCCCACAGCGACGACTTCTTCGCCCGTTGGGTCGTTCCTCCCAAGTCACGCAAACAGGCCCCTCGAGCCCTTGAGCTCGAGCTCCCCGCACTCCAGGCCCTGTTCGCACAGCGCAGGACTCGCAACGACGAGGGCGGAGTCATTGAGGATCTCGGCTTCCACCTCCTGGCCGACAACGGTATGGGCCCAGGAAGGCATCAACGCGACCATGCCTCTCTCAGCATCCACTGTGGAAGCTATGCGGAGCCCATCAGCAATGTGTGCCTGCTGGATCTGCCTTCCACGGGTCCACACGTGGAACGGGTACTGACTGGGCCCGTGCTGACGGAAGTTCTCCGCGCCATGGCCTTGGCCTGGGAACCCGATTGGGCTGTTGCCACCTCCAACGAGCACCGGGAGATGATCTCGCAGCGCCCCACCGCGGGCACCTTCGTGGGCTGGGTCATGTACTTCGCGCGCCGCCGTGGCCCCGTGCCTCCTCTGCCCGAGCCAGTCCGTGTAGAGCCTGTGGAGGGGCGAGGCACCCTCGTCACCCTGACCCCTGAGCGCTTCACCATCTCGAACCCAGCGCATGTGGAGTTGGCCGCCCGTGTCCACCAGATCCTGGAGGGCGCGGGGCTCCTGGTGCCCGCCAATCCCTGGAAGCAGCGTTCCACGCGCTGAGTCGCCGAAGCAGTCCCTCGTTCAAGCCGCTTCAGCCCGCCCGCGCGCGCCGCCTGCGCAGGAGCAGCACCAGCCCCAGCCACGCCACCGCTCCACCCGCCCCCGCTCCGCAGCCGCATCTCCCTTCCGCCTTCACGTCACCCATCGGCCCCGTCCCGCCGTCCACCGGCTCGGGCGGAACGCACGCGCCCTCTCCCACGCACACCTTGACCTCCGCCGACGCGCTCTTCCCCGCCGTGTCGTAGACGACCATGCGGACCTGGTGCGCGCCCGGCCGCAGCGCCGTCGTGTCCCACAGGTTGTGCTCGCCGCGGTAGTGGTAGTGCCCGCTGTTCTGCGTGTCCGTGCTCTCCAGCACCCCGTCCACGTAGAACTCCGCCTTCGTGCAGCCCACGTCGTCGAAGCAGTCCCCGAAGAACTCTGACATCGCGCGGGTGATCCGCTCCTCCTCGGTCGGCCGCGTGAGCACCACGCTCGGCGCCTCGTCCGCCTTCACGGTGACCTGGAAGGACTGCTCGGCGTCCGGACTCACCCCATTGCTCGCGCGCACCACCAGCTCCACCGTGCCCAGCGCCGCGGGCGTCCAGGTGAGCACCCCGGTCGTCGAGTCGATGCTCGGGCCCTGCACGCTGCTCGTGAGCGAGAACGTCGGCGTGGGAAACCCCTCCGCCACCACCTCATAGCGGTACGGCGCCGCCAACACCGCGGAGGTGATGGGCGCGGAGGTGATGGTCGGCGCGCTGGGATCATTGTCACGCACCCGGACGGACACGGTGCGCGCGTCCGCGCCCGCCGCGGCCACCGTGAGCGTGGCCAGATCCCGGACGTTGTCCGCGTCCTCCGCGGCCGCCACGGTGACGGGCTGCGGCGTGGCCCAGTCGGTCGGAGTGAAGACCCGGGATGCTCCTCCGGAGACAGTGACGTCCGGATCTCCCTCGGTCCACGCCACCGTGACGCTGACATTGGCCGCGGGGGCCTTGGAGAGCGCCACCGTGAAGCTCGCGCTCGTGCCCTCGTCCATCGCCACCGTCGTCGAGGAGAGCACGAGCCGCGGCGCATTGTTGTCAATGGATCGCACCCGCACCGTCTCCGAGCCCAGCCCCTGCGCGGAGACGGAGAAGTCCGCCGTATCCGTGTCCGAGTCCGCGTCCTCCGCGGCGGCGAGCGTGACGAGCTGCAGCTGGTTCCAGTTGGCCGACGTGAAGGTGAGCTGCGCGCCGCCCGCGACGGTCAGGTCCGCGTCGCCCGAGGCCCGCTGCACGCTGACGCTGACGTCCGCCGTGGGCGCCTCCGCCAACCGCACCGTGAAGACGGCCCTGCCGCCCTCGACGATGGGCAGGTTCAGCGCCGAGACGATGAGCCGCTGCCCGGGGGACTCCGGCCGCACCCGGGTGAGCTCGCCCGAGGCGACGCCCAGGACATACAGCGCGCCGTCCGGCCCCATGTCCACATCCACCCCCGAGCTGAAGCCCGTGCCCCACTCATCCACCGTGGCCACCGTGTTGTCACCGGCCAGCGTGGCGCGCACCAGCTGGCCGGTGTTGTAGTCCACGAAGATGAAGTTGCCGCGGTACTCGGGCGGGAAGAGCGTGGAGTCGTAGAAGGTGCCGCCGGTGATGGAGCCGCCCAGGCTCTGCGTCCGCGCGGTACCTCCGCCGCTCGTCGCGTCCGGCCCCGCCTGCACCGCCGTCCACGTCGTGGCGCTCGGGGTGCTGGCGACGTAGACGTCCCCGTTGAAGCTCGCGTCCCCCACGCCCGCCACGGTGATCTTCTCGCCCTTGCGGAAGCCATGGGTCCCCGTGGTGGTGAAGGTGACGACGCCCCCGCTCCGCACAGCGCCGGACACGCCGGACGCGGCGATGGTGCGCGTGTCCGTGCCGTTGGTGCGGTACTTGATGACGGGGGTGATGTAGCCCGCGGGCTGGTTGTTCTCGAAGTCGTTGTAGCCGGCGTGGTCTCCCTTGCGGACGACGAACACCTGTTCGTAGCTGGTGCCCACCGAGTTCACCCACAGCAGCCCGGTGGCCGGCTGGAAGGTGAGGGTGAACGGGTTGCGAAGGCCGCGCGCCCAGATGTACTCGTTGTTGGGGCCCGGCCCGTCATTGAATGGGTTGTCATTGACGGGCGTGCCGTCCGGGTTGGCGCGGCCCACCTTGGCGGCCAGCGAGGTGAGATCCAGATCCACCCCGGTGCCGTTGCCCAGGTCACCAATCCCCCAGTACAGCTTCCCGTCCGGGCCGAAGAAGATGCCCCCGCCGTCGTGGTTGTTCCCCGCGGTGGGCAGGTTGTCCACGAGCACCGTGCGCGCGGTGCCCACGCTGTTGGCGTCCGTGTAGCGGAGGATCTGCTGCGTGGAGGCGTTCGCGGTGATGAACAGGTAGACGTAGCGGTTGACGGCGTAGTTCGGATCGAATGCGATGCCGATCAGGCCGCACTCGCTGTTGGTGTGAACGGTGTCCGTGGAGAACACGGTCGTCGCCAGCGTCGCGCCCGCCTTGACGAGCTCTCCCTCCCGCATCGTCGCGATGAGGACGCGGCCGTTCTTGTTGAGGAGGAAGAGCCGGCCCGAACCATCCGGCGCCCAGGCCAGCCCCGTGGCGGGGGTGAGGGCCGAGGAGCTGTAGACCGTCTCCTGGAAGCCGGTGGGCACGGCGGCCAGTGCGGGAGCAGCCAGGAGGCACAGGGCAACGAGGACCACACGGAGAGCGCGCATGGCCGGACACTAGCAGTGCGGCGCACCCACGACACCTCGGAGCCGCGGAGCCGCGCTGCCGCGGCTCAGGCGCACCGTGGGTTTCTCTCGTCGCCCGTGGCCTTGGAGGGGGACGACAGGCCGAGCGCCTCGACGTAGAGGAGCCTGACGCGCTCGGCGAGCGCCGCCTCGTCACCCCCGAGCGACTCCACGGGCAGCGCGGGCAGCACGCGCACGCGCACCGAGGCGCGCGCCCCCATCCACGGGCCATCCCCCTCGAGGATGTCCGTGGTGCCCTCCAGCACCACCGGCACCACCGGCACCTGCTCCTCGATGGCGAGCCGGAACGCGCCGCGCTTGAAGGGCAGCCGATGGTGGCGGCTGGGGGCGTAGGTGCCCTCGGGGAAGATGAACACCGCCACCCCGCGGCGCAGCCACCAGCGACAGTCCTCCAGCATCCGCTCCACGGAGCGGACCTGCCCGCGCTCCACGGGCACGTAGCGCATCAGCCTCATCATCCACCCCACCAGGGGGAGGCGGAACAGGGAGGCCTTCGAGACGAACTTGAAGGGGTGGAACAGGCCCATGGCGGCCAGGATGTCCGCGGCGGACTGGTGGTTGCAGACGAGGACGGCGGGGCCGGGAGGCAGCCGCTCGCGCCCCTCCACCCGCACGCGCCAGCCCGGCCACGCGCGCAGGTAGAGCAGGTGGCACCAGCGGCACACGAAGGCGTGCAGCAGGGCCCGGTCCGGATCGAACGGCGCCGAGACGAGCCACAGCAGCGCCCCCACCCCCACGCACAGCGGCGCGGTGAGCAGGAACCAGAGCGCGAACCCCGCTGTGACGAGTCGCTTCACCATGTCCCTGTCAGGCAGAGGCCCCTGGGCCCGGATGTGACATGAGGCCGCGCACGTGTCACCGCGCCGGCGGGGTGAGCTGGGCCGCGAAGTTCATCGCGTAGTTCACCTCCAGCCCTCCGTCGACGACGAGGGTCTGCCCGTTGATATAGGAGGAGGCCTCGGAGCACAGCCACTCGATGGGGCGAGCGATCTCGTCCGCGCTGGCGATGTGGCCCACGGGGACGTTGTCCTTCACGCGGGCCTCCAGCGCGTCCCAGGCCTCGCCCATGTAGAAGCGGCTGGAGTCCGTGTCGATGTAGCCGGGGTTCACGGCGTTGACGCGGATGCCGGAGCCGGCCAGCTCGGCGGCGAAGTACTTCACGAGGATCTCCATGGAGCCCTTCATGGCGCCCAGGAAGCCGTGGAAGGGCAGCGGCATGCGCGAGTCCATCCCGGACACGGCGACGATGCGGCCCTTGCGGCCCTCCATGAGGGGCACGGCGCGCTGCACGCCGAGCACGAAGCTCTTCACGGTGACGTTGAACGTCTTGTCCATCTGGTGGAGCTTCATCTGCATCAGCGGCACGAAGGCGGTGGAGGCCGCGTTGGCGACGAAGACGTCCAGCCCGCCGAACTCCTGCTGGACGTGATCGAACACGTTGTGGAGGGAGGCCGGCTCGAGCTGGTCCGCCACGACGGTGCGGCAGCGCCGCCCGAGCGCCTCGATCTCCTTCGTCAGCGAGGCGGCGGCGTCCACGTCGCGCCGGTAGGTGGAGACGATGTCATAGCCCGCCTGGGCGAGCCGCAGGGAGACGCAGCGGCCCACGCCGCGCGAGCCACCGGTGATGAGAGCCACGGGAGAGGTCATGGTCCTGGGCATAGCACCTTCCGGCCCGCCAGGCTGAGGCTCGCGCGGACTGGAAACTGGCCCTCGGCTGGCATAGAGCCGCACCAGCATGTCCTCGTTCGGCTCCGCCCCACCCCCGGTGCATGAGGCAGGGCGTTGGCCCCTGCTCGAGCCCTGGCTCACGGCCGGGCTCGTCCTGGCGGCCGCGGCGGGGCTGGCGTACCACTGCGCCTGGCTGGCCGTCTCCATCGTGGACGACGCGGCCATCTCCCTGGCCTACGGCATCACCTTCTTCTCCGGCGAGGGCCTGCGCGTCACGCCTCACTCGCAGCCGGTGGAGGGCTTCTCCAACCCGCTGTGGACGCTGCTGCTGGGGCTGAGCCGCCCGCTGCGGCTGGAGCCCATCTCCTACACGCACGTGCTGGGCATCGTGTTCGGCGTGCTGGCGCTGCCGGCCTTCGCGCTGTGGGGGCCTGCGGCCGAGGGGCGGAAGCTCCGGCTGGAGGACGTGGCGGGGCCGCTCGTCGCCGCGCTCAACCCCACCTATGCGTACTGGATCTCCAGCGGGATGGAGACGGGGCTGCAGGCGTTCCTGCTGGGGCTCTCCGGGCTCTTCGTGCTGAGGGAGCTGCGCGGCGAAGGCTCGGCGCATGCGGGCTGGGCGCTCGGGCTGCTGTGCCTCACGCGGCCCGAGGGCGCGCTCTTCACCGCGGCGGCGGGCGCGCTCTGGGTGGTGAGCCGAGGGCTGGCTGGACGGTGGCCAGGGCGGCAGGAGCTGCGCATTGGCGCGTGGCTGCTGGTGCTGGTGGGCGGCTGGCTGGTGGTGCGCTGGAGCTACTTCGCGGACTGGCTGCCGAACACGTACTACGCCAAGCGCTTCTGGGACTTCAACGCGCGGGCGTACCTGGTGAACTTCTGGAACACCTACGGGCTGCTCTGCGTGCTGGCGCTGACGGGGCTGCTGCTGGGGCTCCTGGGGGGCCGGGTGGGCGCGCGTCGGACGGCGCTGACCGCCCTCTTCCTGGGGTGCGGCCTCGCCTTCGTGTGGCGCTCGAAGGGCGACTGGATGCGCGAGTGGCGCTTCCTGGCGCCGCTGGTTCCGCTGCTGGGCGCGGCGGCGGCGACGGGACTCTCGGGGGTACGGAGCCTGGGCGCGCGCCTGGCCGCGCGGGGGGGCGTGTGGCCCGCGCGCTCGCTGGTGGCCCTCGGGGTGCTGGGGGCGCTCGGCCTGGGAGTGCCCGCACTGTATCGGAGCATCCAGCGTGCGCCCGGGGTGAAGGCCCAGCCGGAGCTGACGTACGAGTACATCGCGAGCCTCTTCGAGCAGGTGAGAGACAGGACGCGATCGCTCGGGCAGGTGCGCCCGCTGCTGGGCTACCCGGATCTGGGCGGGCAGGCCATGGTGATGCGCACCGCGGAGATCATCGACGTGGCGGGGCTGGCGGACTACGCGGTGGCGCACCACGCGGACAACTACCCGGCGCTGGAGGACTACCTGCACTCGGAGGGGCCTCCCATCCTTTTGGATGCGCATGGCCCGAGCGGACACGTGGCCAGCTTCCAGAAGCTGATGGCCGGGTTCCACTCCATCGGCTGGCCCATCTCCCTGCTCAACGGGCTGACGGCGACGGAGGATCCCCGCTGCCCCGAGGGCAAGGCCGGCACCCTGGCGCTGGACGCGCAGGCGCTCGCCCAGCGCTTCGAGCAGGAGATCCAGGAAGACCGGGCGCAGGAGGCGCTGCGGCGCTGGCGCTGCGTGTTCGCCTACAAGGCCCGGAAGGAGCTTCCAGACGAGGCCACGCTGGAGCAGTTGGCCGAGCTGGCCGACGCGAGAGGTGATGCGCTGGCGCGCGAGAACAAGCTGGAGCTGGCGCTGCGGCAGTACTCACTGGCCACGCTGCTCGACGAAGGAAACGCGCACCGGCGCCGCAAGACGGAGAAGCTGCGCGCCCGCCTCTACCCCCACCCCAAAGAGCAGTGAGCCAGGGGGAAAGGAGCCCCCGAAGCCATGATGGAGCCATTGAGCGCAGCGAGCGTCGCCTGGTACGTGACGGGCCGGTTCTACGCAGCGGCCGACACGTCGATGCAGGACCTGGGCTACTTCCTTCATCTCCAGGGGATCGCGGGCGACCTCTTCGACGGCCCCCGGAGCGAAAGCACGGCGTGCTTCACCTTCCGCTCCGCCCCGTTCCGCTCCAAGACCGTCACCAACGGTGACCTGTCCATCGGCCTCGACGACGTCGGCGACTTCACGCTGTACCTGAAGCGACACGGGGGCGCGTCCTTCGACAAGCCCGACTCCTTCTCCGAGGGGGAGCCCATCGCGACGTTCCGCCGCGTCAGCCTCGTCATGGGCACCACCCTCAGCGGCTCCACCGGCAAGCAAGAGCTGCTGACGCTCAACACCTTCACCGCCTCCCTCATCTGGAGCCAGGAGTTCGAGTTCCGCGGCGCGAGGTACAACCTCGCGCACCTGTTGCCGCACGGCATCACGCAGTGGGGAGATGCGAGCCCCACGCTGCTCTCCCCCGTTCCCCAGGGCTTCGAGAAGGTCATCGCCTTCGTGGGCTCCGCCATCGCGCTCGGGAAGTGAGCCCCCTCAACCTGGGCGCTGTCCACTCATGAGCTGACGCGCCAGGCAACGATGGCGTCACGACACTGGCTCGCGTTTCCCGCCTCTCCCGGGCGGAAAGCTTCTAAGCTAGCGCCCCTCCACCGCCTCAGCCCGGAGGAAGCCAGCATGGATGCCCAGGACCTCCACATCGAGACCACTCCCCGCGAGGGCGATCCCATCGTCCGCGCGGGCCGGCCGGACCCGTGCATCGTCGTGCTCTTCGGCGCCACGGGAGATCTCGCCCAGCGCAAGCTCTTCCCGGCCCTCTTCGAGCTGGCGCGCGCCGGCCTGCTGCCCAGGCACTTCGCGCTCGTGGCCTTCAGCCGCTCCTCGCAGGATGACATCGCCTTCCGCGCCCAGGTGAAGGAGGGCCTCCAGAAGTTCGCCCGCACCCAGCCGCTGGACGAGGCCGCCTGGGAGCGCTTCGGCTCGCGCCTGGAGTGCATCTCCGGCGACTACGACGATCCGGCGGCCTTCGCGCGGCTGCGCGAGCGCCTCGACGCCGCCGAGCAGCGCTACGGCACCGCGGGCAACCAGCTCTACTACCTGGCCACCCCCGCCTCCACCTTCCCCGTCCTGCTCCGTGGCCTGTCCGGCGCGGGCCTGCTGCCACGCGAGGAGCAGCCCGGCCACCGGCCCTGGCGCCGGCTCGTCATCGAGAAGCCCTTCGGGCGGGACCTGGAGACGGCCAGGGAGCTGAACCGCAACCTGGCCGCCGTGCTGGACGAGCGGCAGATCTTCCGCATCGATCACTACCTGGGCAAGGAGACGGTGCAGAACATCCTCGTCTTCCGCTTCGCCAACACCATCTTCGAGCCGCTGTGGAACCGCAACTACGTGGACCACGTGGAGATCACCGCCACCGAGACGCTGGGGATGGAGGGCGGCCGCGGGCGCTTCTATGACGAGACGGGCGTCATCCGCGACATGGTGCAGAACCACCTGCTGCAGGTGCTGGCGCTGTGCGCGATGGAGCCCCCCACCTCCTTCGCCGCCGAGGACATCCGCGACGAGAAGAACAAGGTGTTCCGCGCGCTGCGCCCGCTGGAGGGCAGCGACGTGGCCACGCACGTGGCGGTGGGGCAGTACCGGGGCTACCGCGAGGAGCAGGGCGTGGCGAAGG
>JAFGNZ010000394.1 GCA_016926755.1 Myxococcaceae bacterium | reverse complement strand
GACGCGGACCGGGCCCTGCGCGCGGCGGTGGAGATGCAGCGCGCGCTGGCGGACCTGAACGCCCGCTGGCGCTCCCAGGGCAAGCCGGAGCTGCAGATCCACATCGGACTGAACACGGGCCGGGTGGCCGCGGGCAACATCGGCTCCGAGCACTACCTGCAGTACGCCACGATCGGAGACGCCACCAATGTGGCCAGCCGCGTCTGCAGCGCCGCCGAGGAGGGGGAGATCCGCGTCGCCGAGGCCACCTTCCAACGCTGCCAGGAGCGCTCCTGGCCCCTGGAGAAGCTGCCCCCCGTCCACGTCAAGGGCAAGCAGGAGCCCCTGACGCTGTACCGGGTGGACTGGCGCGAAGCCCCCGCGCGGTGAGCGTCGCCAGGCCCGTGCTCACTCGGCCTCCTGGCCGAGCCGCGCGGGCTGGACGAGGGTGATCTGCCCACCCTCATAGGACAGCAGGCCCTCGCGCACGTAGAAGCGGAGCCACTTGTTGGTGCTCTCCCGCGTGAGGCCGCACAGGTTGGCCAGCTCCGACTGCGTCAGCCGCTGCGTGATGACCACGCCGTCCGCAGCGGGCTTGCCCTGATGCTGGGCCAGCTCGAGCAGCACACGCACCAGGCGCGTCCGCGCGTCCAGGAACGTGGTGTCATGGACGAGCTGCGTGACGCGCCGCACCAGGCGGCTCAGCGCGGACAGCAGCTTCATGCCCACCTGCGGGCGCTCCTCCAGGAAGCGGCGGAAGTCCTCTCGCTGGAGGCTCAGCAGATCCGCCTCCTCCCGGGCCACCGCGTCCGTCGAGCGCGGCTCTTCATCCAGGAGCGCCAGCTCACCGAAGAAGTCCCCCCGATCCAGCAGGGCCAGGATGACCTCCTTGCCTTCATCGGAGCTGAGGCGGATGGCGACCTGCCCCTTGCGCACGATGAAGAGGGACGTCCCCACGTCCCCCTGGTGGAAGATGACCTCTCCCCTGGCGAAGCGCCGGGAGCGCAGGAGCGTGGACAGGTGCTCCAGTTCCTCTTCCTGCAGGTTCTCGAACATGGAGATCCGGGCCAGGAGCTGGGAATACGACATGGTGTCAGGTCCTCCATCCCTGGCGGGCCCCCCTCGCCCCTGACGCGAACAGCGCCAGGGAGGGCCACGCCGCACTTGCTGGAGGGGCATCCTTCTCCAGCCTCGTGACTGTACGCGAGTTCACTGCGTCCCTGTGAAGCAGCTCACAGCGCCAGCGGAGCGAGTGCCTTACGGTTGCGCCATACCCCCCCGCCACAGGGAGAGCCCATGGCCAGCACGAACCGCAACCCGCTCTTTGCTTCGAAGCCCCCCAGCGCCGCATCCGAGCGCCCTCGGAGCAGCCTCTCGCAGGCTCCTCGCGAGAAGGCCGGGGATCCAGACCCTGCGTTCCTCCGCCGTGCCAAGGATCGAGGCGCCGAGCTGCTCGCCGAAGGGAACCTGGAGGCAGCGCTCGTGGCGTTCCGGGAGGTGGCGAGCGCGGCCCCGAATGAGCCCACCTGGCGGCAGAAGGTGGCCGAGATCCTCCAGAAGCTGGGGCGCACGCAGGAGGCCATCGCCGAGTACGAGGCCGCGGCCGCGGCCTGGGCGAGGACGGGGTGGCTGCTGCGCGCCCTCGCGCTGTGCAAGATCATTCTCCAGCTGGACCCGAAGCACACCCGCACCCAGGCCCTGCTGGCCAACCTCCACGCCCGCGAGCAGCCCCGCGGCCTGCCACAGAGCCCGGAGCGGCCCCGCGAAAGGCCCCTGGGGCTGAGGGCACGCGCCTCCCAGCGGACTCCGGAGGAGAAGGCCCCCGCCCAGCCGCTGGCTCCCATCCCGTTCTTCACCTCGCTCGGGCGCGAGGTGTTCCTGGAGGTCCTCTCGGGCGTCGAGCGGCGCGTGTGCCAGCCGGGCGAGGTGATCGTCCAGGAGGGAGCGCCAGGCAGCTCCATGTTCATCATCGCCGAGGGCGAAGTGCGCGTGATGCGACAGGGGGAGGCGGGCCAGCCCATCGCCCTGGCCACCCTGGGAGAAGGCGAGTTCTTCGGGGAGATGGCGCTCCTGTGCGAGGGCCCTCGCCTCTCCAGCGTGGTGGCCACCACCCAGGCGGTGCTGCTGGAGTTCTCCCGCGAGCGCATGGAGGAGATCTCCACGCGCTACCCCGAGCTGGCGGAGGTGGTCCACCGGCTCTATCGGCAGCGACTGCTGGCCAACGCGCTGCGCAGCAACCCGCTCTTCGCCAACTGGCCCTCGGAGCTGCGCCACCAGGTGGCGGAGGCGTTCACCCCCATCTCGATCAAGGCGGGAGAGGAGCTCCTGTCCCGAGGGCAGCCTTCACACGCGCTCTACCTGCTGCTGCGCGGCCGGTGCGTCGCCTTCCACCAGCACGTGGATGGCCGCGAGACGCCCTACCCGGACATGGCCGAGGGAGATGTCTTCGGTGAGATCTCCCTGCTCCGCAGCAAGCTCGTCACCGCCTCGGTGCGGGCGATGACGCCCTGCCTGCTGCTGAAGCTGGAGCGGGCGGTCCTCGAGCGGCTCCTCCCACTCCACCCCATCCTGCACAAGGAGCTGCAGCGACTGGGCGCCGAGCGAATGTTGCGGACCACCCTGCTGCTGCGTGGGCGCCCCATCCACCTGGGCGACACGCGTGTCTGAGCTGGCGGGAGCGCCGCTCAGCTGGAGGCGGCCTTCCCCTGGCCAAAGGGCGGATCGATCCTGGCCTGGGACTCCTCCGCCGAGCCTGCTGGCACCGACACCGCCCGCGGCAGCAGGAGGGTGAAGCGGGTACCCTCCTCGGGCGTGGAGGAGACGTCGATGCGCCCCCCGTGCGCCTGGACGATCTGCGCGACGATGTAGAGCCCCAGCCCCAGCCCGCTCCGGGATGACGACTTGTCCCCGCCCCCCCCCGTGCGATGGAAGGGCTCGAAGAGGTGGGCCCGCAGGGCGTCCGGGATCGGCGGCCCCGCGTTGTGCACCTCGACGCGCTGCAAGGACTCCACGCCCTCCAAGCGTACGCTCACCGGCGTCCCCCGCGGGCTGTACTGGAGGGCGTTGGCCACCAGGTTGGAGAGCACCTGCGCCATCCGCTCCTCGTCCCAGAAGCCGTGCGCCTGTCCGCGCACGTCCAGGCGGATGTCTCGCCCCGGGAACGCCAGCTCCAGCTCGCTGATGATGCGGCGACACACCTCCTCCAGGGAGATGTCTCTGGGGCGCAGGGGAATCCCGTCCGCCATGCGCGCCCGCGTGAAGTCCAGCAGCTGCTTCACCAGCCGCGCCATCCGCTCGGCGCTCGAGTCAATGCGCTGCATCGCCCGCCGCACCTCCGGCGCCAGCGTGTCCCGGCCCAGGAGCGCCGCGGCGGAGAAGCGGATGGCCGCCAGCGGGTTGCCCAGATCGTGCCCCAGCACCCCGATGAAGCGCTCGCGGAAGTGCGCCTCCTGCTCCCGCTCCTCCTCCTGCCGCCGCCGCGCGGTGATGTCCCGGCTGATGCCGAACAGGCCGTACACCCCCCCGTCCGGCCGGCGGAGCACCCCCTTGATGGACTGCCAGCTGCAGCCGAAGCCCGGCCCCCCATCCGCGCCCTCATAGGTCGCCGTCTGCCCCGAGGCGAGCACCGCCCTGTCATGCGCCAGCGTCGCCGCGGCGCTCTGCGCGCCCATCAGCTCCTCGTCCGTCCGCCCCAGGAGCTCCTCGGCCGGGCGCCCGAACGCCCGCGCCGCCGCGGTGTTGAGCAGGACATAGCGCCCCAGCAGATCCTTCACGAAGACGGCATCCGTGGTGCTCTCGATGACGGAGTGGAGCAGATCCCGGTCCCGGCGTAGCGCCACCTCGGCCGCGGCGTGCTGGGTGAAGTCATCCACGAAGAGGAAGAGCCCTCCCTCACAGGGCGCTGCCCGCGCCTTCAGCCAGACGATGCCGGCGGGCGTCGTCCGGCCCAGGCGCTCCAGCTCCGGCACCTGCCGCTCCACCACCCGCACACACATGTCGAAGAGGCTGCATTCGGCCACCCAGGGCGCCTCGTCCAGCAGCCGCTCGCCCGGAGCCGGCAACAACCCCAGCACGCCCTGACGCACCCGACTCGGCGAGGTGTCCGCGCACTCGAAGTCGACGATCCGCCCCTCGAGGGAACGCACGGCCTTGAGCCGTATCCAGACATCAGAGACGGGCACATCGCCGTAGGCCGACGGCTTCTCGCTCTCACTCCGAAATTTCATGCGTCCGCCTCGCGGCGCCCCCGCTTGGTATGGAAAGACTAACGCTTTCCATGCTCTCCAGGGAATTCGCCCCGGAGTCCCGGGTGAGAGCGATGGTGGGTGGCAGACACAACTGGGCAGCCAAACGTTTGTCACAGGCATTCTCGAGGCGCCGGTCTTCATTGACCCGCCCCACGCTGGCTCCTATGAAACGGGAGGCCCCTCGGGGCCACGGATGGACACTCCCTTCAGCCAGAGACTCAGTCCGGAGGCCCTGCGCGGCGCGCCTCCAGTAGTGGGCGATCCCTTCGCGCAGGTGTTGGAGCGGCTTCAGCCCGGCGCCCGCGTGCGGACCCAGGGAGTGCACGGCGCCGCGCGTGGGTACGTGCTCGCCCGCCTGGCGCGCCTGCTCGAGGCGCCGCTCGTCTGCGTCGCGGTGGACGAGGAGGCCGCCGACGCCCTGGCCAGTGATCTGGCCTTCTTCCTGGGGGGCAGCGGCACTCGGCTGGAGCCGCGCGTGCTGCGCCTGCCCGCTGACGAGGTGCTCCCCTACGACGAGCTCTCCCCTGATCCGAGCGCCGTCAGCGAGCGCCTGGGCGCCCTCTTCCACCTGAGCCAGGGGACGCGCTTCCCCGCGCTCGTCCTCTCCGTGCGCGCCCTGCTGCGCAAGGTGCTGGCTCCGCCAGTGGTGGGCGCCCTGTCCGAGCTCATCACCGTGGGCCAGGACTTCGACCGGGACTCGCTGGCCCGCAAGCTCGCCACCATGGGCTACCAGAACAGCCCGTTGGTGGAGGACCCCGGGACGTTCTCCGTGCGCGGCGGCATCCTGGATGTCTTCAGCCCTCTGTACGAGCAGCCCGTGCGGCTGGAGTTCTTCGGGGACACCATCGAGTCCATCCGCGCCTTCGATCCGGACTCCCAGCGCACGGTGGACTCGCTGAAGCAGGTGCACCTGGTGCCGGCGCGCGAGGTGATGCTCACCGAGCAGACGCGCCCGCGCGCGGAGGCCGCCGCCCGCGCCGTGGCGGACCGCATCAACCTGCCCACCATCAAGCTGCGCGAGCGGCTCGAGGCGCTGCGCGAGGGCATGCCGAGCTTTGGCCTGGAGGGCCTGCTGCCCGGCTTCTTCGAGGGCGGGCTGGGCACCGTCTTCGACTACCTGCGCCTGTGGGCGAAGGACGCCCTCTTCTACTTCGATGATCCGGTGGGCGTGGACCGCGCCGTGGGAGATCTCCGCGCGGAGCTGGAGCGCTCCTTCGAGGCGGCGGAGGAGCGACAGGAGCTGGTCTTCCCGCCAGCGGACCACTTCCTCATCCGGGAGCAGGTGGACGCGCAGCTCGCCGGGGCCCGCGTGCTGGAAGGCGGTGGGCTGGCGCTCGCCCCGACCGAGCAGCCCCCCGTGCTCTTCTCCTTCGGGACGACGCAGGAGCTGCGCGAGGCCATCCTGGCCCACCACGGCGAGGAGGGCGCCCTCACCCCGCTGGTGGAGCGGCTGCAGCGCTGGCGGGAGCTGCGCGTGGCCTGCGCCATCGCGTGCGGCACCCTGAGCCAGGCGGACCGGCTCAAGCGCCTGCTGCTGGATCGCAACGTGATGGTCCGCATCCACGAGGAGCCGCTCGGGGACGTGGGCAAGCTGTATGAGCCCTCCATCTACGCCCACCTCTTCACGGGCGAGGTGAGCCACGGCTTCGTGGACGGCTCGGGCGGCCTGGCCCTGCTGGCGGACGAGGAGATCTTCGGCGTGAGGGCGCGGCGCCGCGTGCGCCGCTCCAAGCGGGCGGACGCGTTCGGCGCGGGCTTCCAGGATCTCAAGGAGGGCGATCTCATCGTCCACACCGACTTCGGCATCGGCCGCTATGCGGGCCTGACGAAGATGCAGGTGCAGGGCGTGCCGGGAGACTTCCTGGTCCTGGAGTACGCGGGGAAGGACAAGATCTACCTGCCCGTGAGCCGCATGCGGCTCATCCAGAAGTTCACCGGCGGGGATCCGACGAAGGTCCAGCTCGACAAGCTGGGCGGCACGAGCTGGGAGAAGACGAAGAAGCGCGTCAAGGAGCAGCTGCTCAAGATGGCGGCGGAGCTGCTGCAGATCGCCGCCGCGCGCAAGGCGCACCCGGGCCACGCCTTCTCCGCGCCGGACCGGTACTTCGGGCAGTTCGAGGCGGACTTCGAGTTCGAGGAGACGCCGGATCAGGCCAGGGCCATCGAGGACGTGCTGGCGGACATGCAGAAGCCCATGCCCATGGATCGGCTGGTCTGCGGGGACGTGGGCTACGGCAAGACGGAGGTGGCCATGCGCGCCGCCTTCAAGGCCACGCTGGATCACAAGCAGGTGGCGGTGCTGGTGCCCACCACGGTGCTGGCGCAGCAGCACTTCCTGTCCTTCAAGAAGCGCTTCAAGGACTACCCCGTCACCGTGGAGGTGATCTCCGGGCTGAAGAAGCCGCCCGAGGTGCGGGAGATCCTCAAGCGGGCCAAGGAGGGCAAGGTGGACATCCTCATCGGCACGCACAAGCTGCTGGGAGGGGACGTGGCCTTCAAGGATCTGGGCCTGCTGGTGGTGGACGAGGAGCAGCGCTTCGGCGTGAAGCAGAAGGAGCAGCTCAAGCGGCTGCGCACGCAGGTGGACGTGCTCACGCTGACGGCCACGCCCATCCCCCGCACCCTGCACATGTCCATGTCCGGCGTGCGGGACATGAGCATCATCGCCACGCCGCCGCAGGATCGGCGCGCCATCCGCACCTTCGTGATGAAGTTCGACAAGCAGGTCATCAAGGAGGCCATCGAGCGCGAGGTGGCCCGCGGCGGGCAGGTGTTCTTCGTCCACAACCGCGTGCAGTCCATCGGCTCCATGGAGGAGCTGCTCCGGGAGCTGGTGCCCCAGGTCACCGTCGGCGTGGCGCACGGGCAGATGGGCGAGGGCCAGCTCGAGAAGGTGATGCTGGCCTTCACCGAGAAGAAGTACCAGGTGCTCCTGTGCACCTCCATCATCGAGAGCGGCATCGACATCTCCAGCGCCAACACGATGATCGTCAACCGGGCGGACGCCTTCGGCCTGGCGCAGCTCTACCAGCTGCGTGGGCGGGTGGGCCGCTCCAAGGAGCGCGCGTACGCCTACCTGCTGGTGCCCGCGCGGCGCACCATGACGCGGGACGCGCAGCGGCGCCTGGAGGTGCTCCAGAACTTCACCGAGCTGGGCGCGGGCTTCTCCATCGCCAGCCACGATCTGGAGATCCGAGGCGCGGGCAACCTGCTGGGCGAGAAGCAGTCCGGCGCCATCGCGGAGATCGGCTTCGACATGTACGCCCAGCTGCTGGAGGAGGCGGTGGCGGAGCTGCAGGGCGCGCCGCCGCGCGCGCAGATCGAGCCGGACATCACCCTGCCGCTGCCCGCGCTCATCCCGGACGACTACGTGCCGGACGTGCACCAGCGGCTCGTGTTCTACAAGCGCTTCAGCCAGGCCAGCCACCCGGACGAGGTGACGGACCTGCGCGCGGAGCTGGTGGATCGCTACGGCGAGGCGCCCGACGAGGTGGACAACCTCTCGGAGCTGACGCTGCTGAAGATCGACATGAGAGACTTGCGGCTGCGGGCGCTGGAGGCGGGCGCCGGGCGGCTGGTGGTGGTGCTGGGCGCGGACGCCCTGCTGGATGGCGTCAAGGTGGCCGCGCTGGTGCAGCGCTCCAAGGGCCTCTACCGGCTCACGCCGGACATGAAGCTCATCGCCAAGGTGCCTGAGGGCACCCAGGGACAGGCCCTGGTGGTGGAGGCCAGGAAGGTGCTGAGAGATCTGGGCACCTGCGCGCTGCCGCAGGCGTGAGCCCCTGCGCCCTCAGTTCTCGGGGGCGAGCCTCCACAGCTTCCCGTCCGAGCGCTCCCGCTCGACGAGGCCCAGGCTCTCCAGCTCCCTCAACCACTGCTCGATCATCCGCTCGTCGTCCGTGGGAAACTCCCTGGCTCCGAGCTGGACGTTGCTCACGTTGAGGGACTCGAAGTAGAGCATGAGGCGCCACGCGTCGAACACGCCCGGCGTCCCCAGGGCCCGGTGCACATCCACCACGCGCCGCGAGTCCTCACCCTGGAAGTCCACGCCCACGCCTTGACGGTGGAAGTGCCAGCGCTCGCCTCGGACGAAGATCTCCCCGTGGCGGGGCAGGCGCCGCGCGGCCCATGGATCCAGGGCCTCGGGGTGGAAGTAGAGCCACGCCTTCACCAGCTCGCCCTGAAGCGAGACGAACCGGCGCAGCAGCGCCAGGCACCTCACCTCGGATCTGCGCTCATTCACGGCGCGGCCTCACGGGCTTGCCCTCTCACCGGGTCGGCGGCGGCGCGGGGAGGAAGCCGGGGACGGGGTTCGTGGAGAACGCCTGCGGCGCCTGGAGCTCCACCTGGAGCTTCTGGAGGGCCGCCTCGTCCGTGCGGAAGCTGGCGCGCGCCTGGAGCGCCTCTGTGAACTTCGCCACCCGCGCGTCCCTCCGCTCGCGAGCGATGCGGGCGCGCAGCATGGCGCTGACGGTGTCCAGGGACGCCGCGGGCTTGGAGTCGCAGCCGGCGAGCAGGAGGAGCGAGAGCGTCGACAAGGGGAAGAGGCGGGAGAGGCGCATGGTGGCGGGGGGATTCGCTAGCACCCTCCCGCCAGCAGCGGCAAGCCGTGTAATGCCGGGCCTGTCCGCCAGCGCTCCTCTGCCCTCGGGCGGCTACGGGCGGTTCCGACCGGCGCCGCCATAGCCCTGCGCCTGGTCGCGGAGGCGCTCCCACTGCGCGCGCGCCTGGAGTGCCCTCTGCTCCTTCGAGTCCGCCTCGCTGCGGGCCGCCAAGGCCTCACTGCGGGCCTTCGCGATGGCGGAGCGGAAGTCCGTCTCCCTGAGCTCCTGCACCCGGACATCTCCGTGCTCCCTCAGCGCCAGGTAGCGGGCGAGGGACAGCTCGGCCTCTGCCAGCTGGAGCTCGCTCTCGCGGACCTTCCTCTGCGCCTTCTGGGCGTCCAGGCTCTCCTCGCGCCAGGAGACCTGCGCTTGGGCCGCCGCGAGCTCCGCCTCCGCCGCCCGGAGCTGCTCCTGGGCTCGTGAGATTGGGGCCTGCTGCCCTGTTGAATGGGCTGCCTCGAGCCTGGCCTCCTCCGCCTCCTTTCGGAGCTTCGCCGCGTCCGCGTTGCGGCGGGCGACCTGCAGCGCGCGCTCCGCATCGTCTACCGCCACCTTGGCGCGCGTCACCTCATCGTCGGCCTCCCGCCGGTTCGCCTGGGCCTGGCGCACGTCCCCCAGCTGCTCCTCGGGCACACGTGCCAGCCAGGAATCCTTCACCTCGGTATTGGCGCGGGTTGCGGCGCACCCACTGAGCGCCATCACAGACATCCCGAACGCCACCACGATCGCTCGCCGCCAGCTTGCTTGCACCATGGACTCTCCTCCACCTTGCCTACCGGACAGGGTAGACATGGTGAGAAGAGGAGGCAGTACGCCCCCCTGGCTGCCCTGCTCCCGAGGGCGGTGTCACCCTCCCGGCAGGCTGGCCAGCGCTCGTCCCTCCGACCGATCGCTGCGGCGTGGAAGTGCCCAACCCGCTGCCCCATCCCAAGGGAGATTGAATAGGTGCCGAGGCCGCTGTTTGAAGCCGTCTCCGGCGGCGGACGCTCCCTCTCCCGCCTGAGACGGTTCACACCTCCCGCCTCGCCCAAGTCCCTGTTTTTCCTGAGGCCACCGGGTGGCTCGATTCCTGCTTCCAGCGCATCTGGCGATCACGCCGATGGCGGGACCGCTCTTCCACCCCACTTCTCCACAGGAGGCAGCAGCCGATGTCCACCCCCACGACTCCCACCCATCCGTACCAGGGACTGACGAAGGAGCAGGTGCTCACCACCATGCGCCAGCTCCTGGCGGCGGAGGAGCGCAACCCCTTCCTCATGGGCCAGCTCCACAACTACGTCGCCGACAGCCAGCTGCTGGAGGGCACGCAGTACAAGACGCCGGTGGACTTCTTCTGCGACAACATCCAGGGCCTCTCGCGCACCGCCCTGCTGCGAGATGGCGCGGTGGCGCGCGAGTTCAACCAGGAGGTCATTTCTCGCTTTGGCGTCACTCGCCTCGAGCAGCTGCTGGCCTACAAGAAGGCCGCCCGGATCACGCTGAACCATGACGAGCCGGGCTCGACCTATATCGTGGTGCCGCAAGACAACGGTGAGCTGAAGCCCAAGCGCTTCGCAGGCTGCACCACGAAGGAGCTGCGCAAGGCCCTGGAGCACCTGCGCTCGCCTGGCTCGTACCTGCCCGTCTCCGCGGCGAATCAGGCGCGCTACGAGCAGTACCGCGAGGCGATCCTCAGCAGATTTCCCAAGGGCGTCCGGGTGCTGATGCGCACCGAAGAGGGGAAGCCGGTGATGGACTTCGAGGAGATCCCCCTCTCGCGGCTGCAGGAGTTCCTCACGGTGCTGCGGGATGTGTCCCACGACATGCCTGAGCCGTCCGAGGACGAGGAGCCGCCTCAGTCCCACTGACGCCTTGGAACACCGATGAAGGGCGATTCACCCGGCGCTTCCACCACAGAAGCGCGCGATCGCCCGTGAGAGCGCCGCCTCGCAGCGCACCAGATCCTCGGCGGGTACGTACTCGCCCGTCTGGTGCGCCACCTTGATGTCCCCAGGGCCGAACACCACCGCCTCCGCGCCCAGCGCCGTGAGCTGCGGCGCCTCCGTCCCGAAGGACACCGTGGCCGGCGTGTTCCCCGTCTCCTCCGCCAGGAAGCGCAGCACCTCCGCGTCCGGCCGCGTGCTCACGCCTTGATCCGTCCGCAGCACGCGGATGTGCGCCTCGTAGGCCGGCTCGTCCCGCACCAGCTCGCGGCGGATGGTCTCCAGCAGCTCCACCACCCGCTCCGGCGACTGCCCGGGGATGGGGCGCCACTCCACCGTGAAGCGACACAGGCCGGGGATGATGTTCTTCGCCTTGCCGCCCTGGATGAGGCCCACGTTCACCGTGGTGAAGGGCGGCTCGAAGCTCTCGTCCCGCTCCTCGCGCAGCGCCGTGCGCGCCAGCTCCTCCAGCCGGTGCAGGAAGCGCCCGGCCCGGAAGATGGCCGAGGCCCCCGAGTCCGGGTACGCGCTGTGCCCCTCCTTGCCCCGCACCTCCACCTCTCCCAGGCAGTAACCCTTGTTGGCCCGCACCGGCACCAGCGAGGTGGGCTCGCCCACGATGGCGTACCGCGCCCGCCCCAGCCCCGCCTCCACCAGCTTCTTGGCCCCCACCAGGCCGATCTCCTCGTCCGCGGTGAGCACCACCATCAGCGGCGCCTTCAGCCGCTCGGCCCGCATGGCCGCGTGCAGCGCGCAGGCGATGAAGCCCTTGGTGTCGCACGCGCCGCGCCCGTAGAGCCGCCCCTCCCGCTCCGTCAGCCGCAGCGCGTCCGTCCACGCCGTGTCATACGGCACGCAGTCGGAGTGGCCCACCAGCGCCAGCGCCGCGCGCCCCTCGCCGCCCTTCACCGCCACCAGGTTCACCTTCTCCACGCCCAGCTCATCCGTGTAGCGCTGGCGCTCGGCCACGAACCCCGCCGCCTCCAGCCGCGCCTGCGCGAAGTCGATGAGCGGCGCGTTCGGGCGCACCGAGGTGGTGTCCAGCGCGACCAGCTCCGTCAACAGGGCCCGCAGCGCGGGCAGCGTGTCTTTCACGAGTACAGCCTCCGAGCGAGCCCCTGGAAGGCGAGGCCCGCCTCCTGGGTGAGCGGGTGGTGACCGTCTCGCACCACGAGCTGCCCGTCCACCGCCACGTCGCGCACCGCCGCCTTGTCCGCGCCGAAGACCAGGCCCGCAAGCAGCGAGGCGGGGCTCGCCCCCACCAGCGACGGGTGGCTCAGGTCCACGGTGAAGAAGTCCGCGGGCGCGCCCGGCTCCAGCGTGCCCGTGGGCAGCCGCAGGCTCCGCGCGCCATTCACCGTGGCCATCTCGAACAGCCGCGCCGCCAGCCCCCCCATCTCGCCACCGCCGGGATCCAGCACCGCGCGCCGCACCCGCGACAGGCGCAGGTGCCCCTCGAGCTGCCGCGCCTCGTCCAGCAGATCCACCGTGGCCTGGCTGTCCGAGCCCAGGCAGAGCCGCGCGCCCGCGCCCACCAGCCTGTCCGCGGGGACGATGCCATCCCCCAGGTTGCGCTCGGTGGAGGGGCACGCGCACACCCCTGCGCCCACCTCCCCCAGCATCCGCGCCTCCTCCTCCGTCACGTGCACGGCGTGCACCGCCGTGAAGCGCGACTCCAGCAGCCCCACCTCCTCGAGCAGCTCCACCGGCCGCAGGCCGTGCTCGGCCACGCAAGCCTCGATCTCCTTCGGCTGCTCCGCCACGTGCATGTGCAGCGGCATGTCCCCGCGCACCCCGGCGAGCACCTCGAGCCAGTCACGCGGCACCGCGCGCACGCTGTGGGGCGCCAGGCCCACGCTCACTCGCGACTGCCCCTCCGCCTCCCGAGCCAGCTCCTGCACGGCGGTGAGGAAGGTATCCACGTCCTTGTCTATGAACCGCCGCTGCCGCGGGTTCTCCGGCACGCGGAAGCCCGCGCGCGCGTAGCCCACGCGCAGCAGGACGATGCGCAGCCCCACGTCCCGCGCCGCGCGGATCACCTCGTACGCCAGCGCGTTCGGGTCCGCGTAGGGCGTGCCGTCCGGCTGGTGGTGCAGGTAGTGGAACTCGCCCACGGAGGTGATGCCGGCCAGCAGCATCTCCAGGAAGGCCTGCCGCGAGGCGGTGTACACGTCCTCGGGCGTGAGGGCCTCGGCGGCGCGGTACATGGCCTCGCGCCAGCTCCAGAAGTCATCCGTGCCGCTGCCGGCCGCCACGTACTCCGTGCGCCCGCGGATGAGGCGCTGGAAGGCATGCGAGTGCCCGTTGACGAGCCCTGGCAGCAGCGCGCGCCCCGGCAGCCGGACGACGCGCGCCCCCGGCGGCGCGGGCCCCTCCAGCAGAACGCGGCCATCGGCGCCCACGTGCAGGGCGCTGCCTTCGTGGAACCGGCCCCCCCGATAGAGGAGGTCCGGCAGATAGACGGTGGTGTCGCTCACCTGGGGCAGCCTACGCCACCGGGCGCAGGCTCGCAGCAGCGCCGCGAGCCTCCGGTGTACCGGTCAACGACGCGAGAGCCGCGGGCTCCGCTGCTCCATCCGCGAGTGGATGGAGTTGTCATCCGCCCCGGGGCGCCCCAGCCCTCGGCGCACCGCCGGCAGCGAGGCCGTCACCGGGCCCACGTAGAAGACGCCGTGGAAGCCGTTGTCGTCCTCATCGTCCCAGATGTGCACGAAGGAGCGGTCCCCGTTGTCCTTGCCCTTGGCCTCCTTCACGCCGCACTCGAGCTTCTCTCCCTTCTTGCCCACCGCGCAGATCCAGGCCGTGCCGCTGTTGTAGGCCATGTCCAGCGCCACCGTGCCCTCCACCTGCTGGGCGATCAGCATCCCCATGGGCTTGTAGTCCTCGTCCCACGGCAGGCCCTCGGCGGTGCGCGGGTGGATGTTGCCGGCCACCACCAGGAAGAAGCGCTCGGGGCCCTTGCGCACGTAGGAGAGCACCGTGGCGGCCATGGCGTCCTCGCGCTCCTGCCCCGCCAGCTTGGGGTGGTCGAACACGAAGGCGTCCACGTCCAGCCCCTGGACGCGCAGCCGGCGCAGCTGCTCCAGCAGGTTGGCCATCGCCTCGCTGCCGCGCCCATCCGGGAAGGGGCTGCGCCAGAAGGGCGCCTCCATCAGCTTCAGCCAGTCGTCATCCGTGCCGGCGCTGCGCAGGAAGGTGGCGATGCGCTCCTGGTTCTCCACCGGCAGCTCCAGGCCCACCGTCACCGGCGTGCCCGCGGCGGCCGTCTGGCAGACGCCCTGCGCCACGAAGCGCGGCACCTCCTGGGTGCCGTGCAGCTCGCCCAGCATCATCACCCCACCGCGCTTCACCTGCGGGGACAGGCCGATGATGGGCATGCCGCACTCGATCTCGAACAGCGGGACGGGCGAGGACTTCATCGCCGGCGCCTGGACCACCATCTTCCCCGGAGAGGACTCCCGGACCAGCTGCTCCGCCCGCTTCTTGGCCACCTGAGGCTCCACCGCCTCGAACACCTTCCACTCCATCACCAGGTCCCGCTGGCCCTGCCGCGAGCCCGCCACGATGGCGTTCTCGCCCCCCGGCTGGTTCATGAAGTCCGCGACATCCTCGAAGCTGTTGTTCGGTACCCCCTCCCCATCGCCCGCGCCGGGCCCCCCCAGCGAACGGCTCACGCCCCACTCGATCTCACCGCCCGTGGGAGACAGCGTCTTGTTGGCGCTGCGGGTGATGCGGATGATCCACAGCTTGCTGCGGGTGGGCGTCTCGCGCTTGCCCAGCACCAGGTAGCGGTGCCAGAAGCCCGCCACCCGCGAGCCGCCGAACTCCTCGCGCCACTCCGTCTCCAGCACGTAGCTGCCCTTGTCCTCACGGAAGGGCAGCTCATTGTCGACGAAGAACTGTCGGACCGAGGGCCAGACCTCCTCGAGAGGCAAGTCATAGATGGCCTCCTCGTCGGGTATCCCCGTCCCCCCCTGCCGCGCGGCACAGCCCGCAAGCACACATACGGCTACAGCTCCAGCGAAGCTCGCCAGTCGCATCCGAGGCCCCTCCCAGGAAAAATGAACGGAAACTCCCGGGAGCTCAACGCTCGAGGCAGCCGGACATATCGCCGTGCGCGGAGGGCGGCGCTCAGGCCTGGATGTCGGAGCCCTCCGCGGCCTTGGCGCCCTCACGCAGCCAGGGGCGGGTGCGCACCGCGGCCCGGATCCACGTCACGTGACGGAACTCGTCCTCGCGGTTCCTCTGGATGAGGGAGCGCACCCCAGGGCTCCAGTCGAACTGGAGTGCCAGCTCATAGGCACGGTTGGTGAACTCCTCGTTGCCGAGCATGGCCACCAGGGCGGCCTCCGTCCCCATCATGCTCGTCACCGCCGTCAGGCCCTTCATGGCGGTGCCCTTCAGGTCCGGCCTCAGCCCCACGGGCTCACCGCCGCGCTGCTGGATGAGCGCGTTCAGGTCCTGCACGTGTCGCACGTGGTCCACCCGGAAGTCGTTGAGCCGCTCGCGCACCAGGGGCTCGTTCACCCGGGCGATGGCCGCGTCATAGGCCCCTACCGCGTCCGCATCGAGCTGAGCCAGGCTGCGCAGCTTCGCCACCTCGGACTTCTCCGCCATCTCCAACCCTCCTCGCAGGTCCGGACCCAATGTGAGTGGGCTTGCGCCCCAAGCCAAGCCGCCCCGGCGCGCGGCTCCCTGCCTGGGCCGAGGCCCGCCCGGAAACCGGGCGAGCGGGCGTGAGCTGTCAGCGTTGGCGCCGTGCGCAACTTTGCTCCACACCCTTGCGTGGAGGATGGAGCATGAAGAACGAAGACGTAGCGACCTCGAGCATCGAGCAGGTGACGAAGCGGGTGCCCTCCGTGGGCCTCCTCGGGCTGGCCATCGGCACCATGGCCGTCAGCGCGACGCTGATGCTGCTGAACAAGAAGACGTGGGCCAATTTCGTGGGCCTGTGGGCGCCGACGATCCTCATCCTGGGCACCTACAACAAGCTGGTGAAGACGTTCTCCGCGCCCTACAGCGAGGAGCAGCGCCTCCAGCACGGCGGCAGCGCTTCCATCCTCAAGGGCCCGGAGGAGCTGAGCCGTCAGTCCCCGCGGCCGCTGATCTGAGCCGGTCGCCAGTGAGCCCTCACCTCCTCCCTCCCTCCTGGATGAGGGAGGAGGACGCCGAGCTGTTCGCCCCACGCGCCCTCAAATTTCCGTGGAGTATGGCGGGGTCGCCAGGGCAGGGGCGACTTCGGAGGCACACCGCGCTGCGCGCAGCGTCTGGCCCCACCTTTGCTGATGCGCCGGGCACCTCTTGGAAAGGTGCAGGTGACATCCATGAAGAAGTGCTGGGTATTGGCAGCCTGTCTCATCGCGGGAGCGGCGTGGGCTCAACCCGTGGAAGAGCTCCTCCTCGAGGCCCGCGCTCCCGAGCGGCCCGCGCCCTCCGTGGCGCTCTGGACCGAGCCCCTGAGCGCGCTCACCGTCACCCCTTGGTATTACTCCCAGGAGAACACCTTCGTCATGGTGCCGCTGGGGGCGAACCTTCCCCTGAGCCCGACGCAGGACCTGGTGCTCGAGCTCACCCCTCTCTGGACGCGTCAGGACTGCGAGGCCCGCTGCAGCTCGCAAGCGCTGGCCCTGGCGATCGGCACCTCCTGGCTGGTCAGCCCGAATGGCTCCGGGGGTGGCCTCTTCCTCCACCCGAAGCTGGTGGGCGTCATCTCCCGTGATCGGCGTGAGGCGGGGCTCCCGACCCCGATCGACGAGGGCTCGTGGTCGGAGACCGGAGGGCAGCTCTCGTTGGGGCTCGACGTGGGCTACCGGGTGAGTCGCGGACGCCTCTTCCTGGAGTTCGTCCTGGGGGCCAGCGTGGGGCGCGGATGGAACATCCCGCTGTCGAGCCAGAGCCTCTTCTTCTCGTTCCTGGATTGGCCCCAGCGAGGCCGCGAGGACAAGTGGGTGTGGGATCTCAACGTCCACCTCGTCCGCATTGGCGTGAGCTTCTGAACCCCACGCGCCCGCTCACGCATGCGCGGCGCGAGCCCCTGCGGGCTCTGCCCCACTGAGCGAGCCTCCTGCTCCCCCGCACGGCGGACAGGCGAGCCTGCCAGGCTCCGTGGCCAGCGCCCTTGCCGCTCTTATCTTCACGCTGAGGGGAGCGGAGCGCTCACGAGCACGAGCGCTTCGTCGCGAGCCGTCTCGATCCTCGGAGCACGAACTGCTCCACGGGCGAGCGAGCTCGCGGGGGTCGGTCGCGCGCCCCGAGGCCCGGGTCGGAGTCGGCCCGGTCGGCAGAGAGCCCTCCGGACGTGAGGCGGGGGCCCGGGGCGCCTGGTGTTGTTCCTCTCGACCCTCTTCCCAGCTCTCGCCGCATAAGCAGGGAATTGCGCGGAGCGGGGACGATGCGGACCGTTGCGGAGTGACGACCCGACGAGCCCTACAGACCTACCGCGCGAAGCGCGATTTCCAGAAGACCCCGGAGCCCGCTCCCGATGTCTCGCTGAGGCGGCGGGGCGCAGCGCCCATCTTCGTCGTCCACAAGCACGACGCGACCCGGCTGCACTATGATCTGCGGCTGGAGATCGAAGGTGCGCTGGCGAGCTGGGCCATCCCGAAAGGCCCCAGCTACGATCCGAAGGCGAAGCGCCTCGCGGTGCAGACCGAGGACCACCCCATGTCCTACGCCGAGTTCGAGGGCCGCATCCCGGACGAGGAGTATGGCGGCGGGGACTCGCTGCTGTGGGATGCGGGCACCTACGACACGGTGCCGCCTGGCAAGGCCCAGGAGCAGCGCGACAAGGGCCACCTGGTGGTGGAGCTCCACGGAGAGAAGCTGCAGGGCCGCTGGCACCTCATCCGCACGCGGCAGGACGGGCGGCAGAACCAGTGGCTGTGCTTCAAGGCCCTGGATGGCGCCGAGGACCCCGACTACGACGTCACCGCCGAGCGCCCCGAGTCCGTGAAGTCCGGCCATCGGGAGACGCGAGGCCCCGTGAGCAAGAGCGCGCTCGAGCGCCCACACATGCCCGCGGAGACGCTCCTCCAGCGCGTGTGGCCACCCATGCTCGCCCGGCTCTCCACCTCCGAGGAGGCCAGCGAGGCCTCCCATGTCTTCGAGGTGAAGTACGACGGGTTCCGCGCCATCGCCGCGCTCTCAGGGAGCGGGCTCTCCTTCAAGAGCCGCAACGGCCATGATCTGAGCGGGCGCTTCCCCGCGCTCGCGGATGCGCTGAAGCGGCTGCGCGTCGGCGAGGCGGTGCTCGACGGAGAGATCGTCGCGCTGGACGCGAAGGGGCGCTCACGCTTCCAGCTCCTCCAGAACCAGGCCGGGGGGGATCTGCGCTTCATCGCCTTCGATCTGCTGTGGCTGGAGGGGCACGATCTCCGGGACAAGCCCCTGGAGGCCCGGCGCGAGCTGCTGGAGAGTCTGTTCTCGGGGGTGCGGCTCCCGCTGCAGCTGGCCGAGCGGCTGGAGCTGCCGCTGGCGCGCGCGCTCAAGGAGGCGAAGCGGCGCGGCTGGGAAGGACTGATCGCCAAGCGCAAGGGCTCTCCATACGTGGGCTCGCGCTCGGGGCACTGGCTGAAGCTCAAGGTCATCGCCGGCCAGGAGGTCGTCATCCTCGGGTTCCTGCCCATCAAGAACGAGCGCTCGGCGAAGGAGATCGGCGCGCTGCTGGTGGGGGTGAACGGGCCGGACGGCTACCATGACGTGGGCAAGGTGGGCACGGGCTTCGACACCCAGATGCGGCGCCAGCTCCGGGAGATGCTCGAGCGCATCCGCGTGGACAAGCCGCTGGCCGTGGATGCCAAACGCCGCCCGGGCGTGGTGTGGGTGAAGCCGAAGTACGTAGCGCAGGTCCACTTCACCGAGTGGACCGCCGATGGGCGGCTGCGGCAGCCGACGTTCCAGGGCCTGCGCACGGACAAGAGGCCGGAGGAGGTGGTGCGTGAGCGGCCTGTCTCCACGGCGCGCGGCAGCGCGCGGAGGGAGAAGCCCGCACCGGCGAAGCGCCCGAAGCGCGCGGCGGCGAAGCACCAGCCCGCGTCTGGATCCCGGCAAGGGGACCTGGGCGGATCTCATCTCGGTGGCCACGCTGATGCGCAAGACGCTGGAGGGGCTCGAGCAAGCGGCTGGACGCGGTGGGAGACCTGTTCGCCCCGGTGCTGAAGACGAAGCAGAAGCTCCCCTGAGTCGATCTGGCCTAGCGCGGGTTGAAGGTGACGGGAGCCAGGAAGGCGTCCCGGTCGCCGGAGGCAGCACTGCCCGCGATGAAGGCTCCCCGCGTGTAGCCTGCGATGAAGACGCGACCACACGCGTCCACGGCCACGTCGGCCACGTGGTCGTCGCCACCTCCCGCGCTGCCGTGCTGCCAGGTGCCCAGCAGCACCCCGTCCGATCCGAACTCGAGGACGAAGGGATCCGCATCACCCTGCTCGCCAGTGGCGCCCTCGAACCGCCCACCCGTGTCGCCCGCCACGTAGGCATGGCCCCGCGCATCCACCGCGAGCGCGGTGACGAACTCGCTGCCAGGCGTGCCAGCCTGCGTCACCCAGCGCGTCTCACCCGTGGCGCCGTCCAGCCGCGCGACATAGGCCTGCTGGTCGCCCCGAAGCGGCTGATCGCCCACCGCGCCGAAGGTGGTGCCCGCCACCACCACGTCCCCGCCGGGCAGCGCCACGACCGCCGCCGCCGTGTCGAACTGGAACTGGCTCAGCCACCGGCTCCAGACCACCTCGCCCCGCGTGTCTCGCCGCTGGACGAAGGCGCCGCGCGAAGCCCCCGCGAGGATATTCCCGCTCACGTAGCTCTCGGCGCCCTGGCCCACCGAGACGCCCGTGTGCATGTCGGACTCATTGCTGTCCCGCGACTGCAGCCACGCCTGGCCCCATGCCCCCTCGCTGCCCCGCTCCAGGCGCAGCAGGAAGGGATCCTCCCACGCCTCCACGTAGTTGCTGGGCACGTAGATATCGTCATAGCCCGCCACCACCACGGCCCCGCCGGGCTCGAGCGACAGCCGCACCGGGTGCTGCGGCCGCTCGTCCCCCCACTGGAACTCCACGCGGCTCATCCCCTCGGCCGTCAGCGACGCGAGGAAGCCATCGAACTGCCCCTTCGCGCTGAAGCCCTCGAAGGCGCCCGTCGTCCGCCCCGCGGCCCACACCCTGGCGCCGCCTGGCTCCACCACCAGCGCCTCCACCGCGTCCACCCCGGGGGTGTCGAGCGAGCGCCTCCACTCCACCTGCCCGGATGCGCCCACGCGCAGGACGAAGCCCCGCGCCTGCCCCTCGGGCCCGAGGTTGCTCTGGCCCATCACGCCGTTCTCGAAGCCCGCCACGTACAGCGCGCCGTCCGGCCCCGTCCCCAGCGCCAGCGCCTCATCTCCGAGCGCCGTGCCGAACTGCATCCCCTGTGGCCCGGGCCGCTCGCACAGGCTGAGCTCCTCTTCGCCTCCCTCCGCGGGGCGCTGAGCCTCCTCGCCACAAGCCACCAGCACTCCACTCGCCAGGATGGCGCCCCACAGGCGCGCCTTGCTCCGCGTGCCCTCCTTCTCCTCGACTCCATGAGACATGACGGACAATCCCCCTTGTGGCCTCCACCCTCAGCAAAAGCCGCGCCACGCGCCTCCCCGAGGAGAGCTCAAGGCTCTGACGGGCTCCATCCCATGGGAATTTGAGAAGTATCCAAATGTAAGCAACTCCCAGTGGGCACGGGCCGATGATTTCCATATCGATTCAGATGATCCACTCCCGTGCGAACCGGGAAGAGGGCGCCATGAGTGTCTCCAAAGCGGATAACAAGCCCAAGTCCCACAAGAGCACGTCCTCGGACTCCCCCAAGTCCGACAAGAGCACGTCCTCGAACTCCGCTTCGAAGGCGAAGACCCAGGAGACGGCCTCGAGCCCTACCAGCAGCTCGCCGGCCTCGAAGCCGAACAAGATCCAGCAGTCGCTGAAGACCGACTCCTTCGAGGCAGCAAAGTCCCTCGCCGGGAAGCCGAACCTGTCGTCGCCCACGCCCAAGGCCCTCGCTACCCCCAAGGCCGGCGAGACCCCTGTGGCCACTCCGACGCCGCCGGCGCCCACCACGCCGCCGGTCACCGCCACGCCGCAGCCCCCCACCCCGGCGCAGCCCACCATCGAGCCCCAGCCCGTCCCCACCCCGACGCCTCCCGTACCGAGCGGCCCCCAGGTGAGCGTCGACGCCTCGGGCCGGACGGTGGTCGACCTGGGCCCTGGCAACAACACGGCCACCGTCTCCCAGAGCCCGGACGGCCACATGCACATCACGTCGGACGGCCAGACGGTGGAGCTCACCGAGCAGCAGGCCCAACGCGTCACCATCGTCGGGGGTGACGGCAACGACACCATCACCGTGACGAACAGCGTGGTCACCGACCTCCGGGTGGAAGGCGGCAAGGGCCATGACACCCTGCGGGGGAGCGAGCGGAATGATGTCCTCGTCGGCGGCGAGGGAGACGACGTCATCCAGGGCGGCGGCGGCAGCGACACGCTGATCGGCAAGGAGGGCAACGACAACATCTCTGGCGGCGACGGGGACGACTACATCGAGGGCGGCGCGGGCAATGACAACCTGTCGGGCCAGGATGGCCGAGACGTGCTGTACGGGCTGGACGGCAACGACAACCTCTCCGGCGGCGATGGCCAGGACTACCTGGACGGCAGCAAGGGAGACGACAACCTCTCGGGCAACGGCGGAAACGACGTGCTGATGGGCGGTCGCGACAACGACTCCCTCTCCGGGGGAGACGGGGATGACGTCCTGGCCGGCGGCGTCGGCACCAACTCCGTCGAGGGCGGAGAGGGCCTGGACACCACGTACCACGTCCCTGAAGGGACGCAGCCGGGGAGCTCGATCACCGTCAGCGGCGATCCCGACTTCCAGGCCCGCGTCGAGTCGGATCTCGAGGCCCTGCGCTCCACCCCCGCCGGCCGCGAGATGCTCTACGCCCTGGACAACAGCGGCCGGACGACCACCATCGTCCAGACCGACGAGGGGAACGCGGCGGGCCCCAGCAACGGGGATGATGCCGATCTCCGCCCGGATGGGACCCCTGGCCCAGGAACGGACTCGACCGTCTGGTACAACCCCTCGCGGACCTCGCTCGGCGGCGAGGACTGGATGACGCGGCCTCCCCTCGTGGGCCTGTTCCACGAGCTGGTGCACGCCTACAACTTCAACACCGGGACCTGGCCCAACGGAGAGGTGGTGCAACCCAATGGCACCGTCGTCAACAATGGTGAGAGGGAGGCGGTCGGGTTGCCCTATGACCACGACGGCGATCAGCTCCCGGATGCCGGCGTCCCGGCGCCCGATCACCCGACCGAGAACCAGCTCCGCGACGAGCTGGGGCTGCCCACGCGTCCCCGCTATTAGAGCTGGGGCGCACTGGGACGTGAGGCAGCAGCGCGTGCCTCGGGAGGAGCCTTGAGGTGAGATGGCATGTGCCGGCGACCAGCTGGGGCCCGCTCCTGGCCTTGGCCGCCACCCTCTGCCCGGGGACACTCCCCCTGGCAGGACCTCTGGAGGGGGCGGGAATGAGTGAAGTCCGCGATGAGCATGTCGCGCTGCGGGTGACGAGCCTCGAGCGCTCGGAGTCGCTGCTGAAGGTGGGCTACGAGCTGCGCAACGTGGGCACACAGCCCCTCTGGGTCTTCAACCAGCTCTATCGCACGGCACCCAGCGGCCATTTCCGGCTCGACCCGAACAAGGTCTACGTCGAGCTGAAGGGGACGGACACGCTCGTCCTCTCCAAGGCGCTGCGCCCGGTGCCGAAGCGGCTGTCGGTCGAGTTCCCGGAGATCCCCTGCGTCACCCGGCTGGAGCCGAAGGCGACGCTGAGCGAGGTCCTGACGCTGGCGCTGCCCGTCGAGGAGCAGTACCCGTACCGCTACGGAGCAGCGAAGGCGAAGGCAATCCCCGCGGACACCCTCGCGAAGGTGCACCTGCGCCTCGGCTACCTCGCGGATGGGCCGGACCTCTCCTTCTACCGCGGGAAGGACACGGCGGAGCGTGAGTACGCATTCCCGCGGTACTCCGAAGCGAACGCCCGGCAGCTCGTGGTGGACAGCGGCCCCCTCCCCTTCCCCCCTGTCGCGAAAAAGCAGCCCTGAGCCTACGGCTCCACGGAGAGCAACCAGCGGAAATGCCCGAAACCGGCCCCTCGGTGCTCCAACTCCTGACTTTCAGGTGCCGCGGATTGACTTCGAAGCTACCCCAGCTGTAGCCCAGACGCGCACGCAGCGGGGGAGCATGCTCGACCTTCAGTCAGTGGATGGCGTTCTCGTGCTGAGCCTCGATTCCGAGGGGCGGATCGTCTCCTGGAACCGGGCCTGCGAGGAAGCGACGGGCTGGATGTCCGACGAGGTGCGTGGCCATGGGCTCGCGGAGCTGGGCCTGGCAGGCCTGGTGTCGGCGGAGGTCCGTCGGGCGCTCGAGGGCTTCGCTCGGCCGGCTCCTCGCCGGTTCCAGTGTCCACTCCCGACGCGCAGCGGGACGGTGCGGTGGATCGCCTGGGCTACGACGCCGCACGCCCCCCCGGCGGGCGGTGGCGAGGAGCTCCTCGCCGTCGGGCTCGACATCACCGACCAGAAGCGTGAGCAGGAACAACTGCAGCTCATCTTCGAGGAGGCGCCCGAAGGCATCGCCATCGCGAGCGCGGAGGGGCGCTACATCGCGGTCAACCCGAAGATGTGCGAGATGGTGGGCCGGACGCGGGAGGAGCTGCTCTCGATGACCATCACGGAGCTCGTCGTGCCGGAGGAGCTGCCGCGCCAGGCCGATGTCCGGGAGAGGCTCCTCGCGGGCCAGACGGACGTCGGCGAATGGAAGATCCGACGCGGGGACGGCAGCCTGGCGACCGTCGAGGTGAGCTCGCGGATGCTGCCCGACAAGCGCAGGCTCGGGTTCATCCGAGAGGTGTCGGAGCGCAAGCGTCTCCAAGACGAGCGCGAGCGCCTCCACGGAGAGATCGACGCCGAGCGGCGCTGGCTCAGGGCCGTGCTCGACACCGTCCCGACGGGCGTGCTCCTCTTCGGGCCCGGTAACACGTTCTCCTTCAATCAACGAGCCGAAGAGCTCCTGGGCATGGAGCTTTCTCCCACGGAGGGGAGCGCGCAGTACCGGAGTCGCATCTTCTTTCCCGACGGGACGCCCGTTCCGCCCGAGCGGTTCGGCTCGAGCCGGGTCCTTCGGACCGGTGAGACGATCGTCGGCGAGGAGTACATCATCGAGCGCGAGCCCGGCTCGCGGATCCCGGTCCTCAGCAGCGCGGCGCCCATCCGCGACGCCAGCGGCAGGATCCTCGGTGCCATCGGCGTGTTCCAGGACATCAGCGAGCGGATGCGAGCCCAGGAGGCCATCCGCGCGAACGAGCGCCTCCTGAACGGCATCTTCGAGATCCTCCCCGTGGGCGTGTGGATCGCGGACCACACCGGGCGCATCGTGCGGGGGAACACCGCCGGGCAGCGCATCTGGGCCGGGGCCCGCTACGTTGGCGTCTCCGAGTTCGGCGAGTACAAGGCCTGGTGGGCCGACACTGGAAAGCCGATCGCCGCGGATGAGTGGGCGCTGGCGCGCGCGCTGACGAAGGGCGAGACCTCCCTCGGCGAGCTGATCCGCATCCAGTGCTTCGACGGCACCTACAAGATGATCATCAACTCTGCGCTGCCGCTGTATGACGAGCGCGGGAAGTTCGCCGGGGCGATCGTCGTCAACGAGGACATCACGGAGCTCAAGGAGATCGAGGCGGCGCTGCGCCGCGCGGTCCGGGCCCGGGATGAGATGCTCGGCGTGGTCTCCCATGATCTGAGGAACCCGCTGCAGGGGATCGAGCTCGCCGTGCGGCAGGTCTCCAGCCGCGCGCGGAAGGAGGGCAGCCCCGAGTGGCTGCACACCTCCATCGAGCGCATCCTGCGCGCCACCCGCACCATGCGAAGGCTCGTCGAGGATCTGCTCGACATCGCGAGCATCGAGGAGGGGCGGCTCTCCATCCAGCAGGGGGAGGTGGACCCCTCGGCGCTCGTCCACGAGGTGGTCGAGTCACTGCACGCGCAGGCGGAGGACAAGCAGATCCTCCTGGAGGCAGCGGTGGGCTCCGGCCTCTCACCGATCTCCGCGGACCACGACCGCGTCCTCCAGGTGCTCTCCAACCTCATTGGAAACGCGCTGAAGTTCACCCCGGCGGGAGGGCGTGTGTCGGTGCGGGCCGCGCCGCACGAAGACGGGGTGCTCTTCTCCGTCACGGACACCGGCGCGGGGATCCCCGAGGAGCAGCGGCCGTACATCTTCGATCGGTTCTGGCAGGCGGACTCCGCGGACCGACGGGGCCGGGGGCTCGGGCTTGCGATCGCGAAGGGGATCGTCGAGGCCCACGGGGGGCGGATCTGGGTCGAGAGCGAGGTGGGCCGGGGCTCCACCTTCTCCTTCACGATCCCCCCCCGAGGGTCCTCAAAGATGGGTTAGTCGCCCCAGCTGATCACCCGCACCATGCGCACGAAGTCCCGGTCCTCGTTGACCGCCGCGATGACGTAGCCCGCGGACTCGCCGCCCCACAGGTACGAGTGCCAGTAGCCCAGGTAGAGCCGCTCACCCTCACCGGAGATCGCCGTGAGGTAGGCCGCCGCGCCGTTCACCTCGGCCTGGGACGGCGTCTGCTGGTTGGCACTGCCCGAGAGCACCTGCACCAGCTGCGCAGGGGTGATGGGCGAGAACCAGAACAGATCCTCATAGCCCTGGGCGAGGACGTAGCCATAGGCGTACAGCATCGTGTCGTTGTTGGCCACGCCCTGGCTGATGAGGGCGCCCTCGGCGATGTCGGCCGAGTTGGCCAGCGGGCCGCTCGCGCCGAACAGCTGCGAGGCCGGAGTGCTCACCGGCTGGAAGTCCACCTCCGCGGCCCACTGCCCGTCGTTCAGCTCGTGGAAGTCCCGGAGGAAGTCCTGCGCCGCCGCGTCGATCCCTGCGAGGAAGGTGGGGCTCGCCAGCTTCGTGCCCAGGTACGCGTGCTCGTCGACGTCCACCATCCAGTCGTCGGTCCAGAACGAGTCGAGCGCACCGCTCATCTCCGCGCGGTTGACCGTTGTCCCCCCCGGGCTGGAGGAAGTGCGCGCGGTGGCGATCTTCGCCTCGAACGCGGGGACGGAGGTGCTGGTGTCGGCCAGAGCGGCAGGGGCCGCCAGCAGCACGGCGCCCGCCAGGAGCGACTTCAAGGAGAGGGACGTCATGGGGACCTCGAGACCGGGCCCGGAGGCTCGGGTGGGGGATGAGGACTCCCTCCTAATACATCTCTGACTCACTTTCCTCAAGAAACTGATTAAACAAGTTTGTCCAGATATGCTCCGCTGTGCCGAGCTTTACGACCCGGTGACATCGCCGAGAAAGGAGGCGGCGGGAATCGAACCCGCCGCCGGAGGCTGCCGCCGGGAGTGCCCTGGCAATGATGCCCAGGGCAGGCCCTGGCGGCGGACCGCTCACGCTCCCCTGCGGATCAGGGAGCGTCCTGCTCCACCTCGATGGGCTTCTGCTCGAGGATGGTGAACACCACGCGCCGGTTGTTCTCCCGGCCCTTGGCCGTCTTGTTCGTGTCCACGGGCTGAGTCTCCCCGTAGCCCGCCGCCTCGAGACGCTCCGCTTCGATGCGCTCCTCTTCAATCAGGCGCTTGCGCACGTTGTTGGCTCGACGCTGAGACAGGTCCAAGTTGAAGGCGTCCGCGCCCTGGCTGTCGGTGTGGCCCTCCACCCTCACCTTGGTGATCTGAGGATTGGCGCGCAGCACCTGGCCCACCTGCTTCAGCAGCGGGAACGACTTCGGGAGGATCGTGTCCTTGTTCGTCGCGAAGTGCACCTTGTCCAGGATGACGATCTTCTCGCCCTCCACGCGCACCTTCTCCTTGCCCTTGTCCGGGCACCCGTCCTCGTCCTTCACGCCGTTGATGGTCTCCGGCTCCGCGGGGCACTTGTCGTCCGCGTCCAGCACCCCGTCCTTGTCGTTGTCCGGATCCGGGCAGCCGTCCGCGTCCTGGAACCCATCCTTGTCCTCGGCCACCTGCGGGCAGCGGTCCTTGTCGTCCGTCAGGCCATCGCCATCCGTGTCCACCGGCGGCGGCGGGGGCACCTCGTCCGGGCACCCGTCCGCGTCCTCGAAGCCGTTCTTCGTCTCCGCCACGCTCGGGCACTTGTCGCTGACGTCCAGGATGCCGTCTCCGTCGTTGTCCGGATCCGCGCAGCCATCCTCATCCTGGAAGCCATCCATGTCCTCGGGGCCCTGCGGGCACACCGGGGCCGGCGGTGCTTCCCGTACCGGCGCCGCTCGCTCCCCTTCCGTCCAGATGACGCCCGCGAACAGCCGGAAGCCCGGCGTGCCGTAGCCGCGGGTGAGGCCCGGGCCACCGCCCAGGTGCGCCGCCAGCGTGTCCGTGAAGCGGTACTTCATCGCGCCCAGCAGCTCCAGCGGCCGCTCCTCGGCGTTCGTCTCCTTCATCCCGATGGCGCCCACCAGCGTCGCCTCGGCCGCCAGCCGGTGCTCGCCCAGCTTGAACGGCACCTCCGCTCCCAGCCCGTACGCGAACTCGCTGCCCACGTTCAGGTTGTAGAACTGCTCCTGCGACTGCAGGTTGACTCCCACGTTGGCCAGCACCCGCGTGCCGCCCTCGCTCGTCCATTCACCCAGCAGCCGTGGGGCCACCGCCAGCCCGCCCCGGCCGAGGAACTCCTTGCCGCCCGAGGTGGGCAGCAGCACCGGCACCGCCACGCCCAGCTGCAGCCCGCCCTCCGTGCTCAGCAGCCGCGCCTTGGGCACCAGGCGCAGATCTCCCATCCCCGTGGCGCTCACGCCCTGAGCGAGAATGGGGGAGACGGACGCAGTGGACGCCGAGCTCTGCGAGGTGATGGGCAGCGCCACGCCGAGCTCGAACCGGTCGAACAGCGCGATAGAGCCCATCAGGTCGAAGGTGAACTGGTTCTTGACGATCTCGTAGACGAACTCGTCCGTGCGCGGCCTCAGGAAGTTGAGCGGGTCCTTGGCGTAGTTGAACGACAGGCCCAGGTTCCAGCCCATGTGCGGAGCCACCTGCGGGCTGTGCACTCCGAGCACGTCCTTCCAGCCCGGGCCCGGCTTGTACTGCTGCACGTCGATACCCTGGGAAGGGGCGGCGGGCTGGGCGCTGGCGGGCGCCGCGACGAGCACGGCGGCCAGCAGCCCCAGCATCCCCCACGCCCCCACCGCGCCGCGTAGGAGCCGGCGGCGGCGCAGCAGCGGCACGGCCAGCAGCAGCGCCAGCGGCAACAACGTCCCACTCCCCGTCGAGGCGCAGCCACGGCCCACCGCGATCAGATCGTCCGAGTAGTCCCGCGGGTTGCCGCCCGCGTCCACTTCGACGCCGTCGTTCTCGCCGCCGTCGTCGGTGTCCGGATCGTTCGGATCCGACTCCGTGTCGTCCAGGCGACCGTCATGATCGGCGTCCTCGGCGCCGTCCTTCAGACCGTCACCGTCCGTGTCCGGGTTGAGCGGATCCGTGGTCGTGGACGGGTCGGTGTCCGGCGTGAAGCGCGCCAGGTCCGTGTCCTCGCCCTCGGGCTGGGCCAGGCCCCGCTCGAGGCCATCGCTCAGCCCATCACCGTCCGTGTCGAACTGGCGAGGGTTCGTCTCATCCGGGTCCACGGCGCCGTTGTGGTTTGCGTCCTCCGTGCCGTCCAGCAACCCGTCGTCATCCGTGTCGTCATCGAGCGGGTCAGTGCTCGTAGCCACCTCGAGGCCGTCTGGCAGGCCGTCACCATCCGTGTCGGGGTTGTTCGGGTCGGTGCCGATCTCTGCTTCCTGCGTGTTGGTCAGCCCGTCGCCATCGGAGTCGACGTCGCCCACGTGCACGGTGACCGTGACGGTATCCGTGCCGCCGTTGTCGTCCGACACCGTGTACGTGAACGTCACCGTGCCCTCGAAGCCGGCCGCCGGCGTGAAGGTCACCACTCCATCCGTCAGCGTCACCGTGCCGCCATTGGCCGGCTGCGTCACCTCCGTCACCGTCAGCGTCTCGCCCATGTCCGGCGCGCTGGAG
>JAFGNZ010000393.1 GCA_016926755.1 Myxococcaceae bacterium | reverse complement strand
GGGGGATCGCATCTATGGCCGGTATCGCCGTGCCCACCTTCCAGGAGGGCGCACCGTTCCGATCTGCGTCGAGCTGATCACCGGGGGGAATCTGGGCATCTTCAAACAAGAAGGCTCAAAGCCCGGCCATGCGGTGGGCTCGAAGGAAGTGAACGGGCTTGCGGTGGAGCGGTGGAGGTGAGCCTGGGTACATGGAGCGCGCGCGGCGAGCCGGGGCCGTGGAGCGCTCCTGTACCAAGCTGGGAGGCTCGACTTGAAGCGCGGGACTCTGCAAGGCACATAGTACTCGGAAGGCGCCATCATGGACGACCAATCCCAATATCTCTACGAGTACCAACTGATCGCTGACGGAAACGCACGCCGAGTGTTTTCGCTTCTAGATCCTTCATTTGAAGCTAGTGTGCGCCTGATACTCCTCTCGAATGGGGAGCAGGTATTCGTGCAGGAACTTATTCCAGACGTGGGCGACTTTTCGGAAGACGAGCTCGCGGCCCTCGCCGAAGAACTATCCACTCTCCGCAACAATGGACCAAAGCCAGAGTGGGACAAGATGCGTGGGGTCCTCCTCACGCGCCTGCAAGAGAAGTATATCTCTCAAAAGTTTTTAGCAATCACCTCGCCAGCAATTCCAGTTGCCGATGGAATGCTCTTCATTGTAACACTTCTTTCTGCTCATGCCCTTGGTCCTGTCGAATTGCTCCGCGACAAGGATGCCGAGCCCGTGCCCGTCGAATTCCCGAAGACACTTCCATATGCAACGCTGCTCCAGTTCATACAACAATGTGTCTCGGATTTTCATCGCCGCATATCTCTTCAAGAATCCGTATTGATGCCACGCGACCCAAACGAACTCATAAGATCAGGCGGTCGCCTTCTTATGTGGCGAGCCATACTTCAAGCCAAGCCGGGCACTGGCGAAATGGCGCTCTTCGACGACTGCGATGCACTGGCAACGGTAACATATGAACGCAAGGGTTTGCACTCCAGGCTGGTCTTGTGTCGCCCTGATGATTCGCGACTGAAATATCGCTACCGTTTGGCACAACCCGTCGAATTATCCAGCAGGCGCGCTGCACGAAAAATACTGGAAACCGCAAAAGAATCCGACTTTTGCGTAACAGATGCCCACCTGCTTTACGGCCTTGCGGATATAGATTGGGATCAACGCAAAGCCGATCCAGCACTCTACTTTGTCGAATTCGAGGGGGGCGCGCATTGGACCTTCCGGAGGAAAGATCTTGACCTGATGCGTGTAGACGCCGGCAGACCTACAATGCCCAGAGCGCCACTCTCAGTTCAGCAGTTCATTTATGATTTGCGCAGAAGATTGCCCGATATTGAGCCTGAGGTTTTGAAAGAGCTGTTTTTTCATGCGTCGCTTGCCAGCAGATCTGGCGTAGGGACTATTATATTGATCTCCGAAGGTGCAATCGCGGAAGCCAAACGGCTACGTAGTCAATCAACACCTATCGTGCCATCCAAGATCGATTCCTCTGTTTTAAGTCGCCTCGCGCGCATTGATGGGGCGATCTTGTTTGATAGTCATGGCGTCTGTCATGCGTTCGGAGTGATCTTGGACGGGAGCGCCAAGGAAGGTCTCGGAGATCCTTCAAGGGGGTCACGATTCAACTCGGCCGTTCGCTATGTGGAGTCATCAGAGTTCAACTGCATGGCGGTCGTTATTTCAGATGATGGAATTGTAAACATCATTCCGGAAATGCCGTCTGTGATCTCGCGCCGTGCGCTCACCCAGCGCATTGAACAACTAAGTCAATTGGCGCATCAGGAGTCGCCCAGTCTCATGCTGTTCTCCAGAGTGATTGAATGGCTTGATAGGCGAAGATTCTACCTCGATCAAGAAGCTTGCGATGTCGTCAATTACTGTGTGGCAGAGATAAACAAGCGCCTGGAAGAGGCGTTTCGTCGGAACGTTGAGGCTTTTGAACCGACACCGGAGTTGGATGAGACTTACTTTGTTGATTAGGCTAATCAGTTGACGGTCGGAACTGCGCTGCCCCGAGCGTGCTCCATAGGCCGCTGTCCGACGTGGTGCCGGGTGTTCGATAGGCTGGGAGCGCTGCCGACCCTTCCAGCCCTCCTGGCGCGCTCCTTGGGTCGTCGGACCTTAGGGAGTGCGCCTGCCCGCGTCGCGCAGAACTGTTCGGCCGGTAGGCGTGCCGAGCCACGTTGGACAGAACTGTTGGGCACGTGGCGGGCTCCCGCGACCAGGCGGGCCTGCTGGGGATTCCGCTTACGCTGTAGCGCTGTCGCGCGCGGTTCCCAACCTCTAGCGTCGTTCATTTCTCTAGCACATGCCGGGTAGTATTTCGCTCCGTTGCGGCGCCCGTTCGTGCGCTGCGAGGAGTCGATCCACATGGCCACTGCAAGGCTCCCCTGGAGCGTCCCGGGCGTGATTCTCTTCGCCCAGGGAGAACTCTCGTATGAGGTCGATCTGTCGCGAGGGCTGGTCGAGGACCTGGCTCAGTCGGAGTTTGGGGAACGGACCTTCATTGCGTGGGAGCGCACGGCGGAGAAGCGCATCCGGCCGGTCATCGTCCGCAGTGTGCCCCCTACGTCGTCACGAGATCCGGGAGCACTCGCCAGGATGCGAGCGCGGCTCCGCGAGGAAGCACGCCTCGCCACCTACCTGCAACACCCGAGGATTGCTCGGATCTTCGGGATCCATGAGGTCCAGAGTGGTCTCTACGTGGTGTCCGAAGTGGTCGAGGGCACTTCGATCAACACCCTGATCAGCTACTCGCTCATGCGCGAGGCGCCCTTTTCCCCCGCGTTCTGCATGTACGTTGGTGCCGAGGTTGCCAGCACCTTGCACTACGTGCACACCTGCACGGACGAGAAGGGTGCCCCACTGGGCATCGTGCATCGCGACGTGAACCCCGCCCGCATCTTCCTTGGGCCAGAGGGGTCGGACCTTGCAGCACGGGTGCAGCAAAAGCCTTGTGACTCCCTGCTACCGGCTGGGACGGTTGGACAGGTCCCGGCTCCGAACCTCCAAGGTTTCCAAGGGCTTGTGAACGGCTGATAACGGCTGGACGGGGAGACCCTTCGCCTCCGGAGCCAAAGGCCACAGGTTCGAATCCTGTATCGCGCGCAGATAGAAGGGGCTGGAATCCCTGGGGAACTCTCCCGGTGATTCCAGCCCCTTCGCTTTTCCTGGGGAGGCTTGTGGCCGGCAGCTCATGATGGCTGCGTCTGGGGCCCGGCGAGCTGCTGGGCCACGCGGAAGAACTGGGAGCAGGAGTAATCCAGTGGAGCTTCCGGGCCCTGGAGGGCATGGCGGGCGCGCAGGAAGGGCAACCAGGCCCGAGCCCCGACGATGACGGCGGCCTCTTCCACCTGCTTGCGCGGCACCCAGCGCCCCCCCAGGAAGTACACGAGGAAGCGGCCCAACCAGCCTCCGAGCGCACGGACCAGGATCTCTCGCTGCTCGACGTCCACCTTGCCGGGCCAGCCGTAGTGCCACAGGCGGAAGTCCATGCGAGGCAGGGCGTCCACGCTGTCCTTGAGGACGAGGGGCTCCTCCTCATGGAACAGGGCGATGAGCTGCTCAGCGTAGAGGCCCTGGTAGGTGTCGACGGCTGCCTTCACGTCGTCCACGTCCGGGGCGGGGGCCTGCGAGGCGGGGATCCACTCGGAGACGGGGGGAGGGTGGTAGCGGTTGAAGCGCTCGACGAGCGCGCGCCTGCCGCCGAGCAGTCCCTGGAAGTCCACCTCCATGCGGAGGACGTCGGCCACAAGCGGGTCGAACTCCATGGGGATGGGAGTGAACTCCAGGGAGCGCTGGCGCAGGGCGGCCAGGGTGGAGTCCAGGCTCAGCTCGGGGCGCAGGTGGACCAGGGCGCGGGCCTGGGCAAGGCGGGCCTCCTCCGAGGCGAAGTCCACGGGGGTAGGGCGCGTGAGCCAGAGGACGGCGCCGCCGGGGAGTTCCTCGAGATGGAAGGCCGGGGTGGAGAGCATGCGCTGGCGGCCCACCTGCTCCACCAACTGGGGGCCATAGACGTTGAGCCAGAAGGCTTCTTGAATGCGCGGCGGGGCGAGAATATTGGCTGCGGTCGGGTCGCTGCTCTTCTTGAAGTCGGCCAGGCTGTGCCCCAAACCGTGGGAGAGAGGAAGGCAGGAGGCCAGGGCACGCACGAAGGTGACGATGTGTTCCGCGCGATTCTGCTCGCGACCGGGCTCACGGAAGAAGTCAAAGTGGGTCACCTGCAGACTTACGACGGAGCGGAGCCCATTCTCGTACTCTGAACTTGAGAGTGTGAGCATGATGTCGGGAGGCTTGGAGCGCGCAAACATCATGTAGAAGACATCACCGACATACGCCTCATGCATCTGCTCACGCAGCACCTGCCGCGAGTATTTCCGCTTACGCCGGGTGTGATAGATTTTGTCCGGGCGCAGCTCCACATCCATCGACTCAATGGCCCCTAGCACGACTTCCAGCCCCTCAAAGCCTTGGGCCATCAAGGGAGCAGGCGAGAAGAGATGAAGGACAAAGTCATCTGACTTGTTCCATTCATCGCTGGATATGGAAGTGGAGTTCGACTCCAAGTCGGTTTGCTTCACGGAGGAGAGTATCCTGGATATTGGGCAAGAGCCTCTCGCCGTCATAGATAATGTGAACGCGTGAGACAACCACCTTGCGTCCGAAGTGCGGATGCCCGGGCCGGCGTATCTCCACGGATCCTGCGCACTTGGCCTTCGCTTCCGCGATATCGCTTTTCAGTTGATCAGCAGCTTCCTGTAGACCCGCTCGGGCCGGTGGCGCGTGCCAGGAGACGCCCAGCAGCCTCACTCAGCCTGGAGTCACGCGCCCGCCAATCTCCGGGAAGCGCTCATACGCGCGCAAGAGCGCCTCAAGGTGCGCGGGGGTGTCGAGATCGAGCGGCGCATCCGTGAGCCGCACCACCCACCCGCCTGATGCTGTGCGCCGTGCCCGGGAGAGCAAGTCCGCGTCGCGCGCAGTGTCCGGGAACCCGATGGCCTGTGCGGCAGCGGCAGACCAGTAGTTCAGCCACCCGAGGCGATGCGGAAGCTCAGGCGAAGGGATGTTCCACGGGACGTTGATCGCAGGAAGCCCTCGGGGTGGAGCCTCCGGTTCAAGCTCTGGATTCTGTGTCTGGCGCGCGATGTCCACGCTTGCCCTGAACGGCGTGGCATGCCCCCAGTACGCGCGCGCGGCTTCTGCGACGACCTCCAGCACGTCTGCGGCTGCCGCGATGGCCGCTGGCGCCAGAGGCAGCCTTGCACGGATTTCAAGCTGGGCCTGACCGCCCGACGAACTGACCGCCGAGGTTTCCATTCCCGTCACCGTTACGAGGGCGCTCTCATTGTCGTTGCTGAGGAGCGGAAATCCCCCGTGCCACCTCTCTTGAGCGACCGTCGCGTCGCGCTGCGGCAAGGGGATGAACTGCCCCTTTTCATTAATCCTCCACCCCAGGCGCAAGCCAGGGAAGGCACGCTCCATTCCATGAACCACGGCCACAGGGCGGCTGTCGTCGCCCATGAGCGCGGGCGCGTAGACGATGAGGGTCATTTCTTTTCGCTGGTCCGTCATCTCAACACCAGTCCATGACTTCGATGAGGCCCCTGAGATCCGGGGCCGCGCTTTCCAGCGCCTCCTTGTGCGCTTCGCTGAGCACACCGACGCGGAAGCCAAACCCGCAGGCCCTCGCAACGTCGCGCTCGCGCCGCAACTTCGCCACCTGATCTTCGATCACAAATCCTCGAAGGGCGGGTGTGTACGTATCGAAGTTGTCGGTCTTGACCTCCCAGAGAATACGCTGGTGACACGGGGGCCTTGAAGACAGAGTCACCCTCATGCCCAAGCGCTACTTCAAGCTGCGCGACGACATCTACCGCCGGGACCGCTGGGAGCTGGGCTCCCTGAAAGAGCCCAGCGGAGAAGACGTGCTGCCCTGGCTGCTCATGCGCGGAGAGCCCATCGACTTTGGCGGCCCGCTCAAGGTCGCCATCAAGTTCCCAGGCCCCCCCATGGATTTCTCGTTCGCCTCCTTCGACCTGCCCGTCGTCAGCTCCAAGCTCGCCTCACTCCTCCAAGAGCTGGCGCCCGGAGACGTGCAGCTCCTCCCGGTCAAGGTCGGTTCCCGTCGCGACAAGCGCTACGTCCTCAACGTCATTCGCACCGTCAAGTGCATAGACGATGCCGCCTGTGACGAAGTGCAGTACGTCACCCCTGAGCGCAACCAGCCCGAGCGCCTCGGCCACTACAGCGCCGTCCACGGGCTGCGCATTGATCCCTCCAAGGTGGGCGATGCCCAGATCTTTCAGCCCTGGGGGTGGCCCGTCATCCTCGTCTCCGAGGACATCAAGAACGCCCTGGAGCGCAGCGGCGCCATCGGCACGGTGTTCAAGGAAGTTTGATATCAGGGCTCCGCGGTCGGCTGCTGCGTGGGCAGGTGGATGCGCACGGTGCGCACCCGGCGCGGCGTGGAGTCCAGCACCTCCAGCACCGTCCCATCCTCCAGCGTCAGCCGCGTTCCCACCTCCGGGATGGCTCCCGTCCTCGCGGAGCAGAGGCCTCCCAGCGTGGAGTACCCCTCGCCCTCCTCCAGCGCGAGGCCCAGCGCGCGGTTGATCTCCCGCAGGCTCGCGGTGCCCTGTACCACCGCCTGGTGCGGTCCCTCGCGCCGGATGAACTCCTCGGGCGTCTCCGACTCGCTGAGGATGTCTCCCACCAGCTCCTCGACGAGATCCTCCATCGTCACCAGCCCCTGGACGCCCCCACGCTCGTCCACCACGATCGCCAGCTGCATGCGGCGCCGCTGCAGCTCCTTGAGCGCGTCCATGGCGCGCATCGTCTCGAAGACGAAGTAGGGCGGCCGCAGCACGTCCTCCAGGACGATCAGCGTCCCCTCCCAGGCCACGCTCAGCAGATCCTTCGCGATGACGTAGCCCACGATGTTGTCCAGCGTCTCCTCGTAGACGGGCACTCGCGAGTGGCCGTGCTCCAGCAGCACCTGCCGGATCTCCTCCGAGCTCGAGTACCGACGCAGCGCGACGATGCGGCTGCGAGGCACCATCACCGCCGACAGCGTGAGGTCCGTCAGATCAAAGGCGCGCGAGGCGATCTCCCCAGCCCGGGGATCCAGAGAGCCCGTCTTCGACGCCTCTTCCACCAGCTGCTGCAGCTCCTCGGGAGACAGGCGAGCCTCGGAGAAGTTCGTCCTGTCTCCGAAGAAGCGCAGCAGGAGGTTGGAGCTGGCCGTCAGAAACCACACCAGCGGACGCATCAGCCACGACACCCCATACAGCGGGCGTGCGATCAGGAGCGCATACTGCTCCGCGAAGCGCAGGGCGAGCGACTTGGGGACCAGCTCCCCGAGCACCAGCGACAGGTAGGAGATGAACCCGACCACCAGGGCAAAAGCGACGCTCTCCGCCGCCTGCTGGCCCAGCCCCAGCCCCGCCAGGAAGCCACCGAGCGGCTCCGCGAGCGAGGCCCCACCGAAGGCCGCGGCCGTCGCGCTGACCACCGTGATGCCGATCTGCACCGTGGCGAGCAGGCGCTCCGGGTTGGAGCGCAGCGCCTCGATCACCCGGGCGCCGCGGCTCCCCTCATCCAACAGCTCCCGCAGGCGCGTCTTGCGCAGGGTCAGCAGCGCGAGCTCGGCCCCGGCGAAGATGCCGTTCGCCAGCACCAGCAGCAGGACGATGAGAAGTTCCGACGCGATGAGATCCTCCCCTCCAGGGCTGCCATCTTACGACGGGTCGCCCAGCCAGGCAGCCTCCGTGTTCGGCAGCTCGGGCTCATGCCTCCAGGGATTGCAAGAGGAGCGACAGCTGGGCTCGGCTGGCCCCCTTGGGGAGGTAGTAGTGAGGGCCTGACCTGAGCGCGTTGCCGACGTCCTGCGCAGCCGCGGAGGTGAGGAAGACGATGCGAGGCTTCCCATTGCGAGGCATCCGCTCCACGACTTCCAGCCCGCTCATCCCCGGCATGTTCAGGTCCAGGAGCATCACCCCGTACCGATCACGCGAGAGCGAGTCCAACGCCTCCTGCCCGTCTGACGCCTCGATCGCCTCGTAGCCAAGATCTTCCAGGCTCAGCCTCAGGAACTCTCGCCAGTCCGCGTCGTCGTCCACGACGAGGACCTTGCGCGCAGCGTCCATCTGTCGACTCAAAGCTCCTCCCTGACACGAAGGGAACGCCGCTGGGTCGCCCCATCATTCACCGCGAGGGGCCCGAGCCCGCTGGCTCGTGGAGCAGCGAGACAAGCAGAGAGGTGGGGGCGCAGCGCTCCCTCGCCCAGGCTCAGAAGAGCGCCGTGCTGAGCTGGCCGGCCAGGTACTGCAGGGCGGGCAGGAAGTTGTGGCGCGCCGTCTTGGGCGCCGGCGGGACCGAGGTGCGCCTCCATACCGGAGGAGCGAGCAGGCGCCCACCCGCATGGTGGAACACCCGGAACCGCCCCAGCTCGGTGGAGCTGCCTGAGTTGTAGACGCGCAGGGCGCGTCTCTCATCCCCGCCCAGGTCGAACTCTCGCGGCACGTGCCGGTGCCCGTGGAGGATGAGATCGCAGCGCCCCTGGACTCGTGAGACCAGCTCGGTGCCCAGCGCCAGCTCCGCGGCATGGGGCCAGCCCAGCCGGGTAGCCAGCCGCTCGGGGAGGCTCTCCTCCGGGAGCGGGAGGACGTGGTGGTGCAGCAGGATGACGGTCAGGGCCTCGCGCGGCGCGGCGCAGACCGCCGTGTCCACCGCGTCCAGCACCGCCGGAGACAGCTCCCCATGACTCGCGAAGTAGGAGCGGTTGTGGGGGCCGGTGGAGTCCACGCAGACGAGGTAGAGGCCCTCGCGCTCCACGGTGCACACCTTGCGTCCCTTCATCCACTGCCCCACCACGTCATCTCCCGGGCGGTCATGGTTCCCAGGGATGAAGGTGAGGCGCTCGGTGTCGAGCAGCGGCGCGAAGAGCTCCCGGAACCGACGAAACTCCGCGCGCCCCCCCTGGTGTGTCAGGTCCCCCGTCACCACCACGTGGTCCACGCGCTCGGCGAGCAGGGCCTCCACCAGGGCTCGGGCCTCGGCGTCGCTGGAGGGGCTCAGGTCCAGGTGGAGATCCGAGAGGTGCGCCAGCTTCTGGAGGGGCATGCTCCATCCATAGGCCCCTGCTGAAACACCCTCATGGCGCGCAGGTGAAACCCGCGGGAGCCTTGCGTGACAGCGGGGTCAACCCGCGAGCAGCTCCTCGCGGGTGCTGGCCTCGCTCGGCTCGAGCGTGAGCGGGGCGCTCGCCTCCACTGGCGCCAGCCGCGTGCCCGGGAGGACGCGCAGCCGGTTTCCACGCCAGTCCACCGTCCGGCTGAACAGGCCGTTGCACCACGCCACGAAGAGCAGCGCATCCTTGAGGAGCACCGCCGGGAGCGCCTGCCAGGAGACGGGCTCCGGGCGCAGCAGGCGGAACACGCTCACGTCGATGGCGGCCTTCGTCAGCGCCACCGCCGCCACCGCCGCGAAGGCGGACGCCCCCGGCTGGAGCAGGGCGCCCAGGAGGGCCAGCGGCACCGGGTTGAGCAGCCCCTGGGCCAGGTACGTCGGCATGCCCACCGAGGTGTGGTGGATGACGCTCCAGCGCACGTAGCGCTTGAAGAAGTCCCCCACGCGCTTCTTCAAGGACACGTTGAACACCGGCGTCCGCGCCACCAGGACGCGCTTGCCCAGCTGGCGCGTCACCCACAGGCCGATGACGAAGTCCTCGGCCAGCACGTCCTTCACGGAGAAGAAGCCGCCGAGCGCCTCCACGTCCTCGCGCCGCAGCGCCATGGACTTGCCCACCACGATGTCCTTGTCCGCCAGGCGCTTGGCGGCGATCACCCCCGCCGCCGCGCTCGAGGCCAGGTGGAGGTTGTCCAGCAGCGAGCCCAGCGTCTGCTCGCCGATCCCCGCGATGGGGTGCGTCACACAGCCCACCGTCGGATCCGCGAACCCCTCCGCGATCTCGTCCAGGTAGCCCGGCGCCACGCGCACGTTCGAGTCGCTGATCACCCACAGCTCGTGCCGGGCCTCCGAGGCCAGCGTGATGAGCTGGTTCACCTTGGGGTTGAGCCCCGGCTCGCCCACCTGCAGCACCAGCCGCATCACGTGGGGCCAGCGCGCCACCGCGGCCCGGGCCACCGCGTACGCCGGATCCCTCATGTCCTTCACCCCCAGGAGCACCTCGTAGCGCGGGTAGTCCAGCGACGCGAACTGCTCCAGGTTGGCCTCCAGATCGTCATCCACGCCGCACAGCGGCTTGAGGATGGAGATGCCCGGCCGCGCCTCGCTCCTCGGGAGGGGGAGGGCTTGCTCCCGGCGGTGGCGCAGCACCTGGACGAGCTGCACGGCCAGGGCGAGGAGTCCGAAGGCGGCGGCGGCGAGCAGCAGGAGGGAGGCAACGGGCATGCGTGGTCTCCAGAGCGGCGCGCGGTCATCGCGCGACCTGCCCGGCACGCTAGAAGGGCCCGGCGACAGCCCCGCGACCGCTACGGATCAGCCGCGGGAAAACGGAGTGACAGCGGCGTGAAGTGCCGCGCCAGCACCTACTCTTGAGGGATGTCCCGGCTCTGGGGGTGGCGGATGTCCTTGCCCCGCACCATGTAGACGACCATCTCCGCCACGTTCATCGCGTGGTCACCGATGCGCTCCAGGTGCTTGGCGATGAACATCAGCGCGGTGGCGCGCCGGATGTTCTTCGAGTCCTCCATCATGTAGGCCAGGAGCTCGTTGAAGATCTTCAGGAAGAGGGCATCCAGGAGGTCGTCTCCCTTGAGCACCTCCTCGGCCTTCGCCACGTCGTTGGACACGAACGCGTCCAGCGCCTTCTTCACCTGCTGCTGGGCCAGCTCCGCCAGCCGCGGCGTGTCCACGTAGGGCGCCAGGGGAGACACCTGGTTCAGATCCAGGGCGCGCTCGGCGATGTTCACCGCCAGATCCCCGATGCGCTCCAGATCCGTGACGATCTTCAGCGCGGTGGTGATGAGGCGCAGATCGCTGGCGGCCGGCTGCCGCAGCGCCAGGATGCGGCGGCAGAGATCGTCGATCTCCACCTCCAGGCGGTTCACGTCCTTGTCGGACTTGATGACGTTGTCGGCGAGCGGGGAGTCGCGCTCGGTGAGGGCGCGCACGCTGTTGGCGATGAGGTTCTCCACCTTCGCCCCCATGGCCAGCAGCCGCTCGCGCAAGTCGCGCAGGTCCTGCTCGAAAGCCTTGTCCGTGTGAGTCGCTGGCATGCGTCCCTCGCTCCTACCCGAACTTCCCGGTGACGTAGTCCTCGGTGCGCTTCTCACGCGGGTTGGTGAAGATCTGCTCCGTGGGGCCGCATTCCACCAACTCCCCCATGTAGAAGAAAGCGGTCCGGTCGCTCACCCGGGCGGCTTGCTGCATGTTGTGGGTGACGATGGCGATCGTATAGGAGGCCTTCAGCTCGTGGATGAGCTCCTCGATCTTCGCCGTGGCGATGGGATCCAGGGCGCTGGCGGGCTCGTCCATCAAGAGCACCTGGGGCTCCACGGCCATGGCTCGGGCGATGCACAGGCGCTGCTGCTGGCCCCCAGACAGGCCCAGGGCGCTCTCGTCCAGCCGGTCCTTCACCTCGTCCCAGAGCGCCGCGCCGCGCAGGGACTTCTCCACCCGCGTGGTCAGCTCCGCCTTGTTCTTCATCCCTCCCACGCGCAGGCCGTAGGCCACGTTCTCGAAGATGGACTTGGGGAAGGGGTTGGACTTCTGGAACACCATGCCCACGCGGCGGCGCAGGTCCACCACGTCCACGCTCCGGTCATGGATGCTCAGCCCGTCCAGCAGGATGGTGCCGGTGTGGTTGGAGCTGGGGATGAGATCGTTCATCCGGTTGAGCGAGCGCAGGAAGGTGGACTTGCCGCACCCGGAGGGGCCGATCAGCGCCGTCACCTGGTGCTCCGGGATGGCGAGGCTCACCTTGTTGATGGCCACCTTGGTGCCGTAGCGGAGGGTCAGCTCCCGCGCCTCCATCTTGAGGCGCGGGCTGGGCGGCTGGAAGGTCATGGACGGCGTCTCAGTGGGCGTTCGCGGCACGGCGGCGCGTGCGGGTCCGGATGATGACAGCGACGAAGTTGAGGGCAAAGGTGAGCAGCAGCAGCACCAGCACCGTGGCGTACAACAGCGGGCGGGTGGCCTCCACGTCCGGTGACTGCGTGGCGAGCACGTAGGTGTGGTAGCCCAGGTGCATGAACTGGGAGTTCAGCGAGGAGGGCAGATCCGGCAGGTAGTAGGCCACGCCGGTGAAGAGGATGGGGGCCACCTCGCCCGCGCCGCGGGAGATGGCCAGCACGGCGCCCGTCAGGATGCCCGGCAGGGCGCCTGGCAGCACCACCCGGACCAGTGTCTGGGACTGGGTGGCCCCCAGCGCCAGGCTGGCGGTGCGGTGATCCAGGGGCACCGCGCGCAGCGCCTCCTCCGTGGAGACGATGACCACCGGCAGCGTCAGCACCGCCAGGGTGAGCGAGGCCCAGAGGATGCCGGGCTGGGCCCAGTGCAGCTCCTGGTAGCCGAGCATGCGATCCAGGCCGCCGCCGACGAAGTGGATGAAGAAGCCCAGCCCGAAGAGGCCGAAGACGATGGAGGGCACGCCCGCCAGGTTGACGATCGCCACGCGGACCCACCGGGCCAGCCGTGAGTCGTGCGGGGCGTACTCGTGCAGGTAGACAGCCGTGAGCACGCCCACCGGCATCACGGCCAGGGTCATCAGCAGCGTGAGCGCCGCGGTGCCGTAGAGGGCGGGGAAGATGCCGCCGGCCATCATCCCGTCGGAGGGGGGCTCGGAGAGGAACTCCCAGGTGACGCGGCCGGCGCCGCCGCGGATCACGTCCAGGAGGATGATGGCGAGCATCCCCACGATGAGCAGCGCGGCGAGCCCCGTCAGGGACGTGAGCGCGCCGCCCAGGGTCCGGCGTGTCGAGGGCTTCACCCAGCACCTCCCGTGAGCCGCTTGAGGACCTTCTTCGTCCAGCTGGCCGCCACCATGTTCAGGACGAAGGTGAAGACGAACAGCTCCACGCCGATGAAGAACAGCAGGGAGTAGTGCGGGCTGCCCACCACCACCTCGCCCATCTCCGCCGCGATCGTCGCCGACAGCGAGCGCACCGAGTCTCCCAGGCTGGCGGAGACGATGGCCGCGTTGCCGGAGGCCATCAGGACGATCATCGTCTCGCCGATGGCGCGGCCGAAGCCCAGCACGCACGCGGCGAGGATGCCCGGGGCCGCCGCGGGGAGGACCACCTTCCAGGCCGTCTCCCAGGGCGTCGCCCCCAGCGCCAGGGAGGCCTCGCGGTAGCTGCGGGGCACCGCCGTCAGCGCGTCCTCGGACACGGTGAAGATGACGGGCACGATGGCCAGCGCCAGGCCCAGGCCCGCCACCACCGCGTTGAGCCGGTAGGTGAACCCGAAGAGGTCCTGCAGGAAGGTGGCCAGCACCATCAGCGCGAAGAAGCCCAGCACCACCGAGGGGATGCCCGCCAGCAGCTCGATGACGGGCTTGAGCAGCTCCCGCAACCGCCGGGGCGCGAACTCCGCCGCGAACAGCGCGCCGGCCACGCCCACGGGCACCGCCACCAGCATGGAGACCGCTGTCGTCTTCAGCGTGCCGATGAAGAGCGGGATCATGCTCACCTTCGGCACCGAGGACACCGGCTGCCAGACGAAGCCCGCCGGGCGCCCCACGCGTGTCACCTGGGGCGTGAACATCTTGGCGAGGCTCGCCTCCTCGCGGGCGTGGGCGTCCAGGAAGAGCGCCAGCGCCTCCTTCGCGACGAAGACGATGATCAACACCAGCGCGGCGATCCCCGTGAAGGCCATCGCCGTGATGACACCAGCGATGACCTTCTCTCGGAGCTGCCGCCGCCGCGCCGCGGGAGAGAGCGGCGGCGCGACCATGGTTTCCGCGAGACCCTGCTGCATGACGGTCTCTCTATCCATCTTGTGCCAGGGCCTCGCGTGACAATCGTGTGACGGCGCTACTTCACCGGGAAGTAGCCGACCTTCTTCACGATCTCCTGCCCCTCGGGAGACAGGGCGAAGTCGATGAAGGCCTTGGCCTCACCCGTCGGCTTGCTGCGCAGGTAGAAGTACAGATCACGCGCCAGGGGGTACTTGCCGGTCTTGATGTTGTCGGCGTTCGGCTCCACGTTGTTGACCTTCAGCTCCTTGATGCCCTTGGCGTAGGCGGCGCCGCCGTAGCCGATGCCGAACTTCTCCTTGGAGACGGCGTTCACCACCGCGGCCGTGCCCGGCAGGGTCTGCGCGGTGGCAGCGTAGTCCTCACCCCCGAGCACGTTGTCCTTCACGAACACATAGGTGCCGGAGGAGTTCTCGCGCGAGTAGACGACGATGGGCGCATCCGGCCCACCCACGGCCTTCCAGTTGGTGATGTCGCCCAGGTAGATGCCCTTGAGCTGCTCCAGGGTGAGCGAGCTGAGCGGGTTGCTCTCGTGGACGTAGAAGGTGACACCGTCCTTGGCGACGGAGATCTCCGTGCCGGTGGTGTTGAAGCGGCCGCGCAGCTTCTCGACCTCGGCCTCCTTCATGGGGCGGCTGGCCATGCAGATGTCGGTGGTGCCGTTGATGAGCGCGGAGATGCCCGTGCCCGAGCCGCCGCCCGTCACCTGGAGCTTGGTGCCGGAGTTCTTCTTCATGAACTCCTCGGCCCATCGCTGGGTGAGGATGACCATGGTGTCCGAGCCCTTGACGGTGACGGTGCCCGCCTGGGCCACGACGGGCAGGGCCAGCAGGAAGACGGCGAGGAACGACTTGAGGAAGTTCTTCATGGGGATGAGTCTCCTGAGGGGTACGTTGGCTAGTAGCGAACCTGGAGCTGCAGGGTGAAGAGGTTGTCCGAAGGATCCTCGGCGGTGCCGCTCTCGGCGGTGGCCGTCATGGGCAGCTCGTAGGCGGCGGTGAGCTTCACGTCCTTGCCGAAGTAGTGGATGGCCGCGATGCCGAAGGTGCCGATCGGGTTGTTGGAGCCCAGCCGGCCGTTGCTCTCCGTCGGGGCGCGGCCGTTCTCCGGGTCGAAGTAGTCGTAGCGGAGGGCGACCGCGTTCGACAGGCCGAGGGTCTGCACCAGGAGCAACCACCAGCCGCTGGCCGGGACGCCGAGCTGCTCGACGCCGCTGCGCTGGTAGGTCGTGCCGGTGATGTACTCGCCCTTGAGGGCGGTGCCGCCCAGCGGGAGCAGATCCAGGTAGAGCTGCAGATCCGCGCCGAGGCGGGTGCGGTCATAGGCCGTCCGGAAGGCGTCCGGGTTGGGCCCCGTGGTGCGCATGCCGAGCGTGGTGCCGTGCCAGCCAGACACACCGCCCGAGATCCACTTCATGTCGAAGCCCACGCGGCCGACGACGTCCTTCTCCTTGTCGTTGTCCACGCCGATGAAGTTGCGGTTGTTCGTGCCATTGCCGTCGAAGAGGCCAGCGCTGACACGCAGCATGCTGAACTTGCCGTTGAACCTGACGCCGCGGTCTCGCTCGCCCGAGAAGAGCGCGCCGACGACACGGGAGCGCTCGGGGAACTCACGATCGCTGGAGGACTGAAGGACCTCGTAGCCGAACGGCCACTTCATCTGGCCGACCGTGAGCGACAGGTTCTTCTTGGTGCCCGGGATGAAGAGCGTCGCCTCGGCGTCCTTGAGGGACACGCCCGTGGGGACCGCGTCGACCTGCACCACGAGCTGGCCGTAGTCGCCCGCATAGGTGGTCTTGATGCGAGCGCGGCGGACCGCGAAGCGGCTGAAGCCGCCCGTGCCCGTGTCATCCAGCGCCTGCTGTGCCTGGTAGCGCCCCTGGACGTAGCCGGAGATCTTGAGCTTCTTGAGCCCGGAGACGTCGGTCTTGGTCTCGGCGTACTGCTCCTCGATGGAGGTGATCTTGCCCTCCGCCGTCGTCAGCCGATCGTCCACGGACGGCGCGGCGGGCGCCTCAGGAGCCTCGGCCGGTGCCGGCGCGGTCTCGGCCGGAGGCGCGGTGCCGGTGGCGGGCTGGGGCTCGGTCGTCTGGGCCAGCGCGGCGCCGGAGGTCAGGGTCAGCAGGGCCATCAAGAGATTTCGGGTCACGGTGCAGGACTCCAGTGTTGAGCAACGTGGGCGATCTATGGGGCCACTGTGGCTGTTTCGCGTCTCGAGAGTGACAAATCGGTAACGGTTTTCAGGAGGCGCCGGGCTCGACGATGCGGTAGCCAACACCGCGCACCGTCTCCAGCAAGGCGCGCGCGGGGCCCAGCTTGTCGCGCAGGCGCATCACGTGCGTGTCGATGGTGCGCGTCTCGAGGGTACTGGACAGGCCCCAGACCTCCTCCAGGAGCTGCTCGCGCGTCTGCACCCGGCCTACGCGGGTCAGCAGGTGCTCTACGAGGCGGAACTCGAGCGCGGTGAGGATCACCTCCCTGCCCTCCACGTAGAAGCGGTGGGCGCTCATGTCGAGCTTGAGGGGCCCCAGCGTGAGCGGCACCAGGCCATCCTTCGGCGGGCCGCTGCGGCGCAGGATGGCCTTGAGGCGCAGCACCAGCTCGCGGACGCTGAAGGGCTTGGTGACGTAGTCGTCCGCCCCCACCTCGAAGCCGCGCACGCGGTCCACCTCTTCGCCCTTGGCGGTGAGCATGACGATGAGGACGTCCCGCGCGCGCGCGTCCGCCCGGAGCTGCCGGCACACCTCCGTGCCCGGCATGTCCGGGAGCATCAGATCGAGCAGCACGAGATCCGGGCGCTGCTCGCGCGCGGCGGTGAGGGCGGCCTCGCCCGTGGCGGCCACGTGGGTGGAGAAGCCGGCGGACCGGAGGTTGAAGTCGATGAGCTCGGCGAGATCGCGCTCGTCATCCACGATGAGGACGTGTGACATGGCGACGCAATCTGTCCGCAATCGCTTGCGGCCGCGTGACGCAATGGAAACATGTGCGTGACGATCACGCCGAGCGCGGGCGCGCCGACGGCGGCTCTCAGCCGTCCAGATCGTTCACGGAGTCGAGCTGCTGAGCCAGCGCGGGCTGCTCCGCCAGCACCTTCGCCTGCGCATGGCCGAGATCGGTGGGATCCACCGCCTCCGCGCGGAGGGCGACCGCCTCGAGCTCGTCTCGGGGGACCGGGGGCTCCACCTCCAGCGAGGGCTCGGCCGGGGCGGGGCGCAACGGCGCACCCGGAGGCGGGCGCAGCACGGGGCCGGGAGGTGGCAGGCCCGAGTGGCGGCGCGCGGCCTCCAGCAGCGCGTGGTGATGGCGGTAGCGCGCCTCCACCAGCTTGTGGATGAGGATGGGGCCGCCGGGCACCTTGCGCGCGGTGAGCGCCTGGGTGGCCTTGCGCACCGGGTAGCGCACGCGGCGGATCTGCACGCGCCAGCCCTTGGG
>JAFGNZ010000392.1 GCA_016926755.1 Myxococcaceae bacterium | reverse complement strand
GTCATGCCCCAGTCCTTGAAGCTCCCCGTGGGCGAGACGCCGCACTCCTTGAGCTCCAGGCTCGCCAGCCCCAGCTCGGCCGCCATGCGCGGCAGCGGCTTGAGCGGCACGCGCCCCTCTCCCAGGGAGACGAGATCCTCCACGGGCAGCTCCGGGCACACCCACTCGTGCTTGCCCCAGACGCCCGAGGCGTACGGCAGCCGCGAGCCGCCGAAGCGGGACTCGAAGCGGCGCTTCCACTCCTGCGCGGGCACCGCGCGCAGCGCCTCCAGATCGTGCGCCACCTCCAGCAGCGCGCCGCAGCGCGGGCAGCGGTAGATGACCTCCCACAGCGACGCGCGGAAGCCGCAGCCCTCGCTGCACGCGTACTCCGCCCGGAAACCAGGACCCGAAGTGCTCATGCCTCGTCCGCTACCACGCGAGTGCCACAGACCGTACAGATCTTGTTCGGCCGGGTGGGCGTGCGGCACTTCTGGCACGGCAGCCAGGTCAGGTCCTCGGCGTTGACGCCTCCCTTGGCCGTGGCCGTCGGGGCGAGCCTGGCGCGAGGCAGGCGCATACCGCAGCGATCGCACACCAGGCCCTCGGCCTGGACGTTGCGACAGTACCGGCAGACGACCGCGCCCGTGGGCGCCGCGGTGCGCACGCCGTCATCCGCCGCGCGCCCGGTGTCCATCTCGGGCACGGCCTCGACGCTGACCTTGTCCACCGGCGCGGTGCGCGTGGTCTCCATGTCGGGCATCACCTGGGGCGGCAGGTCGGGGCCGGCCTGCTGGCGGGTGTGGTCCAACTCGGGGATCGTCGGAGCCTCCACCGCCACCCGCCCTCCGGCGTGATGGGTCTGTTCCAGCTCGGGAAGGGGAGCTACGGCGACGGCGGCCGCGACGCGCGGCGCCTGGAGCTTCTTGCCGCAGTTGTCGCACTCGTCCCCTTGGGCCTGCTGGTGCTCACACACCGGGCAGATGATCATGGACGAACGTTAACGGGCCCGGGCGCCCGGGGGCAACGCGGCAGCGCCTCAACCCAGGTGCTGGGCCTCCCCCGTCATGGGGACGAAGCGCACGGGGAGCAGGTGCTCGACCCGGGGGAGCTGTTCTCGAAGCCCAGCCGCCGCAACAGCCGCCTCGCCGAGCGGGCAAGCGCGGGGACGATCTCCACGGAGTACACTTCCCGACATAGCTGGCTGACCTACCCCACCCGAGCGAGCGCGAGACGGCCCTCCCAGCGCTCCTCGAGGGCCTTCACGAGCCCCTGATGTTCCGGCTCCCGCAGGTGGGGATCCGCCGCGAGGATCCGCCGCGCCTCCTCCTGGGCTCGGGAGAGCAGATCTCCATCCCGGGCGAGGTTGGCGACGGCGAGCTCGGGCAGGCCACTCTGCCGGGTGCCGAGGAACTCACCGGGCCCTCGGATCTCCAGATCCTTCTCGGCGATGACGAAGCCGTCATTGCTGTGCTCCATCACGGCGAGCCGCTCGGTGGACTCCCAGGAGCGGGCGGAGCTGGCCACCAGGTAGCAGTAGCTGACGGCGGCGCCGCGCCCCACCCGCCCGCGCAGCTGGTGGAGCTGCGAGAGGCCAAAGCGCTCGGATGACTCGATGACCATGACGGAGGCGTTGGGCACGTCCACGCCCACCTCCACCACGGTGGTGCACACGAGGATGTGGATGCGCCGCTCGCGGAAGTCCTCCATCACGGCGTCCTTCTCCTCGGGCTTCATGCGCCCGTGGAGCAGCCCCACCCGGGCCTGGGGGAACACCTGCTGGAGCTTCTCCGCGCCGCGCGTGGCGTCCTCCAGATCCAGCTTCTCGGACTCCTCCACGAGCGGATAGACGATGTACGCCTGGTGGTCCCTGGCGATCTCGGTGGCCACCGCCTCGTAGACGCGGGCGCGGTGCTGCTCGCTGAAGACGCGGGTGGAGACGGGGGTGCGGCCCGGGGGCAGCTCGTCGATGATGGAGACGTCCAGATCCCCGTAGAGCGTCATCGCCAGGGTGCGGGGGATGGGCGTGGCGGTCATCACGAGCACGTCCGGCTTGAGGCCCTTGCTCATCAGCATGTGGCGCTGGAGCACGCCGAAGCGGTGCTGCTCGTCGATGACGGCGAGCCCCAGCCGCTCGAAGGAGACGTCTCCCTGGATGAGGGCGTGGGTGCCCACGGCGAGGTGGACCTCGCCTCGGGCCACGGCCTCGCGCGCCTCGCGCTTCTGCTTGGGGGTGCCCGCCGCGCTGATCAGCCCCACGCGGAAGCCGAGCGGCTCCAGGAGGCGGCGGAAGTTGCGATCGTGCTGCTCGGCGAGGATCTCGGTGGGCGCCATCACGGCCACCTGGTAGCCGTCCTGCAGCGCGAGCAGCGCGGCCACGAGCGCCACGGCCGTCTTCCCGGAGCCCACGTCGCCCTGGACGAGGCGGTTCATCGGCTCGGGGCGCGCCATGTCACGGGCCAGCTCCGCGATCACCCGCTGCTGGGCGCCGGTGAGCTGGAACGGGAGCGCGCCGCGAGCCCGCTCCAGCCGCTCCGGGGAGACGCTGAAGGCGATGCCCTTCTCCGTCTTGATGCCCTGGCGCTTGAGGCCCACGCCGAGCTGGAGGAAGAACAGCTCATCGAAGGCGAGCCGCCGGTGGGCGGGGCTGACGTGGTTGTCGAGCTGGGCCAGGTCCGAGTCATCCGCCGGGAAGTGGATGCGGCGCAGGGCCTCGGGCAGCGTCATGAGCCCGAGCCGCTTGCGCAGGGCCTCGGGCAGGGGCTCCTCGAGGTGCTGCGCGTAGGACTCGCTGACCTTCGCGGCCACCTCCCTGAAGGAGCGCTGATCGCCACGCTCGAAGCCCGGGTAGATGGGGACGATGCGGTTGAAGTGGACGGAGGAGGACTCGAGATCCTCGGCGGGCTCGAGCTCGGGGTGGGCCATCTCCCGGCCGCTCATGGAGGCACGAACCTCCCCGGACAGGACGAGCCGCTTGCCCACGGTGAAGCGGGCCTTGAGCCAGGGACCGGCGTGGAAGTACGTGCAGGCGATGCTCCCGGAGCGATCCGCGACGACGGCCTTGAAGTAGCGCTTCCCATTGCGGCCGGAGACGTAGTCGGCTGTCTTGACGACGCCCACCGTGACGCCGCGCTGGCCCGGATCCAGCTCGGCGATGGTGCTCAGCTTGCGCCGGTCTTCGTAGCAGCGCGGCAGGAGGAAGAGGATGTCACCCACGCGCCGCAGGCCCTTCTTGTTGAGGGCGGCCAGCAGGCGCGGTCCGAGCCGCTTGCCCAGCGTCTTCAAGGGGGTGGACAGGGGGCCCGAGCGAGGGGCGATGGAGAGGAGCTTCGCCTCGGCGCGGGACTCCTCGGCCCCCGTGGCGGGCTTGCGCTTCTTCGGGGCGGCCTTCTTCTCCGGAGGCGGCGGGCGCGCGGCGGCGGACCGGGACGGCGGAACGGGCGTCAGCACCAGCGGGGCGGGAGCGGGCATCACCGGCTCGGTGGACTTCCAGGCCGGAACCCCCTCCGCCTGGGCCGACGGGGGACGGCCCCCTCCCGTACCCTCCTCCTCCTCCACGGAGGCGCCAGGCCCTCCGCGAATCACCTGCTCCAGCTCCGCGGGGAGCGCCAGCCCGCTCATCTTCAGCGCGGCGACGACGCGGCGCAGCGCGGCCTTGCGCCGCTCGAGCATGGGGTGGTCCACGTGCGGCAACGCGGCGCGTAGCAGCGAGAGCGCGCGGGGCTCCATGCCCGAGGCGCCAGCCAGGGCCCGCTCGATCAGGCCGCGCAGATCCCTCACGGTGGAGAGCTGGGCGAAGTCCCGCTGGCACGCATAGCGCAGCGGTCCAACGAGGCTGGTGAGAGGGTGGCTCAAGGGCGGGTCCGAGCGCTCATCGTAAGGAGCGGGGATGACGTCCCGCACAGAATGAAAGCGGGGGAGCGAGCAGAAGCCCACTCCCCCGGCGGCCGCGGGCTCCGCGCTGCGTCAAGAGGCGGACGGCGCCTCGTCGTCCTGGGGATCCTCGAAGCGGATCTCGTCGATCTCGTACTCGCGCTCGCCGCCCGGGCTGCGGACGGTGGCGGTGTCGCCCACCTTCTTGCCGATGAGGGCGCGGGCCACGGGCGAGGTGACGGCCAGCCAGCGCTTCTTGATGTCGGCCTCCAGCTCCCCGACAATGCGGTAGGTGACGGCCTTATCCGTCTCCGAGTCGCGCAGCATCACGGTGGCGCCGAAGACGACCGCGTCCCCCTTGAGCTTGCTGGTGTCAATCACCTCGGCGCGGGCGATCCAGTCATTGAGATCCAGGATGCGGCCCTCGATATGGGACTGCTTCTCCTTGGCCGCGTGGTACTCGGCGTTCTCCCGCAGGTCGCCGTGCGCGCGCGCGACCTCGATCTCCCGAGAGATCTTCCCGCGCTCGACGGTCTGGAGCTGCTTGAGCTCCTCCTTGAGCTTCCGGAGACCATGGGGCGTCATCGGGATGTTCCCGCTCATCGATACAACTCCTTCCACGACCGGATGAGTGTCCGCCTGCCCGCCCCCTCCCTCCAGGGGGCCACGGAGCAGCCTACACAGAAGTTCGAAATGTAGGAGACGTTCGGCGAGCGGGCAAACGAAAGCGGCGCGGACCTGACAGAGACAGGGCCTTGGGGGTCAGCCGGGCAACCCATTAGGCTAAGCGCATGCTCCTGGTCCGCGAGGTCCGCACCCTGGCGGGGAATCTGTCGAATGAAGACTTCGCTCGACAGCTGGGGCCGTTCGCCCTGGTGCGGCGGCCTCCGGATCCCGTCCTGGAGAAGGTCTCGATGCGGCTCGGCGTCCAGCGCACCCGGCTGGCGCGCGCCTCGGCGGACTCCAAGATTCTCATGGCGGAGCTGCTCCAGCAGTTCGATGATCTGGAAGTGGCCACCCTGCCCCCCCTTCAAGGAAGCGAAGCGCTGCAGATCGGGCGGCTGCCTGACAACGAGCTCGTCATCGACGACCCCTCCGTCTCCAAGCACCACGCGGTGCTACGCTGGGACAGCATGGCGCGCCGGTGCGTGGTGACGGACCTGGGCTCGCGCAACGGGACGATGATCAACGCCGAGTACATCCGGGATCCGAATACCATGATCGGGGACGGGGATGTGTTGAGCTTCGGGGACGCGGAGTTCTGCTTCCTGGAGACGGCCAGCCTGCTGGCCATGCTGCGCACCGCGGGAAACTACTGAGGCGAACCCACTGTGATTTCGGTCAAGGAACTGCGAGCGCTCGGCGCTTCCCTCTCGGCGGAGAAGTTCCGCCATCAACTCGGGCCCTTCGCGCTGATCCAGCGCCCGCCAGGCGAGTCCACCTCGGAGACGCTGGCCACCACGCACCTGGCGAAGCGGGGGACGATCGAGATGGGGATGCTCTCGCTCATCTTCGAGTTCGAGGATCTCCTGGTCGCCACGCTGCCGCCGCTGGGGGAGACGGACTCGCTGACGATCGGGCGGCTGCCGGACTGCGATCTGGTGCTCGAGGAGGGCTCGGTCTCCAAGCAGCACGCGGTGCTGCGCTGGAGCCAGGCCGAGCAGCGGTGCACGGTGAAGGATCTGGGCTCGCGCAACGGCACGTTCCTCAACGGGGTGATCATCATGGACCGCGAGGTGACGCTGCGGGATGGGGACATCCTGAGCGTCGGCTACGTGCAGTTCTGGTTCCTGCTGACGGAGACGCTGTACACCCGGCTGCGCACCAGCGCCCCGGGGATGGGCTCTCGCAGCGGGTGAGCGCGACGCCCGCCAGGCTCACGCGGTGAACGTGAGGGCTCGGCGGAGGTTGGCGCGGATGCTGCTCTCGGGCATGAGCCGGAAGAGCTGATCCCGCAGCCAGCACGCGAGCCCGTTCTGCCACTGCCCCACTTCCCCGAGGCGGCGAGACTGGCGCACGAAGTCATTGGCGCGCGGAATGCGCAGGGCCTGGTAGCGGGCGAGCGCCGCCGGCACCCCCGCCTCGGTGGCGAGACACCGCGCGAGCACCACCGCGTCCTCCACCGCCTGTCCCCCACCCTGCCCCAGGTTGGGCGTCATCGGATGCGCCGCGTCCCCCAGGAGCACCACGCGCCCCCGCGCCCAGCTCCGCACCGGCGGGCGATCATGGATGTCGGTGCGGATGATGGACGAGGCCGGCGTGCTCTCGATGAGCGCGCGGATCGGCTCGTGCCAGCCGGAGAAGCGCGCGGCCAGATCGGCCTGGACCTCCGGGGCGTCAATGCCCCCGACCGGCGCATTGGCGGTGGCGAACCAGTAGGTGCGCCCCTGATCGATGGGGACGATGCCGAAGCGCAGGCCACGGCCCCAGCTCTCCGAGGTGGAGGCCGGATCCGCCAGGCCCGCCACCTGGCTCACCCCGCGCCAGCTCGTATAGCCCGCGTAGTGAGGCTCGCCGTCGTTCAGCAGCTGCGCGCGCGCCGTGGAGCGCAGGCCATCGGCCCCCACCAGGAGCTCGCCTCGGGCCTCCGTGCCATCGGAGAGCCGGGCGAAGACGGCGTCCTCCTCCTCTCGAAAGCCCACCACCTTGAGGCCGAGCGCGAGCGGCTCGGGCCCCAGCGCCTCCTGGAGCACCTCCTGGAGCCGGGCCCGGTGGATGGCGATCAGCGGCGCGCCGAGCTCCTGGGCCATCTCGCTCAGGTGCATCGAGCCCAGGACGCGCCCCCGGGAGTCCAGGATGCTGCCGCGCTGCATCACATGGCCCGCGGCGGCGACGGCTGCGTCGAGCCCGATCCTCCGGAACGCGAGGATCGCGTTGGTCTGCATGGTGATGCCAGCGCCCGCGGGCCGCAGGGTGGGCGCGCGCTCGAAGATGCGGACGGAGAACCCCGCCCGGCGCAGCGCCACCCCGAGCGTCAGCCCCCCGATGCCTCCCCCCGCGATCAGGATCGTCCGGTTCGTATCCATCCTCGGAGATGTAGCCTACTTACAACGCGTCGGGTGAGTCTGGATTTGAGGAGGTGAAACGTGGAGACCTGTCACCGCTTGGAGCGGGGCTTGGAGGCCTTGAGGCTTCGGCTGCGCCTGGCGGCCTTGCGCGCCGCGGGCCTGGCGGTGGCCCCGAGAGCGAAGAGCTCCTGGGTAGACTCCACGGTGACGGCCCTGCGCAGCCAGACCTTGAGCTGCGAGAGATCCGTGCAGGCCATGATTTGCTGGCGTGTCCTCGCATCCACCTTGAGCCCACGGGCGTCGAGCACCTCGAACAAGGCTGCCCGCTCGCCCTCATGGCGCCCTTCCTCTCGCCCCTCCTCTCGCCCCTTCTGGAGGCCCTCTTCGAGCCCCTGGGCCACGTACTTGCGCGCGAACTCGCTCTGGTACTCGTAGGTGCCTCGT